>JAFMLQ010000002.1 GCA_017852075.1 Flavobacteriaceae bacterium | reverse complement strand
TAGACACAAAAGCATCGTCACCCACTTCAATAGTAAAATTACCATCAAAATCGGTGGTAGTACCATTTGAAGTTCCTACTTCAAGTATGGTGGCTCCCGGAAGTGGGAAACCCTGGTCATCTGTAACGAGACCAGTAACCGTTTGTTGAGCAAACACGAATGAAATACTCAATATCCATAGTAAGAATGAATATTTAAAATTGTTCATATGTTATATTTATAGTTAATAAAAAAACAAATTTAGAATATTTTATGAAATATTTAACTATTAGTTAGGAATAATTTTATATTTAATGTGAAGAAGAGTTCGGATTTATATCTCAAAAAATACTTTCAAAAATAGTTACTCTCCATTTCCAAACACAAAATGAAATATAAAAGTCCTGTAAACCTAAGTGTCTTACTCCTTTTTTCAAAAAATACAATCAAGGACTTTTCAATAAAAAATCCATCTTAAATAAATTTTAAAGCTTGTAAAATCCCCAAAAAGTGTATCCCAAAAAAGCTTATTTCCACACCTTTCGATTGCATTCCTTTGTATTTATTCTAATTCTTTGAATACTTTTTTATCCCCCTCTTTTCGATTAAAACTAAATTTAAATTAGTAATTTCATAACTTATATATATATATATTGAAAAAGCGTAATAGAATATTACACAGATTTAAAAAAAGGCTCAAAGGCTTTTCCTTACTGTATATTCAAGGACATTTAATCTTTTTTATTAGCTGCCAACGATCGGAATCTGTAGATTTTAACACCCAAATAAAACCCATCATCAATGACAAGTGCATCACCTGTCATGGAGGTGTAAAAAAGAATGCAGGATTTAGTTTTTTATTTGAAGAAGAAGCACTAGGAAACACAAGTGAAGGAACTCCTGCTATCATTCCTGGGAATTCAAAAAAAAGTAGGATGATTGATCGGCTTCACGAAACCGATTTGGAACTGCGAATGCCCTATGAAAAACCAGCCTTGAGCAAAAAAGAAATTGATTTGTTTACCCAATGGATCGATCAAGGGGCGAAATGGGGAACACATTGGGCCTACATAGCCCCAGAAAAAAAGGAACTTCCCGAGGTGAATTCGAAGTTTTCAACTTTGAATTTTTTACAAACCCCCATTGACTATTTTATCGCTGCACGAATGGAAGATTCTAAACTTAAACCGAATACGCCTGCCACTCCCCATGCCCTTGCACGGAGAGTTGCTTTTGATATTACAGGTTTACCTCCCCAACAAAGTCTCTTTAATTCGTTTGTCAATAAAGAGATTTCCTATGAAAATTATTTAGACAGTTTATTCGCACAATCCAGTTTTGGTGAAAAGTGGGCTAGTTGGTGGCTTGATTTAGCACGATACTCAGATACAAAAGGTTACGAAGCTGACCGTGGCAGAACCATTTGGCCATATCGAGATTGGGTAATAAAATCCTTAAATAAGGACTTACCGTTTGACCAATTTACAATAGAGCAGTTGGCGGGTGACCTTCTACCTAATCCTTCTTACAATCAATTATTGGCAACTGCTTTCCATCGCAATACAATGAATAATGACGAAGGAGGAACCTCCGATGAGGAGTATCGAACCGCTGCTGTTATCGATCGAGTCAATACAACTTTTGATGTTTTTCAAAGCACTACCATGAGTTGTGTCCAATGCCACGACCACCCTTACGATCCAATTCGCCAAAAAGAGTATTACCAATTGCTTTCTTTTTTTAATAATACTCGTGATGAGGACCTAATGGACGAATCTCCTAACCTGCGTTCTTATTCTGAGGATAACAATCAAAAAATGCAGTCCCTATTGGCATGGATTGAACAATACGGAGACTCAAAGACCCATGATTTTTATCGTGATTTTTTCCAGTTTCTAGAACCTAAGTATCAAGCTCACAATACCCAGTCTCTAGATTCTGATAACGCTTATGTTTCTGGAGTCACCCTTTCCCTTCGAAACCAAGGTCAGGCAGTGTATAAAAACATGCGTACGAATGGTAATCAAAATTTGATTTTTAAATACAGCCCTACAAAGCACAAAACCATTTTGGTTTTTCGAAAAAATAATCCCCAAGGAGAAATTATTGGTAACATCCAATTGAACAAGTTAGGTGATCCGCAATTTAAAAATCCTAAAAATCAATATGCAAAACTCAAAATTAAAAAGATTGAGGAACCGTTTGATTTGTTCATAGAAGCTAAAAATCCTTCACGAATGTCCACAGCTAAAAATGGATATCACCCCAACCAAATCATCGCTTCACTGCATTGGTTTTCTTTCGTCCCTGAGCTTCCTGGAAAAAAGCAAAAAGGATTTGCTGAAATAGAAAGCTTCTTCAATACCCTTCTCAACAATCCAAAAACCCTAACTCCAATAATGGTAGAAAATAAAGATTTTATGAGGAGAAAAACGCATTTATTTGAACGCGGAAGCTGGTTGATTCAAAAAGAGGAAGTGACTGCTGGGGTTCCCAACTCTTTAAACCCTTGGGACGATGCATGGGAAAAAAACCGTTTGGGTCTAGCAAAATGGTTAGTAAGTGAACAAAACCCATTGACCTCAAGAACAATGGTGAACCGGATTTGGTATCAAATTTTTGGTAGAGGTCTTGTACAAACATTGGAAGATCTAGGCACCCAGTCGGAACCGCCATCACATCCAGCGCTTTTGGATTGGTTGGCGACAGACTTTATCCATACCAAACAATGGAGTTTGAAGCAATTTATAAAAATGATATTAATGTCTGCTACCTACAAACAAAGTTCGGTGATAGAGGAAACTAAATACGCTATAGATCCAGGGAACTTATTTTATGCGCGGGGTCCAAAGCTCAGATTGAGCGCAGAAGAAATAAGGGATCAAGCGCTCTATGTCTCGGGTTTATTGAGCCACAAAAAGTATGGACCCGGGGTAATGCCACCTCAGCCCGATGGGATATGGGAACACGCTTATTTAGGTAACTTATGGAAAGAAAGCAAAGGTGAAGACCGATACCGAAGGGCAATTTATACCTATCTAAAAAGAACCAGTCCTTACCCTTCACTCATTTCTTTTGACGCTGGAAGTAGAGAAGTATGTCTGATTCGCAGGTCTCCGAGCAATACACCTTTGCAAGCTTTGGTTACCTTAAATGATCCCGTTTTCTTGGAGGCTGCATTCCAACTAGCCTCTTCCTATGTAGCTCAGCCTGAGAAAGAAGCCATTCGAAAAATGTATCGTAAAGCAGTCTATCAAGAAATTGATCCTGAAGTTTTGGAATTATTGGAAACCCTTTTTAATGAGGCCTATCAAGATTTTGATCAAGCCCCAGAAAAACTTCAAAACTTTTTTAATCAAGAAAAGGAAATTGATAAAAAATTAGCCTCCCTTAGTATTGTGGCCAATGCTATTATGAATCTAGATGAATTTTTGACACATGGATAATTTAAAAAAGCTTATCGCAGAAAATAAAGAATTAGAAGCACAGCTGAATAGTAGGCGTCACTTTTTAAAAGACTGCACTCTAGGACTTGGGGGAATTGCTCTTGGGAGTCTTTTGAATTCGTGCAATTTCGACCAGCAAAAAGCCTACGATTATACTTCGGCAAGAGCTTTAAATCCTATGGCTCCTCTTCCTTCCCCCCTATCACCCAAAGTGAAAAGTGTCATTTATCTTCACATGGTTGGTGCTCCTTCTCAATTGGAATTGTTTGACTACAAACCCGAATTAGCAAAATTACATAACAAACCTTGTCCAGAATCGTTGATTGAAGGGAAGGAATTTGCCTTTATCGAAGGGGTACCCAATATGCTAGGTCCACAGGCCACATTTACCCAAGCTGGAGAGTCAAGAAATTGGGTTTCTAACCACCTTCCTCATTTTAAAAAGGTGGTCGATGAAGTATCTTTTTTAAAAGCGGTACATACGGATCAGTTTAACCATGGTCCAGCACAGTTGTTAATGTTTACAGGGAGTGCACGATTTGGAAGACCTTCGTTGGGCTCTTGGATCACCTATGGTTTGGGATCTGAAAACAACAACCTCCCCGGGTTTGTGGTTTTAACTTCAGGAGGTACTCCTGATGCAGGAAAAAGCCTTTGGGGGAATGGGTTTCTACCTTCAATTTACCAAGGGGTGCACTGCCGTTCCAAAGGCGATCCAGTACTTTATTTAAAAGACCCTGAAGGGGTCTCCAGAGATCTCAAAAGAAAAGTCATCCAGTCAATTAATGAAATTAACTACAAAGAATATCAAAAGTTTAAAGATCCTGAAGTTCTGACACGAATCAGTCAATATGAAATGGCTTATCGCATGCAGGTTTCCGTTCCTGAAGTGATGGACATCAATGATGAACCGGATTATATTAAGGAAATGTATGGAGTACAGCCTGAGAAAGAAGCCTTCGCCAACAATTGCCTTTTGGCAAGAAAGATGGTCGAAAAAGGAGTGCGCTTTGTACAGCTCTACGATTGGGGATGGGATTCGCATGGGGCAAGCGAATCAGAAGCGTTGAGTAAAGGATTTTTAAATAAATGTAGAGATATGGATCGTCCTGTAGCAGCATTGTTACTGGACTTAAAACAACGGGGTTTATTGGAAGAAACACTTGTGGTTTGGGGGGGTGAATTTGGAAGGACTCCAATGTGGGAAAATCGTGCAGGTATACAAAATAGTTTAATTGGCAGAGACCACCAAGGCGAAGCCTTTACCATGTGGATGGCGGGAGGTGGAGTAAAAAAAGGGTATGTACATGGTGCCACAGACGAAATTGGCTTTAGAGGAATAGACGGAAGAGTTTCCGTTCATGACATCCAAGCTACTATTTTACATCTACTCGGTTTTGATCACGAACAATTCACCTATGATTTTCAGGGAAGACCTTTCCGATTGACCGATGTGGAGGGACGTGTCATTCATGAGATTCTAACTTAATTCAAGATGAAATGAATGTATTTAATAAAATTTTAATTCTTGTTGTTTCAAGCCTACAAATGACGCTCGCTCAAAATAACCTTCTGTTTTTTCAGACCAACTGGGGATTTGAAGGTTCGTGGGAAGATTTTTTCTACAAGACTAAAAACTCAGGTTATGACGGAGTAGAAATTTGGATTCCCTCAAATTCCACCGCTCAAGAAGAGGTGTCCAAAGGGTTAAAAAAATACGATTTAAAAGTCATTTATCTCTGTGGCACGAATAGAAGTCTCCCATTTCAAGAAAGTATTGCTGCCTATCGTAATGATTTGATGAAAGCCATAAAACAAAAGCCTCACGCCATCAATTCACATACAGGAAGTGATTTCTTTACCGTGAAACAAAATAACGCATTTTTGGAGCTAGCAAATGAACTAAGTGAAATCCATCAAATCCCGATCACACATGAAACTCATAGAGGAAGGTTTAGTTATGCACTTCCTGAAACCAAAAAGTTTTTAGATGCTAATTCAGATTTTCAACTCACTTTGGATATAAGTCACTGGATGGTAGTTCATGAGTCCTTATTGTTGGAACAAGAGGCTCTTTTGGATGAAGTTCTTGATCGTACACAACATATTCATGCACGAGTGGGATTCGAAGAAGGTCCACAGGTAAACAATCCTCAAGCACCAGAATGGAAAACTACTTTGGAGCGACACCTGTCCCTCTGGGAGACGGTCATCAAAAAACGGTGGAAGGAAGGAAAAATTCCCACAATTACTACAGAATTTGGTCCACCAAATTACCTTCCAACTGAACCCTTTACTCAAAAGCCCCTAAGTAACCAGTGGGAAGGAAATTTATTTATTATGAATGCCCTTATGGAACGAATGAAATTGACAAAATAAATTTATGGAAAGTATTTTGACGTTTATCGGTCGTTTTCATCCTTTAATAGTCCATTTACCCATTGGATTTATTCTACTTGCTCAACTCCTAGAGTTCAATCGATCCAAGTTTAAGGAGTCTGAAAAAATTTTAAAGTTCATTTTGTATTGGGTGCTTCTAAGTGGTGTATTTTCAATCCTTTCAGGCTATTTACAATACCAACAAGAAGGCTACCTATGGGAGTCCGTTCAAGGCCATTTTTATTTGGGCATACTCACCTTAATTCTCTCGATGGGGTTTTATATATTTCTCGGAAAGAAAACGATTTTAAAGCGACTACCTCGCTCTTTCTTTTCAATAAGTTTATTGATTAGCTTGATCTTTACGGGTCATCTGGGCGGGAATATTACACATGGTGAAGACCATCTTACGGAACCATTGGCAGAAGTCTCTTCCACTTTATTCGGAATCGAAAATGAAACCAAAACCCTTCAATTAAATGAAAAAAATTATTCCGAACAATCGATTTACACCGGAATCGTGGTACCCATTTTATCCAATAAATGTGTCAGTTGCCACAATCCAAAAAAAACCAAAGGAGGACTGAAACTTCACAATTATGAAGCACTTGTCCAAGGAGGTAAAAATGGATCCATCATCAATTTTGACAAGCCTGAACAAAGTGAACTTTTTTTAAGAATTCATTTACCTGTAGAAGAAAAAAAGCATATGCCTCCTAAGTCTAAAAAACAGTTGACTAAAGCAGAAATTGACTTTATCAGTTATTGGATTGAATTGGGTGCTCCACAAAATCAAACCCTAGAACAACTTGGAACTTCGCGCGCATTAATCGATCCCTTTTTGTCCAAAGAAGAAGAACGCTTCTATCCCAAAATAGCCCTCGATGCCCCAGATTCAAAAATTTTAAGAGATTTGATAGCTAAAGACCTTTTGATTGCTCCTGTAAGCAGGGAATCCAACTTGCTCAAAATCAGCACCCTAAACGTCCCGAAATTCGAGAACAAACAGATGGAGCTTTTAAATGGAATTCAAGAACATTTGGTTAGCATTGACTTAAGCTACAGCGCGGTAAACGATTCTATTTTTGACCTATTGGCCGAGTTTCCCAACTTAGTCCAAATCAAACTCAACCACACCCAGGTTACAGGAAAAGGAATTCTAGCTTTACAAAAAAATAAAAATCTAAAGCAATTATATTTAGTAGAAACAGAAATAAACGGTATCTATCTCAAACATCTGTCTAATTTTCCATCTTTGGAACAGGTCTTTATTTTTCAATCTAAACGAAATTTATCCCGAGAGATAGAATTAACTCCCAAGCTCAAAACGATTATTGAATTTGGAGAATATGACTTACCTAAATTACCTTCTGATGAAGTGATTTATTAAGAAACCATTTTTTAAAATAAATTCCACTAGACTTACTTTAAAATAAAATTTATTAAAAAGTATTCTTGTTTAATTATTTACTAATTTTATAAAACAAAAAAACAATATGTTCGTAAACTTAGCTCATACCCTTTTAGTGTTTTTACTTTTCTCTTTTGTAGGAACAGATATGGACTCCACATTCCAACAAGAATTTCAAGGAAAAGCGTATTATTTTTCTAAATCAAAAATGGAATTGGGTGCCTGGGGCGCACGGATGAGTGAAGCCCAAAAGAAACAGATTCAAAATAGATTGAAAAACAGATTAGAAAAAACCTTCATCTTAACATTCAACAAATCTGAGTCACTTTTCTATGAAGAAGAAAAGGTAGAAGCTATTTCTGGTGCTACGGATTCTTGGGGAAGCAATTTTGCGAGAGGAAAACAATATAAAAATGTAAACGAAAATAAGCTGATCCAAGAGCAAGAGTTCTACGGTAAAAAATTTTTGGTCAAAGATCAACTACAGCCCATAGAATGGAAGATGGAGTCTGAATCTAAACAAATCGGAAAGTATCTTTGTTTTAAAGCTACAGCGGTGGTTCCCACTCATGAACTCACTTGGTTTAACTTTTCTTGGGGCGATTTGAATGAAGACGAAAATAAAGAGATCAAACTTACCGCTATCGAAGCTTGGTACACCCTTCAAATTCCAATTCAACAAGGTCCTGCAGAGTATTGGGGATTGCCTGGGCTAATACTAGAAGTGAGCGCAGGAAATACTACCATGCTTTGTTCCCAAGTAACTCTAAACCCCTCCGAAAGAGCTGAAATCAAAATGCCTGAAAAAGGAAAAGAAATCACTAAAGTAGATTACAGCCAAACCATCAAAAGCAAAATGCTAGAGATGAGAAACAACAGAGGAAGAAGGAGGGGGTAACTCTTTTCGTTTTCAAACGAATCAAATTTCATGAAATATAATTTTTTACTTTTTTTTTCCCTACTGTATACCTTTACTTTTGCTCAAATCAAAATGGAAGGTGTTATTGTTGATAGTCTTAATGTACCATTGGAATCTGCGAGTATCGTAGCCCTAAATAAGTTGACAAATGGACTCGAAACCTATGCACTTTCCGACCAGGAGGGCAAATACAAACTAAACCTCAAAGACAATACAGCATATAAAATCCAAGTTAGTTTCATTGGATTGATCAGCATAAACGATACTGTCAAAACTCAAAAAGAAAATATACTAAAAGACTATGTGCTTCGCGCTGATGTGCTTTTGGACGAAGTTGTGGTTACTATGCCCGTTGTGGTTCGAGGAGATACTTTAATATACAACGCAGACTCCTTTAAAAATGGTACTGAACGTAAGTTGGAAGATATAATCGACAAATTACCTGGTGTACAAATAAATGAAAATGGTCAGATAGAAGTTGAAGGTAAAGTAGTAACCAAACTGATGGTGAATGGAAAAGACTTTTTTGATGGAGATACTAAAGTGGGAACTAAAAATATCCCTTCCAATGCAGTAGATAAAATTCAAGTCCTTAGAAACTATGCGGAAGTGGGTCAACTGAGCGGAGTAAGAAACAATCAAGATAACTTTGCGATCAATATTAAACTCAAAGAAGGGAAAGAAAGTTTTTGGTTTGGAAATGTAACAGGCGGCCTCGGTGATGCGCCTGATGAAGGACTCTATTTGTTACAACCCAAACTTTTTTATTACAATCCAAAGTACAGCATCAATATAATAAGCGACCTAAATAATATTGGGGAGGTGGCCTTAACAAGAAGAGACATCAGAGGATTTGGAGGTGGCTTTAGTACTCCCAGTCGAAGAAGTGGAACCAGTATTGATTTAGGAGATAACAGTTTGAATTTTTTGACCAATCAACGCAATGCGCTTAGAATTGAAAACCAACTTGTGTCTGCAAATTTTAGTTACGCTCCTCAAAAAACTCTTGACCTGAGCGGATTTTTAATCTTCAATAGCAGTCAGATCAATTCAAAAGAAATCAGCTCCATACGTTATACCAATGCAAGTTTGAGGATACCCGATGAAGATACCGAACAAACCAATACCGAAACTTCCAATCAAGGTTTGCTCAAACTGAGTGCTTCTTATAAACCCAATTTTAACAACCAAATCGATTATGATGTATTGGCACGAATTTCTAACGATATTCAATATAAAGACAATACCTCTTCCGTACTAGGAGCAACCACCCAGCAAGAGGAAATCACCCCCTACAACATCAATCAAAACCTAAGCTATTATTATACTCTGAATGAAAAAAATATTTTTGCTTTTGAAGCGCAAAACGTCATCAAATACGAAGATCCTTTTTACAATGCTGTTTTAGAAAACAATCCTGACGGAATGGATCCTTTTGACCCTACTGCCGTTGCGGTAGGGCTGAATCTTTCTTTGGAGAACTACAACTTGGCTCAAAACCGAAAAATAAAATCCAATCAATTGGATGCCAAGCTGGATTATTACTATCTAATAGGTAAAAAAAGTAATATCAATTTCACCTTTGGAACTATTGTAAGTCAACAACAATTCAATTCCTCCATTTTTCAATTTTTAGAAAACAATATTGAATTCCAACCTCAACCTATTTTCAATGAAGGCTTGGTAGACAATGCTGTAGAATACAATTTTGGTGATGCGTATTTTGGAGTTCATTATCGATTTCTAACAGGTAAATTCACTTTTACCCCGGGCTTTTCTGCACATGCCTATGGCAATAAAAACATACAATTAGGAATTACTGTACAAGACAACTTTCTAAAATTATTACCCGATTTTGAAACTCGTATTCAATTTAAAAAAGGCGAGTCATTGACTTTAAATTACAATATGAGAAATCAATTTACGGATGTGACCCGATTGGCCCGAGGGCTGGTTTTTAACAGTTATAACAGTTTGCAATATGGAGCACCTGAATTGCAAAATGCCCTGTCTCACAATCTAAGTTTGCTCTACAGTAGTTTCAATTTATTCAATTATACCAATGTCTTTGCCAGGGCTGCCTACACCAAAAACAGTGACCAAATTC
Organism: Flavobacteriaceae bacterium; assembly: GCA_017852075.1. Lineage (GTDB taxonomy): Bacteria > Bacteroidota > Bacteroidia > Flavobacteriales > Flavobacteriaceae > MS024-2A. The sequence continues at coordinate 81,270 of JAFMLQ010000002.1, read as the reverse complement.
GAAGCCTAACTGACTTTGAAAGCGTTGTCCGAACCAGCACCTACTTCAATTCTTCTTTCGCCGATGAAAATTTTAGTGTTTTTGGACGAATTCAAAGGACTTTTGGGAAGGTAAGAACGAGTTTCAATTCGAGTTTCAATTATAGTAAAATCAACCAATTCATCCAGCAAATTCAATCAGTAAATGAAGGGTTTACACAAACCTACACCCCCAGTATCCGCACAAATTTTCTGGTTGCTCCTAACTTCAATCTTAGCTATCGATACAGTATTACAAACAACCTACAAGGAGAACGACAAACCAAATTCGTTACCAGAGCTCCATCTGTAAGCTTTGATGCTTACATTGTTGAAAAATTTACATTAAGGTCTAATTATAGCTACAATGTACAAGAACAAGTAGGTGCTAACAGTCAGTCGTTTCAAATTTGGAACGCATCTCTTTCTTATCGAAAAGACAAAGATTCTAAATGGGAGTATGAAGCAAAGGCAACCAACCTACTAAACATCAGCTCCCAAGTTCGAAACAGTGCCAATACCATATCAGTATTTAATGCCACTACCTTTATTCAACCGCGATTTATTACGGCACGAGTGGTTTACAGTCTTTAAAAACGCGCTTAGTTTCGGATCTTTCGGATCAGCTCCAAAACAGAACGAACCTCTGTTTCTAAAGCGTTATAGTCCTTGTTTGCTAAAATCTCTTTTGAAATTAATTTGGATCCCATTCCTACACAAGTCACTCCGGCGTCAAACCAACCTCTCAGGTTTTCTTCTTCTGTAGAAACGCCTCCTGTTGGCATAATTGATGTCCAGGGTTGTGGGCCTTTGATGGCCTTAACGAAACCAGGTCCATAAGTACTCCCAGGGAATAACTTAACTAGTTCGCAGCCCATTTCTTCTGCCGTTGCAATCTCTGTCAAAGAACCACAGCCTGGGGACCAAAGTACCTTACGTCGATTACATACGATGGCAATATCTTCCCTAAAAACAGGAGTTACGACAAAATTTGCCCCTGCCAGCATATATTGGGAAGCTGCCGCAGCATCCGTTACCGATCCTACTCCGAGTATCATCCCGGGAAGTTCAGCAAGGGCATACTTGATCAAGTCTGTAAAGATTTCCAATGCAAAATCACCGCGGTTGGTAAACTCCATTAACCGTGCTCCCCCATCATAGCAGGCTTTTAAAACGGACTTTGCCACTTCAATATCGGGATGGTAAAATAAGGGAACCATACCTGATTCTTTCATTTGCTGTACTACTTCTATTCTAGAAAATTGTGCCATACGCTCTATTATCGAGCGACACGCCCCGAGGCATCTCCGCTCATTAGTTTTTCAATTTCTGCTATTGTGACCAAATTTGCATCTCCTTTAATGGTGTGCTTTAAGCATGAGGCTGCCACCGCATAATCCAGTGCTTTTTGGTCGTCCTTTGGATAATGAATAAGACCATATATCAAGGCGCCCATAAAAGAATCACCTCCTCCTACTCGATCCACGATATGGGTGATTTGATATTGTGCACTCTCATACATGGTTTTTCCGTCATATAAAACGCCAGCCCAAGTGTTGTGGGAGGCAGATATCGAACCTCGCAAGGTTGTAATTACTTTTTTAGCTTTGGGGAACTTTTTTTGCATTTGCTGGCATACGGATAAAAAGGCTTCTGCTTTAACCTTTTCGCCTTGGGTGGTAATGTCTAATCCTTCAGGTTGGATTCCAAAATGCATTTCAGCATCTTCTTCATTTCCCAGTATGATATCACAATAGGAAGTCAGTTCGGTCATGATTTTTTCACGATCCCCGCCGTACTTCCAAAGTTTTGCTCGGTAGTTTAAATCGGTAGAAATGGTCACTCCCATTTCGCTAGCTACTTTAACAGCTTCTAGGCAAGCATCGGCAGCACTTTGAGAAATCGCAGGGGTGATCCCCGTCCAATGGAACCATTGTGCCTCCTGAAATACTTCTTTCCAGTTCACCATCCCAGGTTGGATTTCGGACATGGCAGAATGGGCACGGTCGTAAACGACTTTACTGCCCCTACTCACCGCTCCAGTCTCTAGAAAATAAATACCAAGACGATCTCCACCTTGGATAATATGCTGGGTTCCTACATTGCGTTTTCTCATTTCCATCAATGCACATTGTCCAATATCATTGTTGGGTAAACGAGTTACAAACTCTACAGGGACGCCATAGTTGGCAAGAGATACCGCTACATTGGATTCCCCTCCTCCATAGACCACATCAAAGCTGTTGGTCTGAGAGAAACGCAAAAACTCTGGTGGGGTTAAGCGCAACATGATTTCACCAAAGGTGATTACTTTCTTCATACTCAAATTTAAGATTTATACTGAACTAAACACTTAATAAATTAAATTTTAAGAGTTATACCGTTCCCTTTTTCAGTTGCTGAATTGCATAATTTGCAGCCCTAGCGGTAATCGCCATAAAGGTTAAAGAGGGGTTTTGAGTAGAAGTAGATGTCATACATGCGCCATCGGTTACAAATACATTATTACATTCATGCATCTGATTCCAAGCATTAAGCAAGGAAGTTTTTGGATCTTTGCCCATACGCACTCCTCCCATTTCGTGGATGTCATTTCCGGGGCGTCTGCCGTTGTCATTTGTTACGATGTTGGTAAATCCAGCTTTGGAATACATCTCTGAAAATTGTTCATAGAAATCCTGAATCATCTTTTCATCGTTGTCATCATAGTCCACATCAATGCGCAACAAGGGTATTCCCCACTCGTCTGTTTTTTCGGTATCCAAGCTGACTTGATTGGACTCCTTGGGTAGGGTTTCGCCCATCATGTGGGAACCAACGCCCCAAACACCCGTTTCTTTGGTCTGCAGCAGTTGATTTTTTAGATCGTTTCCTATTCCTTCTCTCAAGGTTTCTCGCAAGGGAAATGCTTCAAAACCAGCCGCGTAACCTCTTAAAAAATCGGTCTCTTGTTTGTAAAGGTTACGAAAGCGTGGGACGTAATGTGTAGTGGGTTTCGCTCCTTCTAGGGTATAGTTTGGAAATCCTTCGTATTCCGCACTGATCGTCGCTCTGTAATTGTGAAAGGCAATGTATTTCCCTAGTAAACCGTTGTCATTCCCTAAACCGTTGGGGAAACGGTTGGATTTTGAATTCAAAAGAATCAAGTTGGTATTTAAAGTTGCTGCATTGAGAAAAATTACTTTAGCAAAATAATCCTGACTTTCTTTGGTAATGGCATCTATGACTCGAACGCCAATTGCTTTTTGCTTGGTTTCGTCGTACAATACCGAATGGACTACGGAATTGGGTTTTAAGGTCAAATTACCTGTTTTAAGCGCCCAGGGAATCAAGGTTGAATTGGCATTAAAATAGCCTCCTAGGGGGCAGCCTCGTTGGCAAATTCTACGACTCATACACAACCCTCGCCCTTGTTCTATAAACACGGGGCGACTCTCCGTAAGGTGTGCACAACGACCGTAAATTACGTGTCGGTCGCTGTAATGTTTTTTAACTTGTTGACTAAAGTATTCCTCTACTACATTGGATTCCCAGGGTTTTAAAAAATCTCCATCGGGTAAACTATCCAACCCATCTTTATTTCCGCTTACTCCAACGAAACCTTCTACATACGTGTACCAATCGGCTAAATCCTCGTAACGAATGGGCCAGTCTACAGCAAATCCATCTCTTTCGGGTCCTTCAAAGTCATAGGGACTCCAGCGTTGCACTTGTCGTGCCCACATGATGGACTTTCCCCCTACTTGATATCCTCGAATCCAATCAAAGGGTTTGACTTGTTCATAAGGATGTTCTTTGTCTTTGACAAAAAAATGTTTGGCATCTTCTCTAAAAGCATAACAACGGCTCGCTACAGGATTGTCTTCTATCTCTTTTGCGGTCAACCTTCCTCGGTGTTTAAACTCCCAGGGCTGCATGTTGGTGGTTGGGTAATCCTTTAGGTGCTCTACATTGGGACCCCTTTCTAGGAGTAAGGTTTTAAAACCTTGTTCTGTAAATTCTTTAGCTGCCCAGCCTCCTGACATGCCTGCTCCTACTACAATGGTATCGAAAGTATTTATCATGAAATTAAATTAGAATTAAACCGCAACTTTTCCCAGATAACGTCCTGGCATGAATTCAAAATTTAAATAGTTTTTCATATAATTTTCCGAAGTTTCAAAGTGTAAAAGAGAAAAGGTTTTCAAGTGGTTTAAAAAAAGTCCTAATTCCGTTTCTTGATCTTCGAGGTTTTCTAAAATTAGAGCTTCTTGCTCTTTGGGTAACAACTCTTGAAAAGTACTTTCTTTTGGTAGAGAAAAAAGAGATTGAAACGCTTCAAAACCCTTGGAGAACTCGGCTCTTTCTTCTGCATCTAGACAATCATTTACCATCGTCAATACAAAGTGACCTCGGGGTTCAGGGGTTGGAAATTTTTCAAAATCTTCAGTTAGGATCCGCTTACAGATTGCCCCGATAAGCTCTTGTTGCTCTTTTTTAATTAATGGAAAATTAGAATAGTTGATTTCAGGAGTGAGGTCACAAGCATAGGGTAGCATAAACACACCACCTGTAATCCACCCAATATTTTTCAATGCATCTCTACGAATCATCTACCCTGTTTTTAAAAGTCGCGGTACATTCCACTCAAAAATTCATTCGCCTCTTCTTCTTGAAAACGGGCATTTGCGTTGTCCCAATGCAATGTTTTATTTGGAAAACGTCCTGCAATTACTCCCAAAAGTATGGTTTCTGTCAATCGAGAAGCATAAGAAAAAGGCGCCGAGACTTTGTCTTTACCCAGACAGGCATCTACAAATTGATGATAATGTTTAGGCGCATCTCTTTCGTAATCGTTTTTAGTGTTTCCTAGCGTGTCATTAGGATCGTATTTTTTGATATCAATTTCTTGATATTCCCCGTCAACAATATGGCGTGGACGTTCCATAAAGTGGGGCAATAATAAACGTCCTTTTTCTCCAATGAACATAGCTCCCTGCAAGGGTAGTTTATCTTTATTGGGGAGCTTTAAATCCTTGTGATTAGTGGGGGCGCCAGGGCCGTCTGACCAAATCCATGTTAGGTTTTCAGTAGTGAATTCTGTCCCAGGAAAGGTATAAGTAACGTTGTTGTTTTCTGGGAATCCATATCCATTGGGTTTTCTACATTTATTTTTAATTGTCAAAGGAACATCCAATGCAAGCGCATTGTAGGGCGTGTCAAATATATGAACTCCCATGTCACCAAGAGTTCCACAGCCATAGTCTACTAATTTACGCCAGTTTCCAGGGTGATAATAGGTCGCTTTATAGGGACGTTTTGTTGAAGTCCCGAGCCATAAATTCCAATCCAGTGTTTCGGGTACAGGATCATTCCCTTTTGGAGCTGGTCCGTCATACCCCCAGTTCTTTGGAGACCAAGCCCTAACAGTATGCACTTTTCCAATGATTCCCGATTGAATCAAAACGGTAGCTAATTTATAATCGTAAAAAGAATGCACTTGAATACCCATTTGTGTGACCAAGTTTTTCTTTTCAGCTATTTTTCTCATGGCTCTTGCTTCGGAGACAAAATGCGTCAGGGGTTTCTGACAATACACTGGTTTATTCATTTCCATGGCCAGCAAAGATGCAGGAGCATGCGTATGGTCAGGAGTAGAAACCACTACGGCATCAAAATCTGCTGCCATTTCTTTAAGCATCACGCGGTAGTCTTTGAATGTTTTGGCATTGGGATATAATTGATTTGCAGTTTCTAAGTTTTTGGAATCTACATCACAAAGTGCAACAACATCCACAGATGGATGTGAAGCGATAGAGGCTAAATCTGCTGCTCCCATTCCTCCAACACCAATGTGTGCTGTCCGTAAACGACTTTGTGTTGTCCCTAGAGAGGCTAAAAGTGAAGAAGGAAGTAACGTTGTTGAAGCTAAGGCTGCGGATGTTTTTAAAAAATCTCTTTTTTTCATATTTGTATGATATTATAATTTTTTGATTTTAATATTTTTAAACCATAAGTCACTCCCGTGATCTTGAAAACCAATGTATCCGGATTTAAATTTACCGTAATCTGGGGTATTATCCCACTTTCCTGAATTTTTCTTTTCATACCATGCCTCAGACCAGGGGACAAAAGACAAGACTTTTTTTCCGTTCAGCCAATGCTGCACCTCTTTTTCGGTAAATACTATTCTTGTACTATTCCATTCCCCGGCAGGGTTTAAGATTTTAACTTCCGGATCTGCCGCATGCATTGCATAGTCAGATGCTGTGCGTTGGAGGGGATGAAGTTCTGCAGGATTGTCAAATCCCACACTTGTATTGTAGGCTACCAAATTATGAATTGAAGCGTAATTCTCATCGTCTATCAATTGGTATTCTGGTGCGACCTCTGGGGGACCGCCATATCCTTCTTGAACATGATAAAAAATACCACTATTCCCGCCCACTGGTATTTTCCATTCCACGTAGAGTTCAAAGTTGTCAAATTCTTCTGTTCCGTAAATAATGTCACGACTTCCCTTGTAGTCATAATCTTCTTCAAGTATTTGATCCGTTTTGAAGGTCAAAATCCCATCGATAATTTTCCATCCTGGAGGCATTTCATCTCCGTTGTAAGCTCTCCATCCTTCTGTAGTTGTACCGTCAAATAATGCAATCCATTCGTTTTCTGAGGTAGTGTTTTGGCAACTCAGAATCAGAGCCATTAACACTAATGTTAAACCTGTTTTATTCATGATTCATCAAGTTTTATAAGCTAAAATTAATTTCAATATTTTAAATTGACTTTTTTTTAGCCTTAAATATCAAAATAATTATTAAATAATATGGATTGAGTCTGATAATATATTATATTTGAGTATTAAAATAGTTTAAATGAATTCAATTAGACCCTTAATTTTTACCTTATATTTTGGCTTTAGTTTATTTATAAATGCCCAAACTAGTGAAAACCCTTGGGCTATTGCAGTTGGTGCTGATTTGATCAACTTGCAAGGAGATAATGTCGACTCTGCATTAACTTTTGGTGCACCTGCACTTAGTCTATCCCGATACATATCCTCTGGTTTCTCAATCGGAGTTCGGTATGGACTCGGAAGCGCAAAACCCCAAGAAAATTTGGACCTTGACTACTCTTATTTAGACGGTGTTCTACGTTACAACTTAAGCGAGGAAAACGTAATCCCTTTTCTATTTGGCGGCTATGGATTAAGCCGCTTTGCTGATGAAACTGACAAAGAAGGTGCTTTCCCTTCTAGTGAAAGTGGAAAAACTATTTTTGGAGGTGTTGGAGTTGATATACCTCTTGGAGACCAATTTAACATCAATTTAAGTACATCTTATAGAGGTACGCAAGAAAAAAATGATTCATACAACCATCTTCAACATATTATTGGACTGAGTTATAACTTTGGAGCTGGAGATGCAGATGGTGATGGTGTTTCTGATAAAAAAGATGAATGCCCAGATGTTCCTGGACTAAAAGAATTTAATGGTTGTCCCGACACAGATGGGGATGGAATACCAGACAATAAAGACCGTTGTCCTGAAGAAGCAGGTTCAGAAGAATTACAAGGCTGTCCTGACACTGACGGAGATGGTATTGCCGATGTAGATGATGCCTGTCCTAACGAAGCAGGATCAGCAGAAATGAATGGCTGTCCTGATAGTGATGGAGATGGTGTAGCAGATAATGTTGATCGTTGTCCTGAGGTCTCTGGAGATACTGCAAATAGTGGTTGCCCATGGGCAGATCGAGATGGTGACGGTGTACCAGACAAAAATGACAATTGTCCTGATGAGACTGGTACTGCAGCAAACAGCGGTTGTCCAGACGAACCCATAGGCCTTATTGACTTTATCAACAGTGATGAAAATAGAATCCTTTTCCTCGCTAGTAGTAGTAAACTTGATAATGTGGATAAAGCTACAATCGATAAACTAAAAGTTTTGTTGGATCAATATCCTAATGCTAGTATTACAATTGAAGGACATGCATCCAGTGATGGAAGTGACACATACAATCAGAGACTTTCTGAAGAAAGAGCCTCTTCAGTAAAAGCGTACCTCGTATCACAAGGTATTTCTGATTCAAGACTTAATACCGTAGGTTATGGTGAAAATAAACCTGTTAGTTCTAATGATACCGCTAAGGGAAGATCCAGTAATAGACGAGTTAACATTAATCGAAGCGCACGTATTAAAGTCAATTAATTCGTTTGTAACTCTTAGAGAATCTTAAATAAAAACCTCCTCAATATTGGGGAGGTTTTTTTGTAAATTGTTGAAAAATAAAAAAATGAAGAAAATTATTTATCTATTTTGTTTGGGTTTGATTTCACTAAGTCAGGCACAAAAAAGAGAAATTCCTGTAGATACAATGATAGTCACAAATCATACCACGGTAATCAAAGGAAATACAGTAAACTATCAGGCGCATACTGGAACCCAACCCGTATGGGATACAGATGGGAATCCTATAGCCAGTCTATTTTACACTTTTTACAGAAGGACTGACGTCAAGAACGGTAGCGAAAGACCTTTGATTTTTTCATTTAACGGAGGTCCTGGCTCTGCTTCGGCTTGGATGCACCTCGCCTATACTGGACCTAAAATCTTAAATATAGATGAAGAAGGATATCCCGTACAACCCTACGGATATAAAAGCAATCCCAACTCCATTTTGGATGTGGCTGACATTGTATTTATAAATCCAGTAAACACTGCATATTCAAGAATTTTAGAAGTTGATGGAAAAAAAGCAGACCGAAAACAATTTTTTGGAATCAACGAAGACATCAAATATTTAGCAGAATGGTTGAATACATTTGTCAGTAGAAAGCAACGTTGGGAATCACCCAAATATCTAATTGGAGAAAGTTACGGCGGAACCCGAGTAATGGGATTGTCTGCAGCACTTCAGGAGCAACAATGGATGTATCTCAATGGAGTAATTATGGTTTCTCCAGCAGATTATAAAGTAATTCGGGTAGGTGGTCCTGTTTCCTCAGCTCTAAATTTACCCTATTATGCTGCTACTGCCTGGTACCATAAACAATTGGGAAGTGACCTACAGCAAAAAGATCTAACGGATATGCTCCCCGAAGTAGAAGATTTTGCTATCAATGAATTAATACCAGCTTTGGCTAAAGGAGGCTTTATCTCCAACTCCGAACGTGAAAAAATCGCTTCAAAAATGGCGCGGTATTCTGGACTTTCAAAAACTTCAATTCTACAAAACAACCTAGATGTTCCCAACCGTTTTTTTTGGAAAGAACTTTTAAGAGAGGAAGGAAATACCATCGGACGATTGGATTCGCGGTATTTAGGAATCGACCGGAAAGATGTAGGTGTTGGACCTGATTACAGTGCTGAGCTGACTTCATGGTTACATTCATTCACTCCCGCAATCAATCATTACATACAAAAAGAATTGAAATTTAAGACCGATGTCAAGTATAACATGTTTGGTCCTGTGCGCCCTTGGAATAACGACAATGATAATACTCGTGAAGATTTACGAAGAGCAATGGCTGAAAACCCCTATTTAAAAGTACTTTTTCAGTCAGGGTATTACGACGGAGCAACCACTTATTTCAATGCTAAATATACCATGTGGCAGGTCGATCCGAGTAGCAAGATGAAAGGTCGTTTTTACTTCAAAGGCTATCGAAGCGGACATATGATGTACCTGCGGAACGAAGATTTGATTAAAGCTAATGACGATCTGAGAACGTTCATTTTAAATACGACCACTAACGGAAAACCAGCGAAGTATTAAATCTTTTAAGTTTTAAACGTCACACAGTTTTACTGCTGTAGCCAAAGCGTTTAAACCGTCGTTAGTACGGTCACGAGGGATGAATTCCTGCGCAACAAATCCCTTAAAACCAGTATCTACAATGGCTTTCATGATGGCGGGATAAAACAATTCTTGTTTTTCATCCAATTCGTTTCGTCCCGGCACCCCAGCAGTGTGGTAATGACCATAGAACTTGTGATTTTCCTGTATGGTATGAATGATATCTCCCTCCATAACTTGCATGTGATAAATATCGTAAAGCAATTTGAAATGATCTGAATCTAAGGCCTTGCAGAGGGCCACTCCCCAATTCGAATTATCGCACATATAATCTGCATGATCTACTTTTGAGTTTAAGAGTTCCATCTGTAAAATTACCCCATAATCTTCTGCTATGGGCAGAATTTGTCGCAATCCATCCACACAATTTTCAAGACCCTGAGCATCAGTCATCCCTCTTCTACTTCCACTAAAACATATTAAATTGGTCCATCCTGCTTCGGCAACCAATTTAATGTGGCGAGTATATTGTTTAATTAAATCTTTGTGAAAGCGTTTGTCGCACCAACCATCAGTTAGACTACGTGTAGATTTACCTTCTAAATCCCCATAACACATTGTTGAAATGAGATCGTATTTTTTCAATACATCCCACCCTTCAGCTCCAATTAAGTCAATACCAATCAGTCCCATTTTCTTTGCTTCTTGAGCTAGTTTTTCTAAGGGTACATTGCCATAACACCATTGGCAAACGGATTGTCTTATATTACCTTTTAGAGGGGTGTTGGAGAAATTGGTTGTCATTGGATTTAGCTTTGGTATGACCATAGCAGAGGAGCCTAAAGCCATAGTTTTGATAGCATTTCTACGATTGATATTTTCTTTTTGTTTCATTATAAATAGGAATTATTAAGGGGTTAAGGTTACTGAAAATTAAGGGTTCTTATCGATTTGTTTTTCCCAATCCCAAGCGCTTTTCAGTGCTTCATGGAGGGTATATTGGGCCTTCCACCCTAATTTACGTTCAATTTTTGTGACATCGGCAAAAGCAACTACAGTATCCCCAGCTCTAGGGGCGCTCAACGTGTAAGGTACCTTTTCACCTGTAGCGTCTTCAAAGGCTTGAATGAGTTCCAGTACACTTGCTCCTGTTCCAGTTCCTACGTTAAATATCTCACAGGAAGGGCTTTGCGAAGAAGAAATGAGGTGGTTTAAGCTTTCTATATGTGCCTGAGCCAGATCCATCACATGAATGTAATCGCGGATACAGGTCCCGTCGGGTGTATCGTAATCCGATCCAAACACTTTTAATATAGGGCGTTTCCCAATTACGGTTTGCGTCAAAAAAGGAACTAAATTCTGTGGAATGCCTTGCGGATATTCCCCTATTTGGGCAGTGGGGTGCGCTCCTACTGGGTTGAAATATCGCAATAAAATCGCTCTAAAATTGGGATTTGCGATACAACTGTCCTGTATAATTTGTTCTCCCATTTGCTTCGTAAAACCGTAAGGCGAACTAGAGGGTTTAAGGGGTGTCTCTTCCGTAATGGGAAGTTCTTGTGCTTGTCCATAAACGGTACAAGAAGAGCTGAAAATCAATGGAATTCCTTGGCGGGTCAAGGGTTTTAAAATATGGATCAATCCTCCAATATTATTTTCATAATACCGAAGGGGTTGTTTTAGACTTTCTCCCACCGCTTTATGTGCGGCAAAATGGATGCAGCCATCAAGATCAGGATATGTTGCAAAGAGTGCTTTTACCAGATTTTGGTCTTTGAGATCAACTTGCTCAAATATTGGGCGTTTGCCTGTTATCGCTTCAATACGATCTAAAACTTCTATTCGTGCATTGTCTAGGTTATCCAGAATAATCACATCCACCCCTTTTTCAAGTAGTAAAACCGAAACATGGGATCCGATATATCCCAGGCCACCTGTGACAAGTATTTTCAAAATCTAAATAGTTAAGTTAGTTCCCAGCCGGATCTGTAATTCCGAGTAACAAATTGATTCGCGGCTTCTAGGTTTTTGATTTTCATTTGATTTCCGTCCCACAATAGCTTTTTTCGGCTGATTAAGTCAGGGCTCCAAGAATCTGAACTTCTTCCCTGAAGTACATAGCTTCTAATCGCAATATTTCCCATCAGTACGGTTTCCGTAAGGGGACCAGAATAATCAAAAGAAGAGGTCAATGCGTTGTATTCGGGACTACCAAATCCAGCTTTACATGCATCTACCCACTTGCGTTGATGTCCAAACTCCGGTTCTTTAGACTTGACTTGGCTACCGTCAATTACAGGCATTCCCTTTTTGTACAATTTTGGATGTTCTCCGTAAGAATCACAAGTTATGACACCTTTTTCACCAATCATAATCACTCCGTTGGCTTCTATACTAACATCTGCAGGGAGCAAGTCAGGATGAAAGGGTTTGATACCTCCGTCTGACCATGTCATCTGAATTGGACTTGGATTTTTAGCTGTGGCATCAAATTGAATAGAAACGGAAGAAGATGCCGGACAACCTTCTGGATAAAAATCAGCATTCCACATTTTGGAATAAATTGTACCCACACTACATTCTACAGAAGTAGGATATTTTAAGCCTAAAGCTTTAAATGGAATGTCGATCAAATGACATCCCATATCACCTAAAGCACCGGTCCCAAAATTCCACCAACCTCTCCAGTTGAACGGATGCATATTGGGAATAAAAGGAGTTTCTTCTGCAGGGCCCAACCATTGGTTCCAATTAAGGGTGTCGGGCTTGCTCGAAGCATCTGGCTTCGACATTGCCACCCCTTGGGGCCAGACTGGACGATTGGTCCATACATTGACTTTTGTAACAGTTCCAATCATCCCATCATTGATCCATTTTTGGATTTGTAACTGATCTGGATTGGAAGCTCCTTGATTTCCCATTTGAGTAACAAGTTGTTTTTCACGAGCCATTTCAGTCAAAAGGCGTGCTTCATAGATGTTGTGCGTAAGAGGCTTTTGAACATACACATGAATACCGCGCTCCATTGCATAAACTGCTGCAGGGGCATGGTTGTGATCCGGAGTAGAAATGGTCACAGCATCAATGTCCTTCTCCTTGTCGAGCATTGCTTTAAAGTTTTCATAAAAAGTAGCATTTGAATAACGATCCACGCTTTTTTTGGCACTACTTGTTGGTGAGGTATCTACATCACAAAGGGCTACAACACGCTCTCTTCCATTGACAGTTGCATTTCGAAGATCACTCTCTCCTTTTCCACCTACACCAATTCCTGCCAAAGCAAGTTGATCACTAGGAGCGGTATAACCAACACCTCCAAGGACATGTCGTGGAACAATAAAAAGAGAACTAGCTGCTACTCCTTTTTTGATAAATGTTCTGCGTTGGATAGGTTCAGTTTTGGGCTTTTTTGATGGCATTTCTAAAGATTTAAAATTTAAAAATCAATTTACGAAAAATAAACTGATTGTATTACAAAGAAAATTAAGGCGCCAAAAACTGTCCTTTCCATTGGTCAGAATCGCAAAATAAAGTACGAATATGATTGGGACGTTTTAATTTGAGATATTCCAATTGTTTTGCTTGAAAAGTGAGTTTGGTAAAATATCCCTTTGAAAAGTCATGAACGATTTGGTCTGGCCTCTCTATAGTTGTACCAGGAGTTTGTTTACTACTGTAATCTTTTTTGCTAGGTTCGGGTAAATTTTGATATGTGTGGGTATCTTGGGTGCATTCCACAAGATGGGCATCTACCACCAGTTGGATGAGTCTAGTCGCGTCATAGAATAAGAATTGAGCCTGTGGGTGATCTGTTAACTCCTCAACTTTTTTGGAACGCAAATCAGTATAAATAATGAATTGCATTTGTAAAGGATCAAAATCACGTAAAACAACCGTTCGCAAATGAGAACCTCCATCTTTTTTTTGGGTTGCGAGTGTAAAATAACGATAGGAATGCTTTTTGTGCAGTAAAGCGGCACTCAGCTGCTTTTTACAATCCTCTAAAATATTTTCTAACATTATTTTTGATTTTGTGTGAGCCAATTTTCTGTTCTTAAAATTGCATTTTGCTGGATGTCTTTCCAAAAAAGGTTTACGTCTGCAAAGTGATAATTTTTGATAAAGGACAACAGAAAGCGTTTTTTAATTTTAGGCAATGTAGACCAAAGCAACCCATTCGTTTTCTCTACAGAAAGACTTTTAGGGTAGATGCGTTTGTCTGAAGCCAAAACTCCTAAATGGAGCTCTTTGGGTCCTGAAGAACTTTGGTCCCAGGTAATTGGATTGGTTACCACACCTCCTTTGTACCAATCTTCGTATTGTTTGGGTAGGTGATTTATTTTGTAAGTATTCCAACTTACAAATCCTCCGAATTGCTCAGGTTGTTCAAGTACAGGGATGGTTTTAAATTCATTTTCTATAATGCGCGATCCAATTAAATATGCGGCAATGAGTTGCTTTTGAAGAGGTTTTCCGTCAAAAAACTCCTTTAAAAGTCGTTTGGCATGAATGGTTCCTTGACTGTGTGCAGCGATAATGATGGGCTTGGAATGATTATAGTTTTCCAAATAGTGTACAAAAGCATTTTTAACGTCTTCATAGGCTATTACTCCCGCTTGCTTGCCTTGTTGCGCGTAGGGCTCTACAAAAATTCGATAATGAGCTTGCCGATAAAAAGGAACGTACAAGTTTGCAGCAGCTACCCAAGCGGATGCCTGAAAAGTAACGGCTTTTTCTAGTACCTCTGTACGTATTGAAGTCTCATAAATATCTGCGTTCCACCCAGCATCCTTTTTGTTCACAAACAACGTGGGATAAATAAAAAAAACGTCTGCTTTTTTCGGTTGGGGTTCGCCTACTATCTCTTCTAAAGATGCATTAAAAATATGAGGAAGTACTGCCCAACTCTCTTCTTGAGAATAATCGGGTGCCATTGGTAATTGAGCGATTTTAAATTCTTTAGTTAAGTAGGTAGTTTTACAAGATAAAAATAGGATTCCGAAGAGGATAAATAAATAATTTTTCACTTTGATTTTTACACAAAGATACTGAATGTATTTACTTGTAAGAATGTTTTACCCCTCCGTGCGATTCTTTATTTGATTAAAAAATAATTACTTTTACAATTCAATCCCTCATTAACTGAAACAATATAATCCATGAAAAAAGTCATTAATCTCATTGCAGTCCTTTCATTAATTATGACCATAGCTTGTCAAAACCAAGCCAAAAAGGAGACACAAGAAAAGAAAGTAGAAGTTAAAATTGAAAGGACAGAAGAAGGGTCCAAAGCGGAAATTACCACAACAAAATGGGTGGAAGGTGAAACCATTGAAGAAATTGAAATCATTGAGGGGACTCATGAAGAAGTAATGAAAAAAGTAGAGGCTTTAACTACTGAGGATGACGTGAATAAAAAAGTGGTTCGTAAAACCAAAAAACAATTGCAATTTAAACTTAATGCGAAAAGTGACACCAATACTGAAGGCAAAGTTCTTTTTACCGAAGAAGAGGGAACAGTCACACTCAATGCGATGATTTCAGGTCTCACAGAAGGTACTCACGCCATTCATATTCACGAAAAAGCAGACTGTTCTTCTCCTGATGGAAAATCAACTGGAGGACACTGGAATCCGACCTTTCAGCCGCACGGGGCTTGGGGATCTTCCGAGGGATATCACAGAGGTGATATCGGAAACTTTGAGGCTGACAATGAAGGAAATGGAGAGGTTACTTTCGCAACAGATCAATGGTGTTTGGGCTGTGATGACGAAACCAAAAACATTATAGGAAAGGCAATTATCGTACATCAAGGTGCAGATGACTTGACATCTCAACCCTCGGGAGCTGCTGGTTCACGAATAAGTTGTGCAGGTATTATTCGATAACTAAAGGTCCCACTTGCGCTTTTCATTCAGTATTCTTTCAGCCTCTAATTCTTCTTTGGGAATGACTTTAAGAAAGGAAGGATGTTGCTCAATAGAATACTCTATTTTTTCCATAATACTGTCGATAGAGTCGTTTTCATAATCAATTTTCAAAGGTTTTTTGATGATAATGGACTGTAAAATACCTCGCTTTTTGATCATCAACCCTTTTTTGTCGAAAGAACGCCTAAAGCCATCAATTACAATGGGTATAACTATGGGCTGGTAGTGTTTGATAATATGAGCTGTTCCTTTTCTTACAGGTTTAAAAGGTTTTGTAGTTCCTTGGGGAAACGTAATGACCCAGCCGTCATCAAGAGCTTTTCCAATGTTGGAAATATCACTCATTTTTACTTGTCTTTGTATTTCTTTCCCACTTTCACGCCATGTACGCTCTATGGATATTGAACCCGCATAGGCCAGAATACGAGGTAAAAGTCCAGCATTCATGGTTTCTTTTGCTGCAACGTAATAAATATTAAGCTTAGGATTCCAGAGATAACCCACATTTTTAATACTATCTATTCTTCCACTTAGGCTTGCATTAAAAACATGAAACATGGCCACTACATCCGCAAAATAGGTTTGATGATTGGAGATGAATAATACATTGGTTTCTGGAAGTTCTTTTATGATTTCAGAACCCTCAATTTTTAGCTCATTAAATCCTCTATACCGACGATGGGTCATAAACCCCATATATCGAATCAACCATTTTTTTAAAATTAAATAATGACCAAAGGGATTTTTCTTAAACATCGGCATTTCTCATAAAATCGATTTAAAGATAGAATTAATTCGAATTTAGAGCAGTTAAAACAACTTTAAATTCTGTTAAAATCATCGCTGTGGCTCCCCATACCATATGACCTTCATAAAGATAACAAGGGACAGGGCTCCCATGAAAAGGTCCATCAGGAATTTCTCTTTGTTCTAATTCTAATTCCATAAGCTTAAAAAGGGGGAGTTCTATATGTGCTGCTACTTCTCTTGAGTCTGGAAAAAAATCAGGATACCTAGATTCATGTGTAATATAGGGACTTACCAAAAAATTACTTGGTGGAATATACAAAGGGGTCAATGGAACCAAATCTTGTACTGTCTGTAAAGGAATTCCCAATTCTTCTTTACATTCTCTAAGTGCTGTGTCTTGTAATGTGGCATCAAACTGCTCTGGCTTACCGCCTGGTAAACTTATTTGTCCCGAATGCACACCACCATAATCCGTTCTTTTGATCAAAGAGAGCTGCATTTGATTTGCCTTGGGATAACAATAGAGTAAAACTGCAGCCTTTTTGGCGTTTTTGAAATCAGCAGAAGTGAGAGGAATCTCCTTTAGACGATGAGGGGGAGCTGCTCGCAATTGGGCACTTAGCCCAGGTAATGAGAAATCCTTTACTTTTGAAAAGGAATCAATAAAAGTCTTATAATCCATGGTCCATACAAAACTAATTATATTCTCCGTAGTTTCTCTAATTCTTTTCAGTCAGTGCAGTATTAAAAAACAAAAAAAAGGGATCAATTCTTCTACAGAAAAAACCACGATTATCCAATCAAAAGATTCTATATCAAAAAAATCTAACCCCTCTCAAAATAAAGAGGTGGAAAAAGAAAAACCTTTCGTACTGGACGATCAGAATGCCATCCCTTTTTTCTTTGAATATCAGAAACAAAACCCCGAAGATAAAGTTCGGATTGAAACTCGATTTGGAAACATAGATATTCAACTTTTTAAAAACACACCTTACCATCGAGCGAACTTTATCTATCTTACTAAAAAAGGTTATTTCAACGGAACTACCTTTCACCGTGTCGTTCCAGGTTTTGTAATCCAAGGAGGAAATTCAGATCGATCTGAAACCTCAAAAAAAAGAGGTGAAATCGGGACCTACCTACTCCCCCCCGACACCAGAAAAGGACACAAACACCACAGAGGTGTCATTTCAATGCCCAGTAGTGAAATAGAAAATCCCCATAAGCTAGCATCCCCTTACGAGTTTTTTATCGTAAAGCAGGCTCCAGGAGCATATCATCTCGATGGTTCCTACACAGTCTTTGGAAAAGTAATCGCTGGAATGGAAGTTGTTGATGAAATCAATACACAACGAATTGACAATCGAGAAGCGCCTCTAACCAATGTTTTTATGAAAGTTTCAATTTTAGAATAAGTTTTTTCTATATTAACTTAAATTAAAATTCAAATAATCAGCAATTATTTCAAATTACACTAAGCTATATAAGTATTTCTTATTAATTTTAAAAAAACAATAAGAAAATGACTTTAACTCAACTTACTTACACCTTAGCTGTAGCCGATGAGGGCAATTTTACTTTAGCAGCTGAAAAATGCTTTGTTACTCAACCCACACTGAGTATGCAAGTTCAGAAATTGGAAGATGAGCTAGGGGTAAAACTATTCAACCGAAACACCAAACCGATAGCCATGACCCCTGTGGGTAAGAAAATTCTTACTCAAGCCCGAATAATCGTAGAGGAGGCCAAACGCATGCAAGATGTCGTAGCTACGGAAAAAGGAGAGGTGAAAGGAGATTTTACCTTAGGAATAATACCTACGGTCATGCCTACCTTACTTCCATTGTTTCTTCAAACTTTCATAAAAAAATACCCTGGAGTCAATTTAAAAATAGAAGATTTAACGACAGCCTCTATCGTCAATAGAATCATAGAAGGCAAGCTGGATGCAGGGATCTTAGCTACCCCATTAGAAAATCCCAAGATTATTGAAAAGCCGTTGTATTACGAACCCTTCTATGGCTACATCCCCAACTCACACCCCTTGTCTAAGCTTGAAAAAATAACTCCAGAGGATGTCGAAAATTTAGAAGTATTGGTGCTAGAAGATGGTCATTGTTTCAGAAATCACGTATTAAAATTGTGTAAAACTCCAAATATTTCTAAATCATTCAGCCTAAAGAGTGGTAGTTTTGAAACTTTAATTCAATTGGCAAATGAAGGCCCATGGATGACCATCCTCCCCTATTTACAGACCCGGAACCTTTCAAACGAAAACAAGAAAAAGTTGAGAAGTTTTGAAAGCCCTGCGCCTGCAAGAGAAATCAGTTTAGTCTCGAGCAAAAGTCAATTAAAATACCCCATTATTGAAGCACTGTCCCAGTCCATTGAAGGGATTGTGAGAGGTGCTATTAAATTTGAAAACATTCAGTTAATCTCACCCAAATAAACCTTACAGAGAAAAAACTACGGACTGTAAATCAGAACGATGTTCCACATAATCAGCAACCCAACTTCTCAATAGATCCCGATCTTTGGGAGTTAAAAAAGCATACGCCTTTTTCAGTTCCTTTGAAAAAAGGTGCCTATCAAAACTTACTTTTTGAAGTATTTGCTGATAATATTTAAGGTTTTTCGACATGCTTTTGATTTAAAATAGAATCCTAAAGTAAGCACAATCAAGAACTGAATATGTTGGAGAAATGTTAAAAAAATAAAATAGTACTAGGTATTGCATAGTTCTATTTTTTGTTTATATATTTGCATTGCATAGTTACTCGCTTATGAAAATTGAAAATACAACCGCACAAATGCGAAAAGGAGTTTTAGAATTTTGTATTCTTTCTTTGATCTCAGGAGATGATTTATACACCTCTGAAATTCTTGAAGCATTGAAAAAGGGAAAAATGTTGGTGGTTGAAGGAACTGTTTATCCACTCTTAACCCGACTGAAGAACGCAAACTTATTACAATACCGTTGGGAGGAATCCACATCTGGACCTCCTAGAAAATACTATTCAATCACCAAGGAAGGAGAAGCATTTTTGGCAGAACTTCAAAACGCTTGGAATGACTTAAATAAAGCTGTAAAAACCATTGTCTCAAAAAAATAATTAGATGAATAAAACGATAAATATTAACCTTGCAAGTACCTTTTTTCATATTGATGAAAATGCCTATGAATTACTTAAATCGTATTTAAACAAACTTGAAAAAGCCTTTGCCAAATCTCAGGGGAAAGAGGAAATTCTGCGAGATGTAGAAGTTCGGATTGCAGAATTGTTTCAAGAACACAAAAAGAATCCAGATTATGTGATTAATATGGACGATGTTCAAGAGGTAATTAAAATTCTGGGGGAACCCAATGACTTTGTTTCGGAAGAAGATCTGGAGGACGAACCTCAAACCCAAACTGCACGAAAAAAATTATTTCGCGATACCGACGACAAATACATCGGTGGAGTAGCTTCGGGGTTGGGATATTATTTTGGAATTGACACCACATGGGTACGTCTTTTATGGCTTGTTTTTGGGCTTTTTTCTGTAGGAACAATTACGGTTTTATACCTTATTTTATGGATGCTAATTCCAGAAGCTAAAAGTACCGCAGACAAACTTAGCATGAAAGGTGAGCCCATAAACATTGCCAATATTGAAAAAAAAATTCGAGAAGAATTTGAAGGTGTTTCTTCAAAAATTAAAGACATCGATTATGAAGAAGTAAAAACTTCGTTAAAAAAAAAATCTATGACTTTTTTCGGTTTTTTAGAAAGGGTTCTAAGCCTGATTCCAAGACTGATCGTTAAAATAATAGGAGTTATTTTAGTGATTATCTCCACTTGTGGTATTTTCGGGTTACTTATAGGTCTAGTCATATTTTTGATTTTTGGTACACTTGAATGGCCTCTAAATTTTTATTTCAACTTTTTTGACTTCAACCTCTTCCCAAGTCTATTACTCATCACTGCTTTATTTCTCCTCATTTTCATTCCTTTTCTCTTTTTATTTTCTCTTGGATTGCGATTTTTAAATCGAACAGGCTCCACTTTTGGTACCGTAAGTCGATTTGTGCTTTTGGGAGTCTGGTTTTTAGCATTAATTAGCCTACTTCTGTTTGGAGTCAACGAATTACGCAGTCATAGCGTTTCTGCTACCAAAACAGAAAAATACGAATTAAACCTCTCTGAATCGGACACTCTTTTCGTATCCCTAAAAGAAAATGCAATCGCTGCTCAAGAATCATTTTGGGAATATGATCGTTCAGAAATATTAACGGACGAGTCTGGAGAGCATTGGTGGATTGGGGAGAATTTTGAATTGAACATTCTCAAAAGCAAGACACCCGCTTCCTATTTGGAAATCAAATATGAGGCAGATGGCTCAAATATGAAAAAAGCCCAAAATCATGCCAAAGAAATCATATATGACTGGCAGCAAAAAGAAAATCAACTTGTTTTGGATCCCATTTGGAAAGTAGTCACTTCATCACGTTTTCAAAATCAATCCGTACAACTAAGGCTTAATGTTAAAGAAGGGCAAGTTTTAAATTTAGATGAAAACCTTAGAGAAGTCTTGTCTTTTCCTGTGAAAAATGATCAAAAATTACGAAGTCACGATACTGCGGGGAGACTATGGATTATGGGAAGTGAAGTGTTGGAGTGTCTCAACTGTAAAGACGACCAAAGAGAATTCAGCCTGAATTACAAATCAAAAGAAGGAGAAGACAAACTCAGACTTAGTATAGATTCTCAGGGGATTAAAATTAAAACCCAATAAAATTTCAAGAAAGGCCGCTTGAGGTTTGTAGTAAATCGATTAAATGTTATATTTGCGCACACTTTTTCGGGGTGTAGCGTAGCCCGGTCATCGCGCCTGCTTTGGGAGCAGGAGGTCGCAGGTTCGAATCCTGCCACCCCGACAAAAAGTACCCAGTTTATTCGGGATGTGGCGCAGCCTGGTAGCGCACACGCATGGGGTGCGTGGGGTCGCAGGTTCAAATCCTGTCATCCCGACTTAATTTAGAGCATTGTTTTTGGGAGTGTCTACACTCCCTAAAAGCTTTTGCTAAATTTTCGAAACGTGTTTCCCAAGCATTGAATCTCCTGATTTTAGCACCAAATAAGAAAATTCCAATTAAAACACCTAGCTCAGTTAGATTTGCTCCTATAAAAAGATTCACTTTTGTCAAAAAATTTTAAATTTAAGGATGAAAAAATCGCTATTTCTCCTTTTTACTTACCTTCTCTTAACAGCATCGTGCACCAAAAATCCTACAGTTGCTAGCTTTCAGACCTCAGAATTTAAAATCAGCATAGATAATAAAGGATTCGTCAATGAACTTCTGGAAGTAAAAACAGGAAAAAACCATCTCGCTCTAGATACTATAAGTCCATTACTCTCTTTGCGGTCTAAAGGAAAATGGCTCTTTGCAGAAAAAGCAAACTTTAGTTCAGGACAATTGGAAATTCAATTCGAAAACAATCACATTGCTCTCATTGATGTGCTTGAAAAAGAAACTCACGTTAGCTTTGAGTTACGTTCACTTACCTCCAATGATCAAATTGATTTGATTCAATGGGGACCTTATCAAACAGAAATTTACAAAACCATTGGGGAAACCGTAGGTGTTGTTCGCGATGACAGTTTTGCTATAGGAATTCAATCACTAAACATCAAAACACTTGGAGGGTATCCTTGGAACGAAAGTGACCGTATGCCTGCTTTTGATATTTTTAGAGAAGGAAATTTAAAAGACATGCATCCCCAATCTGACGGAAGTGTACTATATCGGGTGGAGGCTGCCAAACCAACAAAATTTGGAAGCAGTCTTCAGGCGTATTCCCGAAACCGAACAACCGATCGCCTTATCAGTGATTTCAAACTAGAAAAAATAATTGCTCCTGCCTATGATGACGGTGGCGTTATTGGTTCTAAAATTGCACTTTTTGGAGCTCCAGTTCAAAACGCATTGGAATATATTGGAAAAATAGAACTTGATGAAGGACTTCCCCACCCCATTATTGAAGGCGAATGGGGTAAAATTTCCCCTCAAGCCAATGCCGCCTATCTAATCACTTCGTTCACAGAAAAAACCATTGACCAAGCCATTGCATTGACAAAAAAAGCAGGTCTAAAATACTTATATCACTATGGCGATACTTTTGAAAGTTGGGGACATTTTGGCTTGAATAAACAAGAATTTCCTAATGGGATTCAAGGGTTGAAAAACTGTGTTGACAAAGCCGAACTACAAGGCGTTAAGTTAGGAACGCATTGTTTGTCGAATTTTATCACTACAAACGATCCGTATGTCACTCCTATTCCTGACCAAAGACTTGCCAAAGCAGGAAGTACTGTAATCACGGAAGCAATTGACTCCAAAGCAATTGAAATCCCTATAGCAGCACCAGATTTTTTTAATGCTATAGAAAACAACAACTTAAAAACAGTAATGATTGGAGACGAATTGATTCGCTACAGCAGGGTTTCTGACAAAGCACCCTGGCGCTTATTGGATTGTCAACGTGGTGCATTCAACACCACTCCTAGTTCACACAACAAAGAACAAGAGATTTCAAAACTCCTAGACCATTCATATAAGGTGTTTTTAACTAATGCCGAGCTTACAATAGAAATGTCAGAACGCTTGGCAGAATTGTACAACCAAACAGGAATGCGTCAAATTTCATTCGATGGCTTGGAAGGCAACCGATCTACAGGCCTAGGCACATACGGAGAGTCTTTAATGCCTTACACCTGGTACAATACCCTGACACCCGAACTAAAAGAACATCTCATCATTGATGCTAGTCGTACTACTCATTTTTTCTGGCATATTTATTCAAGAATGAATTGGGGTGAGCCTTGGTATGCAGGGTTTAGAGAAAGTCAAACTGAGTATCGATTTAACAATCAAGCCTACTTTCAAAGGAACTATATGCCTGGTATGCTGGGGTGGTTTCGTATGACTCCAAACACTAGTGTGGAAGATATTGAGTGGTTGCTTGCCCGCTCGGCAGGTTACAGCGCAGGATATGCCCTTGTTGCGGATCCTAAAAGCATTAGTCAAAACAAAAAATCAGATCAGATTTTGGAATTGATCGGAGATTGGGAAAAGTTAAGAATTTCAAATAGTTTTAGTGAAGCTCAGAAAGAAATCATGCGTGACAATTCTAAAGAATTTTCTATTGAAAAAGTAGAAGAAAAGGTTTGGAATTGGTGGGAAATACACTCCAATATCTTTACTCATAATAAAAAAGTAAGACAACCTGGAGAGCCCCTAAATTCGAATTTTATATTTAATAATCCAGAAAAATCACAAGCATTACACTTTGTGTTAAGCGCAATAAATACAGATGTCAGTGAAATAACACTTGAACTCAATAACTATAAAGAAATTAAGTTACCAATATCCCTAAAGAAAGGTCAGATTTTAAAGTATACAGGAGACAAAGAAGCCGTTGTGTACAACTCAAATTGGCAACAAATTAAAACAATCAAAATGGAATCTACCGCTATCCAAACTATAACTGGTGACAACAACATTAGTATCAATTGCCGTTTTGACAATTCTACCAATGAAGCGAGTTTAAAAATAGAAACAAGAATACCGGGTGAAAAAATGAGAATTGAATTGCACATGTAATTCCAAATACACCAATAGCTTAGCTTTAAAACAAAAGATCGGCTTTCTCTATTTTTATATTTTAAATTTATTATGTTAGTGAAAATTTTACATTAAAAACAAATGTTCCTATCCATGAAAAATCTTACTTTAATTTTTGCATTCTCACTAACCATTCAATTGGGTTGCGCTCAGGACAACCCCCCCATGATTGAAACTCCGACAGAAACCAACTATTCTTATGAGGTAGTTGTCGAAGGTATTGACATACCGTGGGGCATGGCCATCATCAACTCCAATGAATTATTGGTTACAGAAAAGTCTGGGACACTATACTATGTCAAAGATGGACAAAAAACAGCCGTCAAAGGGCTCCCAGATATTTACGTAAGAGGTCAAGGAGGACTTTTGGATGTAGCGCTACATCCCAACTTTTCAAAAAACAATGTCATTTACATGACCATGGGGATCAGCGCAGGAGAAAATGAAGAAGGAGGAAACACCGCATTATACCATGCTACACTAAATGGAACAGAATTGAGTAATGTCAATCTACTTTACAAAGCTTCTCCCAACTCAAAAAAAGGACAACACTGGGGTTCCAGAATTGTATTTGACCAAGAGGGACATGTGTATTTTGGAGTTGGAGATCGTGGAAATAGAGATGTCAATCCGCAAGATCTTACCAGAGATGGTGGGAAAATATATCGTCTCAACTTAGATGGATCTATACCCGAAGACAACCCTTTTGTGAACAATTCTGAAGCTAAAAAAGCTATTTTTTCTTACGGACACCGCAACCCACAAGGAATGGTAATCCACCCCAAAACAGGTCAAGTTTGGGAAAACGAACACGGCCCAAAAGGTGGGGACGAAATCAACATCATCAAAAAAGGGGTCAACTACGGATGGCCAGAGATTACCTACGGAGTCAACTACAGTGGTACCCCAATTACAAACAAAACATCCAAACCAGATATGGAACAACCGTTTTATTACTGGGTACCTTCAATTGCTCCTAGCGGAATGGCATTTTCAACCTCAGGGGTTTACAAAAAATGGAAGGACAACTTGTTTGTAGGATCTTTAAAGTTTGAATATTTGGAGCGTATTGTGATCAAAAGAAACAAAGTAGTCAAAAGAGAAAAAGTTTTAGAAAAAATTGGAAGAGTACGAAATGTTGTAGAAGGCCCAGATGGATATTTATACTTGGGCGTTGAAGGAAAAGGGATCGTAAAAATCGTTCCCGAATCATGAGAATTTTGATACCTTTTTATCTGTTGTTTTTGTCACTGCTTTCAATAGCACTTCGGCCACAAAAAAGTAAGGCAGAAAGCATTGCCGCGGGTCAGGAAATTTATCAAGACTTTTGTGTGCAATGTCATTTATCAAATGGAGAAGGCGTTTCGGGTGTTTTCCCCCCTCTTAAGGCTTCTGATTATTTATTTGAGGATATCAATCGATCGATTAAAGGGATCAAATATGGGTTAAAAGGAGAAATTACCGTCAATGATGAAAACTACGATGGTGTAATGGTGAGCCAAGGTTTGGACAATGAAGAAATTGCTGACGTTATGAACTACATTTTAAACCAATGGGGTAATCAATCAGAAGAATTTATAACCCCTCAGCAAGTGGCTGAAGTTTCCAAATCTACTTTAAACTAATGAAACAAGGTTTGGATTGGAATAAATTAAAATCAATAAAACGCAGCTATTATCTCTATGGGGGAATTTTGCTGGGTTTTATTTTTTGGATGCTTTTAATAGATACCCACTCCTGGACCCTACATTCGGAACTGAACCGTGAAATCGAAAAACTAGAACTCGAAAAAGAGGCCCTCAAAGTCGTCATTAAATCAGATCAAAAAATAATCGATCAATTACAAAACCGAGACAGTTTAGAACGTTTTGCCAGAGAACAATACGGTCACAAAAAAGATAACGAAACTGTTTTTATCATTGAAATTCAAGATTCCATTGACATCCCCTAGTGGTGCCAAGGAGTCAGAATATGATACCTTGGAATTGGATAAAAGAATCTTTTTCTAAGGAGTTAAATAATTGTATTTTTAACCGTTTTTATTAGTCAATCCAATGGGCAAAATCATAGCAATTGCAAATCAAAAAGGGGGTGTAGGAAAAACCACCACAGCGATCAATCTGGCAGCTGCATTAGGAATTTTAGAAAAAAAGATTCTATTGATTGATGCTGATCCACAAGCCAATGCCACATCTGGATTAGGTGTAGAACTGAACGAAGTAAAAAACGGCACCTATCAACTTTTGGATCACAGTATCAAAGTTTCTGAAGCCATTCATCAGACCAAAAGCGCCAATGTAGATTTGATCCCCTCCCACATTGATCTGGTTGCCTCCGAAATTGAATTGGTGGATCTTAAAGAAAGGGAATACCGGCTAAAAAACGCTCTGAAAGAAATTCAAAATCAATACGACTATATTCTAATAGACTGTGCACCTTCATTAGGACTTATAACACTAAACGCTTTGGTTGCTGCACATGCTGTGATTATTCCCATTCAATGTGAATATTTTGCTTTAGAAGGATTGGGTAAACTTTTGAATACCATAAAAAGTGTCCAAAAAATTCACAATAAAGAACTGGATATTGAAGGTCTGTTACTCACCATGTATGACACTCGTCTTCGTTTATCAAATCAAGTAGTAGAAGAAGTAAAAAAACACTTTGGAAAAATGGTATTCAAAACCATTATCCAAAGAAACATCAGGCTGAGTGAAGCACCGAGTTTTGGTGAAGACATCATCACCTACGACGCTTCAAGCAGAGGTGCCAAAAGCTACCTCTCCTTAGGAAGTGAAATTATCAAAAGAAATAAATAGAGGAATGGCAAAATCAAATCGAAAGCAAGTTTTAGGAAGAGGTCTTTCTGCTTTACTCAATGATCCCGATCATAATATCGATTCTGCTGAAGATAAAAATGCAGCACAAGTAATTGGTAACATTATAGATCTACCGTTAGAAAACATCAGTAATAATCCCTTTCAACCCCGTACACATTTCAATGAAGATGCGCTAAAAGAACTCAGTATTTCAATTAAAGAACTCGGGGTAATCCAGCCCGTTACGGTTCGAAAAATGAAGGGAAATCAATATCAGTTGGTCTCTGGAGAACGCCGCCTTCGCGCATCCAAAATGGCGGGACTAGAGAATATCCCCGCTTATGTGCGACTCGCTAATGACCAGCAGTCTCTAGAAATGGCATTAGTTGAGAATATTCAAAGACAAGACTTAGATCCCATTGAGATTGGTCTCTCCTACCAACGTCTCATTGAGGAAATCAACCTAACACAGGATCAGCTAAGTGAACGTGTGGGTAAAAAACGATCAACCATTACCAATTACATGAGGTTGCTGAAATTAGATCCTATTGTCCAAACTGGGATACGAGATCAATTCATATCGATGGGGCATGGACGTGCACTGGTCAATATAGAAGACACAAAGACACAATTGGATCTGTATAAGCAAATAGTAAAAAAAGGGCTTTCCGTCCGTGCAGTAGAGGTTTTGGTTCGCAAATTGAAAAATCCTAAAGCTGGGCCGTCATCCTATGCTTCCCCATTTATCAAACAAGCCGCCGCAGATTTAGAATCCTTTTTTGAAACCCCTGTCAATGTCTCTGCAAATGACCAAGGAAAAGGAGTTTTAAAAATTGCTTTTGATTCCCAAGAAAAATTGCAACGCATTTTAAATAAAATCAAAAGTGAAGACTAAACAACTGGCCTTACTATTTTTATTTCTACTCAATATCCCAATTTATGCACAGGAGAAAGAACCCCAGACTTTTACTGCGCCAGACAGTATTAAAGTTAATCCCAAATACTCCCTTAGAATACAACGTTTAATAAATGATCCCCTGACTCCTTCTAAAGCAGCTTTTTATTCTGCTGTTGTACCTGGATTGGGACAAGCCTATCTTGGGAAAGCCTGGAAAGTGCCTATAATTTACGCAGCATTGGGGGCTTCGTTGTATTACTTCGACCAGAACAATAAAATCATGAATTCCTACAGAACAGCATATAAAAGAAGGCTTAACGGGTATTTTGATGATGAATTTCTGGAAAAAGCAATCCCAATCAGCACCGAGCAATTGTTGATCGGTGTAGAATTTCATAAAAATTACAGAGACATCGCCATTGTTTTGGCAGCAGCAGCATACATGCTCAATATTTTAGAAGCCAATGTGAGTGCTCATCTACTCCAATTCAATGTGAGTGATGATTTATCGGTAACCCCAAATATAATTGTAGATCAGCAAATCCGTGGGTTACGCTTGGCTGTAAAATTTTAAGAAACTATGAAAATTGCACTACTCGGATATGGTCGGATGGGAAAAACGATTGCTTCCTATGCACAACAACGTAATCATCAAATCGTATATATTCTAGACAAAGAACGCGAAGAAGGTAGTCTCTTAGATGCAGAAGTAGCCATCAATTTCAGTGTGCCTGAAGCAGCAGTTTCTAACATCAAAACAGCCTTGGCACAAAAAATTCCTGTTGTCTCAGGAACCACCGGCTGGTTAGAGAACTATGAAGAGGTCGTCGCTTTTTGTAAAACATATCAAAGTGGTTTTTTATATGCCTCGAACTTTAGTATTGGGGTAAATTTATTTTTTAAAATCAATCAGTTTGTGGCAAAGTTGATGTACCCACATAAAAATGATTATCAAACTGAAATTCAGGAAATTCATCACATTCACAAGTTGGATGCCCCCAGCGGAACTGCAATTAGTATTGCCGAAGGAATTTTAGCCGAAACGGACTTCACAGGTTGGAAACTCAATGAAACCATTCAGGAAAAAATCCCAATACAGGCAATTAGAGAAGGAGAAGTCCCTGGAACTCATACGGTACATTATCGATCAGAAATTGATGAAATCAGCATCAAGCACGAAGCTTTTAAAAGAGATGGATTTGCTCTAGGTGCGATTATTGCAGCGGAATGGCTGGCAGGAAAAGAAGGAATTTTCAGTATGGAAGATGTTCTAAAAATTTCATAATTCTCGTTTGATTTTACCCGATACCCTTATCTTTGAAAAAAACACAGCATGACAACTACAGAGTGGATTTTATTCTTTTTTATCCTCCAAGGAGTTCATTTTTTAGGAACCTGGAAACTCTATAAAGCGGCTGGGTTTCAAGCATGGCAGGCTGCTGTACCCGTTTATAACGCATTTATTTTGATGAAAATCATAAAGCGTCCTACTTGGTGGGTCATTTTGTTATTTATTCCCACGATAAAT
The DNA here is from genome assembly GCA_017852075.1 of Flavobacteriaceae bacterium. Lineage (GTDB taxonomy): Bacteria > Bacteroidota > Bacteroidia > Flavobacteriales > Flavobacteriaceae > MS024-2A. The sequence continues at coordinate 51,882 of JAFMLQ010000002.1, read as the reverse complement.
TTGATTCTCTTCGGTGTCATCTGGGTGGAAACCCTTCGGAGTTTTGGTAAAAATTCGATGAAAGACACCGCTTTAGTTCTTCTGACTTTTGGACTCTATATATACACAATTAATTACAGTAACAACCCCATTCACCTTCCAGACAGAAGCCTACGACCCAAAACTGGCTTTGGGGAAACCGTAAGCTCCATACTTTTTGCGGTAGTAGCCGCTACCCTAGTTCACAATTATTTTATACAACCCTACATTATCCCCACAGGTTCTTTAGAAAAGTCTTTATTGATTGGGGATTTCCTTTTTGTCAGTAAGTTTCATTATGGTGCTCGTGCACCTATGACAGCTGTATCTGTTCCTATGGTACATGATACTGTTCCTGGTCTAAAAATACGTTCTTATCTCAAAAAACCACAACTCCCGTATCTAAGGTTGCCTGGATTACAAAAAATCAATCGGAATGAAATCGTAGTTTTCAGCTGGCCTGCTGATACTGTACGTCAGTTTTTTGTTCGTGAAAAACGAGTGGACAAACCCATTGATAAAAAATCAAACTATGTAAAACGCTGTGTTGGAATCCCGGGAGATACTCTAGAAATTATTGATGGTATTGTACATACCAACAATTCCAAAAACAAGCTCCCCGATCGTGCACGGGTTCAATATACCCATTTCGCTTATGCCCAAAAAGGGGTTTCTTCTCGGAAACTACTTGCAGAAGGCTTTGAGGATTTTAATCGAACCTACAAGATTGAAAATATTACCGAAAGTTCTTACCAGCAGATTATTCCCTACATCATTGGTAGAATGGGCAACACTATTGAGAATTTTAAAGTCCTCACAACTGCAAAAGGGCTTCCTGCCGACGTAGTTCGTAGAACGGGACTTCGAGTAAGTGAAATTCTTGAACTGAAAAAAGAAATGACCCTTACACTAGAAGAGGCAAACGTTTTGAGAAAAGTTACTGGAATAGATAGTGTGGTTCGTAGGGTTAGCAAAAATAAGGTTCCCAATGAGGTATTTTTCCCCAATAAAATTCCATTCGATTGGAATGAGGACAACTTTGGTCCGATTGTGATCCCCAAAAAGGGGATGACAATAAACCTTAACAAAGAAAACCTTTCCTTGTATAAAAAAATTATTGCTGAATACGAAGCAAATGTTTTAGAAACCTCCCCTTCTGGAATTAAAATCAACGGAAACCCTAGTAATCAATACACTTTTAAAAAGGATTACTACTGGATGATGGGAGATAACCGACATAAATCGGAAGATAGCAGATTTTGGGGCTTTGTTCCTGATGACCACATTGTTGGTAAGCCCATTTTTATCTGGTTTAGCATCAAAGGAATTAATGATGGAATTAAAAACTGGAGTATCCGCTGGAATCGTGTGTTCACGACCGTGGGAGGATCTGGAGAGCGAATTTCATATTTCCCTTACTTTGTTGGTTTTGTTGTAATTTGGCAAGGTATTGTTGTGTATAGGAGAAGAAAAAGAAAAACGGCGGCATGATACCGATAGTCTGTCCCGCCTATCTTCCTAATGTACAGTACTGTAATTGGATCCTCCAACAACAACAAATTCATTTTACTGGATCGACCACTTACCAAAAACAAACTTTTAGAAACCGAAGCGAAATTTACGGAGCCAATGGAAAACTCAAACTAACCGTTCCCATAAGGCATACCCATGGTATTCAAAAATCATTAGATCAAGAAGTGTCCATTGCTTATGATACTGACTGGCAAAAGCAACATTGGAAATCGATTTGCGCAGCATATCGATCTGCTCCCTATTTTGAGTTTTATGAGGCAGATTTGGAACCTTTTTATCAAGAAAAAATAATCTCACTATTTGAATTCAACCTCAAATTACTTTCTCAGGTGATGCAACTACTAGAAGTCTCTTTTACTTATAAAATTGTAAGTTGGAATCCAAATGTACATAAGCGCATGGATCATCTTATCGATGCAAAGCAGAAAGTAACCACCGGTTTTGAAAACTACACCCAAGTCTTTGGAACCAAGTTTGGCTTTATACCAAACTTAAGTATTCTAGATGTGATGTTCAATTTAGGTCCCAATACTAGCTCCTATTTAAAAACAACTCGCTAAAAATAACTTAGGGCCATTGCAACAATGCTGTGATTGGTTTGTGGTCTGAGAGTGCTATGTCATGGGTTTGAAAGTCTATAACTTTTATATTTGGGGCAGTAAGAATATAATCAATTCTCAAAGGAAAATAAGGAAACTGATAGGTGGCACCAAACCCTTTTCCTTTTTCCTTAAAAGAGTCTGTACGGGTAGAAACAAGTGTTTTGTAGCTCTTAGAGAAGGCATTGTTATTTAAATCCGTACAAAGAATATCAGGGAAACGGTTGGTTGAAGCCAAAGCTTCAAATTGAGCTACTTGTTTTTTCTGAATGTCAAAAACACGCTGTAATTTTGTGTTAAATTTCTTTGAGTATTCTGCAGAAAATAAGGTGTCTTTTGAATTGATTCGCAAGGATTCAAAATGAATATTATAAAGTCTGAGTGTATCTCGTTTCCAAACCAAATCGCTTTGCATTCCTCCATTTCTAGAAGCTTTAAATGTGATTTTTTTGGAATTCATGATGGGATACTTAGAAATGATACAAGATCCAATTCTACCGTTGGAAACATAAGGCAAAAAAACCTGGTAGGGATACTTTTCAAAAAAGGGCGCATTGTCCTTGGCATATTCTTGAAAGCAAATTACATCTGGATCTATAGTAGAAACAAAATTGGCAATAGCTGCGGGAACGTCTTCGACATCCAACCATTTAAAACGATTGAAAGAACGTACATTATAGCTCATTACGTGAAGTCCCTTTGAAGTAGGGATTGTGTTGGACTTAAATTGATAGAATAACTGCCAAGAGTCAAAACTCAATACAAATGCAATTATAAAAAGTAGGACAGGCCATTTAAAGCGAAGTACCCAAAAAATAAAAAAAATGAAATTGATCAGGCACAATAATGGAGCTCCCAAAGTTAGCATCGGAATCTCGAGCCCCAAACCCATAGAATCTAAGGCAACCAACTGAAGCAAGAGCAATATAAAATTAATTGCTAAAGCTACTTTGAATAAAAATGACTTATTCTTCACTAAACAACCCTATTTTTTACCTGCACGAAAAAGAAAATCCTTTTCATCTTTTGAAAGACTTTCGTAACCTGAGGAGCTAATTTTATCTAAAATCTCATCGATACGGTGTTGCAAATCAGCATCCTTCTTAGAAGAGCGATCCGAAGACTTTTTGTTCGAAGTGTTTTTATAAACAGTCTTTAGTGATGAGTTTCTTTGAAATAATTTTAAAACAGAATCTATAAATCTTTCAAAAGGCAACCCAATATCGGTTCCTTGATTTAACCTTTGAACATAGAAAAAGCCCAACCCAGCACCACCTAAATGGGCAAGGTGACCTCCTGCATTACCATAGGGAATTTGAATGATGTCAATCAGCACAAAAGCAAGACCTATATACCGAAGTTTTACATTAAATAAGATAAGACGTACTTCAAAGTCTGGGGAATAGGTAGACATGAAAATCAAAACCGCCATAACCCCTGCGGAGGCACCAATCATAACAGGCGAACTGTTTTGAAACGCGGGAAATAATGAATAACTCGCCATAAATGTGAAACCACCTACAAGCACTCCTAAAAAATATACATTAAAAAAAGTTTTGGGAGAGAATAAATTTAAGAATAACCTCGAAGCAAAATAGAGCAGGTACATATTCCAAAAAAGGTGAAAAAATCCCGAATGTAAAAAGCTATACGTGAAAAGTGTCCAAGGTTTATAAAGCAAATCACTCCAGGATGAAGAAAGCTCAAACCAACCGAAAAACATAGCCGAAGGAAAATTGAACAAAAACAAAAGAGTCTTGATGAACAAAGGCAACACAAAACAAATGACATTGATGAGAATGAGCTTTTCTGCTCCATTCAATTGCTGAATTCGATAACGGAGTTGGTCTTTAAAGGTCATAAATCCCAACGGTTTTGATCAAATTGATTCTTCTTCCAATACCACATCATCAGTAATCCTGTGATGGCACCTCCTACATGTGCAAAATGTGCAATGGGACCAATAGAATATGAAGTAAACCCAAAAAACAAGTCTCCTAAAATCAATAAAGGGACAAGAACTTTGGCCTTAACGGGAATGGGAGGAAAAAGCAACATCAAACGCGCATTGGGAAAAAGAATTGCAAAGGCAACTAATACCCCATACAAAGCCCCTGATGCACCTACCATTACCCCGTTGAATGCTGACAAACTCGAAACTAACTCCTCTCTCCCAATACGATCCACCAATGTATACGAAAGATCACTGGTTTGGAAAAAACGGCTAACTTCAGATACACTAAGACCTTCTGCGAATAAAAGCTCTGTAACACTGCTTATTTGAAAATAATAAAGTAACAACTGGAGTGCTGCAGCACCAAAACCAGTGGACAAGTAAAAGAATATAAACTTCTTTTTACCCCACATTTGCTCAATTGGGGTTCCAAACATATAAAGTCCAAACATATTGAAGAAAATATGGCTCAAATCACCATGCATAAACATATGTGTCAACGGCTGCCAATATTGAAATTTAGGATTGGAAGGATAATGAAGTGCGAACAAATCATAAACGAGATCTCCTAATGATAAAGAGGCAATAAAGAAGATGATGTTAATTATCAAAAGATGCTTAACGGTCTCTGTAATGTTTCGCATTAACTTAATTTTTGTTCAATTTCACGCTTATCTAAAGTAATAAAAATAGGTTTATTGAAAGGAGAAACACTGGTTTCTTTACACCCAAAAAAATCATCCAGCAACACTTGTTGCTCTTCCAACTGAAGTAGGTCTCCTGTTTTAATTGCCAAACTTTTCGCCATGGCTTTTGCAATTTGATCAGCTTGACTAAAATGTTCTATAGAACGGTCTGTGTTTTCCCCAGAAAGCAAATGTTCGAGTACAGATTCAATTTTAGTAGGTGGACAGTGATCCGGACTTCCCGTGACTTCTAGCATTGCATCTTTTTTTAATTCAATTTGAAATCCTAAGGCTTCTAAAATATCTTTTGTCTGTTTATATTCTTCTATTTGTCTTGGATTTAAAGCAATCTTCAAAGGAAAAAGCAACTGTTGACTCACTCCTTTTTTGGCAGTTATCGAACCTAAAAAACGCTCATATAGAATCCGTTGATGCGCTCGGTTTTGATCAATGAGCAGCATACTGGTTTGCAAAGGGCAGACAATGTATTTATGAAACAATTGAAACAAACGCGTAGTTTGAGGAACAGCAACCAAAGATTCAATTTCATCATTTTCTATAACAGGATCATCCAGTTGAATCCCAGAAAGTATCCCCTCCCACTCTTCTTTTTTGGGTTTTGAGGGCTGGGAAGAGGAATGAAATGGGTTGAAACTAGAGTCTACTTCAATGGGGGGAGGTATAGGTGTTTTTTCTTTAAAAGAATAAGGCACATCGAAGGCTGTGTTTTGTTCAAAATCTAAAGTCGGCGCTACTTGAAATACACCTAAACTGTGTTTTACAGCTGACCTTAAAATGGCATAGATACTTTGTTCTTCTTCAAACTTAATTTCAGTTTTTGTAGGATGAATATTGATGTCAATTGTTTTAGGATCAACAGACAGATATAAAAAATACCCCGGATGAAATCCCGGTTTTAACAAACCTTCAAAAGCATTACTGACCGCATGATGCAAAAAAGGACTTCTTATGAAACGGGAGTTTACAAAGAAAAATTGATGTCCTCTCGTTTTCTTCGCAAATTCTGGCTTAAGCACGAACCCAGTCAACCTAGCAAGAGATGTTGTTTCTTCAGTAGGAACCAGATGGTTATCCCATTTTGCTCCAAAAATACCGCTAATTCTTTTTCTCAATCCTACAGGAGGTAAATCAAATAATTCACTGCCGTTATTGAAAAATAAAAATTTAATCTCAGGATGTGCAAGCGCTACACGCTGAAATTCATCAATTATATGACGCAGTTCAACGGTGTCTGATTTTAAAAAATTTCTACGAGCAGGAATGTTGTAAAATAGGCTTTTTACAGCAATGGAAGTTCCTTTAGGCTGTGTAGACAAGGTCTGATCGATTACTTTACTCCCTTCAATTTTCAAACAATGAGAAACCTCATCCTCTTCGGTTCGGGTATGTGTTTCTACGTGTGCAATGGCAGCGATGGAAGCAAGTGCTTCCCCACGAAACCCCTTGGTGCTGAGTGCAAATAAATCTTCTGCAATATTGATTTTCGAAGTAGCGTGCCTTTCGAAGGCCAAACGAATGTCTGTACTATTCATACCCATACCGTCATCAATCACTTGAATCAAGGTTTTTCCAGCGTCTTTGATAATGAGTTGTACCGTTTGTGCTTGCGCATCAACTGCGTTTTCCAATAGTTCTTTGACCACAGAAGCAGGTCGCTGAATGACTTCTCCAGCAGCAATTTGATTGGCAACGTGATCCGGTAAAAGTGCGATTCTTGAAGCCATCAATTCGGTTGCATAAAAATGCTCAAATCAAAATCTAAAATGTAAAGACAAACCAATACCAAAGCGAGTATGATCAACAACAAACGCATTGATACGGAGCGGTTTTTACGCTTGCGCATTTGCAAACGCATATCACTCCATTGCTGTCCAAAATCATTGCTGTTGTAGGTGTCTCTATATTTAGAAAACTTGGAGTCAAAGTCATAAATATTACCCGCATCTTTCCCTTTGTAATAGCGAGGTGTGTAGTTGTACCTTCTGTTTTTACGGAGTTTGAATAGGTTTGATTTCAACATAACCCAAAGGTACGAGAAAGCGGTAAAAGGAAAAATTCTTCAGTCAGAAAGTTACACTTACTTTGAATTTAAATTTGCCATCTGAAGTGCAGCGACCGCGGCTTCGACTCCCTTGTTGCCATGCCTTCCACCACTGCGGTCCTGAGCTTGTTCCAAGGTATTATCTGTCAAAACACAGAAAATCACTGGGACATCAGACTGTACATTTAGATCTTTTATCCCTTGGGAAACTGCCTGGCAAACAAAATCAAAGTGTTGGGTTTCACCCTGAATTAAACTTCCAATGGCAATTACTGCATCGGGTTTTTGTTGCTGGGCCTTTTTGGCTCCGTAAATCAACTCAAAACTACCTGGAACTTTCCAGATTTTCAGGTGTTCTGGACGAACCCCTAATTGTACTAGAGTCGTTTGCGCACCCTGAAGCAGTGCTTCCGTGATGTTGTTATTCCATTCAGAAACTACCAAATGTATTTTGAAGGGGCTACCATCTGGCAAAGCATCGGCATTGTATTCAGAAAGATTGCCTAAAGCCGTAGCCATTTTTACTGCATTAAGGTTTCGAGTTTAGCAATTTGTACTGCGACCAAAGAAGCCTCAGCAGATTTAGGAAATTCTTTTTCTATTCGTTTTAAAAAGGCTAACGCTTGACTATTTTTTCCTATTTCAGCACCAGTCATTGCAGCTTTGTATAAATATTTTGGCGTACTATAGTCGTTGTTATTCATTTTGGATGCAGCTACGTAATAGTCATAGGCATCGTTTGGCTGACCCAATTGTGCAAAGGCGTCTCCAATGGCTCCTTTAGAAAGTGCTCCCAACAGTACGTCATCAGAAGTGAATCGATCTAAATATTGAATGGCATTTTGATAATCCTTAAGGTTTAGATATGCCATGCCAGCGCTGTAAGTAGCCAATTTTGCTGCAGGTGTGCCTTCATAATTTGAAATGATATCCAAAAATCCATACTTTCCCTCACCTCCGTTCAACGCTCTTCGGTATAAGGAGTCAGATTTTACACTGTTTACGGCTAAATCAAAGTAATACTGTGCTTGATTGAGTTCACTAATCGCCTCTTGTGCTTTGGGTTTAGAAACAAAATTTTCATATCCTAAGAAACCTAAAACACCAATCGCTACAACTCCAATTACAGTTAAAATCACATTTTGGTATTTTACAACCCATTCTTCTGTTTTGGATGCCGTTGTATCTAAGGTTTCAAATACTTCAGCAGTTGTGCTTTCTTCGATAACTTCAGCCTGTTTCGAAGGAGCTATTGACTTTTTTGCTCCGCGTTTTTTGTATGTTGCCATTATAAAATGATTAAGCGCCCAAAATTAGTCTTTTTATTCTAATTCAAAAAACCCTAAGCTAGCTTCTAACTTATTATTTTTGTGTTCTATGTATTTAAAACAAATTACCCTTACTCAATATAAGAACATCCGTTCCAAAACATTTGATTTTAATCCTAAAATAAATTGTTTTATCGGTGACAACGGCAAAGGAAAGTCCAACATCCTCGACGCTATTTATCATCTCGCTTTTGGAAAAAGTTATTTTAATCCCATCGCAACCCAAAACATCCAGTTGGGAGAAGAATTCTTTGTTATTGAAGGACGTTATGAAAGGGAGAATCGAGAAGAAAAAATTGTTTGCAATCTGAAAAAAGGACAGAAAAAAGTGATGAAACGCAACGGTAAAGAGTATGAAAAACTCACAGACCACATTGGTCTAATTCCTACGGTCATCATATCCCCTGCAGATCGCGACTTGATTTCGGAAGGAAGTAGCACCCGAAGAAAATTTATGGACGGAGTAATCGGACAAACAGATGCGTTATTTCTTAAAAATTTAATCGAATACCAAAAAATTCTTTCGCAGCGCAATGCGTTACTAAAGTTTTTTGCATTAAACAATACTTTTGAACCCGAAACCTTAGCTATTTACAATATCCAACTCGTACAACGCAGTACTGCTCTTTATGAAAAAAGGAAGGCATTTATGGAGACATTTATTCCTGTCTTCAATGCCCGATATCATGACATAAGTGAAGGGAATGAAAGGGTTGATTTGGAATACGAGAGTCAATTGCACGAAAATTCACATCAAGACCTTCTTGAAAATAGTTTTGAAAAAGATAAGGTGCTACAATACACCTCTACAGGAATCCATAAAGACGATATTAACTTTCTTTTGGAAACGCAACCCATCAAAAAGTTTGGTAGTCAAGGGCAACAAAAAACCTTTTTGATTGCTTTAAAACTGGCTCAATTTGACTTTCTTAAAAAGCAAACTGGCGGAGCACCCATACTTCTTTTAGACGATGCCTTCGACAAGCTCGATCAAAAAAGAGTGACGCAAATCATTTCTTTGGTCGATCAAAATGATTTTGGTCAAATTTTCTTAACAGATACACACGAAGAACGCACCGTAAATGCTTTACAAACCTTAAAATCAACCTATGAACTATTTAAGCTTTAAGGTATTTCGAAACTTAGTTAGAATTGGAATCTGTCTTTTCCTTTTGGGCTGTTCCACTTCTCCTGATACTGAAATTAAATATCTTTCGGGCTACTGGGAGATTGATTTCATACGTCAGAAAGGCGAAGAATTTAAGCCAAAAGCTAGCGCACCTTTATACGATCATTACCAAATGAAATATCCAGAAGGAATTCTAAACAAAGTTGCTCCTCGTGTTGATGGGAGTTTTACCTCTTCGGAGGACGCTGTCCCATTTCAAATTGAAAAACTCGACAAAAACTATTACATTAGATTCCAGTCCCGTTGGGATGAATGGTCTCGTAAAATCATTTTTTTAGATAGTCAAAAATTAATTCTCGAAAACAATGACAGGGTTTTTTATTACAAACGTCCACTCCTAGTAAAGTTTTAAAATGAAAAATGCTAAAAACAAATTCGGAACCAAGCCCTTAAAAGAAGTTTTGAAAGAGGTTGTTGCTCAAAAGCCTCTTCAAAAAGGAGTGCAAAACGTTCGGATTTGCAATTCGTGGGAAGAAGTTATGGGCACCCATATTATGCAATACACCCTACAAGTTCGGTTTTCTCACAACATCTTGTATGTGAGTATTCGTTCGGCTGCATTAAAAATGGAGTTGAGTTATCAACTAGAAATGATTAAAGAGCGGCTAAACAATCACCTAGGCGAAACTTGTATTCGTAAAGTTGTCTTGAATTAGAATCGCTCGCGTCCTGCGAAATGAAAGGCCGCTTCAATTTCCGCATTTTCGTCACTATCCGAACCGTGTACTGCATTTTCTCCTATGGAGGTTGCATACAACTTTCGAATAGTCCCTTCTGCAGCTTCAGCAGGATTGGTTGCACCGATTAGCGTTCTGAAATCACTCACAGCATTCTCTTTTTCCAAAACAGCAGCTACAATAGGTCCTCTGGACATAAAAGCGACTAACTCTCCGAAGAAAGGACGTTCTTGGTGTACTTCATAAAAACGCTCTGCGTCATTTTTTGAAAGTTGGGTTAGTTTTAAACCCTTAATCTGAAATCCTGCAGCTGTTACTTTTTCAAGTATTCTACCGATATGCCCGTTTTCAACTGCGTCGGGCTTGATCATCATTAGTGTAGTGTGTGCCATTTTTTTTTGGCGAAAATACTAAATGTTATTAAATGCCACCCGCTCACTAGTAGAAAGATTTTGAACCCTTTTAAAAATCCAATTCGCGATAAGACTACTCTTTGTAAAATAGTATCTTTGTCTTGATATGGAAAAGAGCTTTATTACCGATTTAAAAAAGTACTTAATAAGTCCAAAAAAAATTGTAATCCTTCCCCATAGGAATGCAGATGGAGACGCCTTGGGAAGCACCTTGGCATGGTATCACTTCCTCTCTCAAAAAGGACATGAAGCCGTGGTGATTTCTCCCAATGAATATCCTTCATTTTTAAAATGGCTCCCAGGAGAAAATAAAATTTTAAAATACACTCAGAATCCATCAGAAGTTCAAGAAAAAATACGTCATGCTGACATGATTTTCACCTTAGACTTCAATGCATTAGATCGGATTCAAGAACTCACCGATATTGTGAGTAAAGCTCCAGGACATAAAATCATGATTGATCATCACGAAGCACCAGAGGATTATGCAGTTTTACGATATTCTGATACCTCTATGAGCTCAACATGTGAAATGATTTATAACGTCATCAAAGCTTTGGATGAAACCGCCATAAATAAAGAAATTGCGAGCTGTTTATACACCGGTATCATGACCGACACAGGATCCTTCCGCTATTCTGCTACCACCTCAGAAACCCATCAAGCCATTTCACATCTCATCCAAGCAGGTGCAGATGGAACTGAAATTCACCAAAAAATTTATGACAGTGCATCTTTTAATCGATTAAAACTGTTGGGAATTACACTTTCGAATCTGCAACAATTTCCGGATTTGCCCATTGTGTTTATGACCCTAAACCAGGAAGAATTGATTTCCTGTGATTATCAAAAAGGCGATACAGAAGGCTTTGTGAATTATGGTCTTTCGCTGGAAGGCATTGTTTTTTCGTGTATTCTAATCGAAAATAAAAATGAAGGGAAAATCAAGATGTCTTTCCGTTCAAAAGGAACTTTTTCAGTCAATGACTTCGCTCGGACCTACTTCAATGGGGGAGGTCACCACAACGCCGCAGGCGGTATGTCCATGGACAGCATGGAAGATACCGTAGCGCGATTTAAAAATGCCGTTAAAGAAGTTGCTGATCAATTTCAATAAAGAGTATATAATGAGGTTCTTTCTACTTTTAATAATCTTTTGCTCCTGTCTTTCTTGTAAAGAAAGCACTGCTCGCTATCCGCTTAATAAGAAAAAACAAGTTTTTTTAAACAGTTCTGCAGAACGAAATAAGATGCTTTTAGCTCGCGAAGAAGTGTTGCTAAAAAAAGCAGCAAAAAAAGATACTGCCTTAGACTTTCAACCCTCTGAACTCGGATTTTTATTTGCCTATATCAAAAAAGCATCAACTTCAATCCCACTTCCTCAAAAAGGGACAAAAGTCCGTTTTCAATATCAAATTGAAAATCTTGAAAACAAGCTTCTTTACAGTATGTCCGATTTAGGGATCGTGGACTATTTGGTTGATCAAGAAGAATTATTACCCGCGCTTAGAGAAGGGATTCGTATGATACGACCCGAGGAAGTTGTCGTATTTCTTTTTCCTTCCTACCTTTGCTTTGGTTATCAGGGAGATGGAGAAAAAATTGGCGGAAATCAGCCCCTTCGTTTCACTATTGAACGCCTACCTAATAAATAATCACTTTAAACACAAAACATGAAAAAAATTTTCCTCTCAATTCTAACAGTTACCCTTTTATTAGCATGTAAGTCTCAATATCCCGACTTGGACGCTGGACTTTATGCTGATATACAAACCGACAAGGGTACCATTCTCATAAAATTGGCTCATGTAGAAGCTCCAATTACTGTGGCAAATTTCATCTCTCTAAGTGAGGGAAACAACCCTATGGTCAGTGATGAATTTAAATCTAAAAAGTTTTACAATGGACTTAAATTTCACCGAGTCATAGCGGACTTTATGATTCAAGGTGGAGATCCTTTGGGAGTTGGCTCTGGAGGACCAGGCTACCGATTTGATGACGAATTCAGCGAGCTTACTCATAAGGGACCTGGCATTTTATCAATGGCCAATAGTGGGCCTGCCACAAACGGAAGTCAATTTTTTATCACCCACAAGGCTACTCCTTGGTTGGATGGAAAACACACTGTATTTGGAGCCGTCGTTCAAGGGCAAGAGGTGGTGGATAGTATTGCACAAGATGACTTGATCAATGAAATCAACATCATTAGAAAAGGGAGTGATGCACGCAAATTTGATGCTCCCGAAATCTTCAAAAACTACTTTGATAACAGAGAAGCTATCGCTAAAGAAAAAGAAGCAAAACAGGTAAAAATTAGAGCAAAAAATATTGCAAAATTTGATTCTTTAAAAGAAACCTCAACTTTGACCAAAACAGGCTTGCAGTACATCATAACCACCTCCGGCAAAGGAAAAACAGTTACCTCTACCAACAAAGCAATGGTGCACTACGCAGTATATTTTGCAGACGGTACACTATTAGAAACCAGTAATGAAGAAATTGCAAAGCAAAACGATATATTCAATCTTCAAAAACTCAACGCAGGCATGTATTCACCCATCATGGCAAAAGTAGGACCTGAAGACCGAATGATTGATGGTTTTAAGGAGGGGATTCGTTTACTTAATGAAGGAGATCGAGCTACTTTATTCCTTCCCTATACGCTTGCTTATGGCGAAGAAGGATCTCGAGGCATCCCTCCACAATCAGATTTGATTTTTGAAGTGGAAGTTACCAGCGTAGAACAATAACATTGCATAAAGCCAGGTGAAAGCCTGGCTTTTTTAGTTCATGAAAAAAATCCATTTCTTACTTATCGGCTTATTGCCATTACAGTTATGGGGTCTAACTTATCTTAAGAATCATCCTGCTTGGGTTGAGACGTATTACAGCCAACGTTTATACCCATTTATTTTTGAAACCCACCGTTTCTTCTTTCAGCAGTTTTCTTTTTCTCTGGGAGATCTTTTTTATGCTATTGCAATTCTTTTAATTGTAAAAAGCGGTGTCTTGTTTTTCAAAAAAAGAATGGTCGCATGGAAGTTGATTTTGGGAAATAGCTTGTCTTTGATCTCTTTGGTAGTCCTTTTTTTTAATGTAAGCTGGGGTCTTAATTACTATCGAACTCCCTTGCATCAAGATTTGAAATATAAGATGACATATAACGAAACTGAACTAGAAAATACCTTATCAAAACTTATTTTAATCTCGAATCAATTGCACTCTCAGTTAAGCATCAATGACACCACGGCCGTTAAAATTCAATATTCAAAAGACAAAATCGCTGAATTGATCGAAAAAGAGTTTGATTTTGATCTAAAAAAAATGAAGCCCCAACCCTACTTAAAACAATCCCTTTGGAGCACCTTGCTAAGTTATATGGGGTATTCAGGATACTTAAATCCTTTTACTTTGGAATCTCAAGCCAATAGCAAAATTCCTAAATTAAATTTTATCGTTACTGCGGCTCACGAAATGGCACATCAGTTGGGAATAGCTTCTGAAGGAGAAGCCAATTTCATCGCATTTTATACCAGTATAAAACATTCAGATCCATTTGTGCAATATGCTGGCTACACCTTTGCATTACAATATAGTTATAGCGAACTGTTTAAGGCAAATCCAGAACTTGCAAAAGAAAAAATAAAAAGCCTTCATCCCGGAATCATAAAAAATTACAGGGCGTTCTCCGAATTTTGGAAACAATATCAAAACCCATTTGAACCCTTACTCAAAAAAGGCTACGATTCTTATCTCAAAGCCAATGGACAAGCCCAAGGCATTCAAAGTTATAGCGCTCTTGTAGGCTATGTCATTGCTTATACTCAAAATGACTCTTTCAATCTGAATTTAATTGATTAATTTTCATAAAAAAACACCGCCATTTAAACCCTCATTTTGAAACTAATCCAAAGCACCAAAAATCCAGAATTAAAACAGTTGCGACTCCTTTTTGAAAAAGCAAGAGAACGCAAAAAAAAGAAGCTCTTCGTGATAGAAGGGGAACGAGAAATAAAAAAAGCGATTCTAAGCGACTATAGCTTTACACAAGTTTTTATGGAAGACGGGAGTGCTCCTGTTGAGCCAGAGGTTCAAACGTTAGCACTGCACACTCCTGCTTTTCGAGTAGAAAGAAAAGCATTTGAACGTATTAGTAAGCGGTCAGGATCCGAAAAGATTATGGCAGTGGCACAGATTAAATCACATGAATTAGGAGATTTAACCCTTACAGACCAAGCACTGGTTCTCGTTATTGAAGCCCCAGAGAAACCCGGGAATATTGGAGCTCTATTTCGTACTGCTGCGGCCGCAAAAATGGATGCTGTAATCATTGCAAATCCAAAAACTGATTTTTATAACCCGAACAGCATTCGTTCCAGTTTAGGCAGCATCTTTTTACTTCCCTCTGCCCTAGCTCCATCTTCCGAGGTAATTTCCTATTTGAATACAAAGTCCTTTGCTATAGTAGCCGCAGCAATAGAACCAAATGCAATCCCCTACGACCAATACAAATACAACACCCCTTGTGCTCTAGTACTTGGTACTGAAAGCACAGGATTGGAAGCAAATTGGCTTCAAGCTGCTCATCAATCCCTGATCATCCCTATGGCAAAAACTGTTGACTCATTGAATTTGTCAGTTTCGGCAGGGATTTTGATGTATGAAGCACAACGCAAAAACAAGAGACTTGAATAGAACCTTATTCTTTAGTACCTTACGGTAATATGATTGTAGATCAAGAAAAAGAAAATAAAGAAATTGCAAAGCAATACAAAGAGTTGCTTCGTATCAGCTATCAAACCTTAAGTGATTCAGATAAAAAAATGATTCGCTTAGCTTTTGACATGGCAGTTGAAGCGCATAGTGATCAAAGAAGAAAATCAGGGGAGGCTTATATTTTTCATCCTATCAGTGTCGCTAAAATTGTTGCCCAACAGATTGGACTTGATGCCACCTCAATATGCGCAGCTTTATTGCATGATGTGGTGGAAGATACTCGATTTTCTTTGGAAGATATCGAGCGTTTATTGGGCGTTACTGTAGCAAAAATTGTACATGGACTTACAAAAATTTCTAGCCTAAAAAAAGATAAGAACATTTCTCTTCAAGCAGAGAATTTTAGAAAAATGTTGTTGACTCTAAACGATGATGTTCGCGTCATCATCATTAAAATTGCAGACCGTTTGCACAATATGCAGACTATGGATGCCATGCCCGAGTACAAACAAGTAAAAATTGCCTCAGAAACCCTGTACATTTATGCTCCTCTAGCTCATCGCATTGGACTCTATAACGTAAAAACCGAGCTGGAAGACCTCAGTTTAAAATACACCGAACCTCAACGGTATGAATCCATCAAGGAAAAAATCGAAGAGACCAAAGAAGCTCAAGAATCTTATATCAAATCGTTCTCTAAATTTTTGACCCAAGAGTTGAGTAAAGAACGGTTTAAATTCGAAATCAAAGGGAGGAGTAAGTCCATTTACTCCATTCATCGAAAAATGCTGACTCAGAATGTTCCTTTTGAAAAAATTTATGACAAATTTGCCCTTCGAATCATCTACAAAGCCAATCGCAACAATGAAAAGTTTTTGGCATGGAAAATTTACTCCATCGTTACCGATCATTTTACTCCGAACCCTACCCGACTCAGAGATTGGATTTCAGCTCCCAAATCTACAGGTTATGAGGCACTACACATTACCATTATGGGGCCTTCAAATAAGTGGATAGAAATCCAAATACGATCAGAACGTATGCATGAAATTGCTGAAAAAGGATATGCTGCACATTACAAATACAAGCAAGGAAATCAAAAAGATATTGGTATTGAAAGTTGGCTCAATAGGCTTCAAGAAGTGTTAGAAAACAATACAGGAAATGCTGTAGACTTTGTAGAGGATTTTAAACTTAATCTATACGCCAAAGAGATCTTTGTATTTACCCCTAAAGGGGATCTTAAATCACTTCCCCAAGGATCAACTGCGCTAGATTTTGCTTTTTTTATTCATTCAGAAATTGGAAAAAAAACACGTGGAGTTCGGGTAAATGACAAACTAGTTCCTTTAAGTAAGGTGCTAAAAAGCGGAGATCAGATTGAGGTCATAACATCAGACAACATAAAACCCTCAAGCAACTGGTTGGACTTTGTGGTAACCTCACGTGCCAGATCCATCATAAAATCCTCCATCAACGATGAGAAAAAAGCACATGCTGAAGAAGGAAAAGAAATTTTGAGGCGTAAACTTAAACCACTTAAAATAACCTTAAACGACAAAAGCATTCAACAAATGTTGCACTATTTCAAATTTGAAAACAGTCAAGATTTGTTTTATCGTATTGGAATCGGAACGCTTGACAATAAAAAATTAAAAGAGTTTGCCAACGAATACCACAACACCCTGTTGAATTTCTTTAAAAGAAGAGTTCGAAAAAGCAAACCCCAGACTCAAAACGAAGAAGATAAAATCACAGAGAAATTTGACAAACTTGTTTTTGGAAAAGAAAAAGAGCCCTTGGCTCATAGTTTTGCCAGTTGTTGTCGCCCTATTCCTGGCGATGCTGTTTTTGGATTCATCACTGTGAATGAAGGAATCAAAGTTCATCATAACGAGTGTCCCAATGCGCTGTCGCTTCAGTCCAACTTTGCCTATCGAGTGATCTCCGCCAAGTGGATGGATTCTAGCACAGAAGAATACAACGCAGTTTTGAAACTTACTGGAATTGACAAAAAAGGATTGGTCAACGAAGTCACTCGTTTGATATCAAATAATACGAGTGTCAATATCAACAAGATCAATTTTGACTCTGAAGATTCTTTCTTTACCGGATTGATCCATGTAAGTGTTCCCAACAAAAACGTATTGAACAAATTGGTGAATAATCTTTCTAGGGTGAATGGAATCGACAAAATTGTTAGAGAATAGTCCCGAATACCTATATTTGCGTTTGGATGCAAGCAAAAAAATCAAACCAAGACATTGTAAAGGAAGTTTTTATCAACTTTCTAGATCTAAAGGGGCACCGTAAAACTCCTGAGCGATTTGCCATTTTATTTGAAATTTATGACAGTAAGGAGCACTTTGACATAGAGTCTCTTTACATCAAAATGAAAAATAAAAATTACCGTGTCAGTAGAGCAACTCTCTACAATACAATTGAGCTTTTATTAGAGTCTGGTTTGGTTCGAAAGCATCAGTTTGGAACAAATCAAGCACAATACGAAAAATCCTATTTTGACCACCAACACGATCATTTTATCTATACTGATACTGGAGAGGTCAAAGAGTTTTGTGACCCCAGAATCCAACAAATAAAAAAAACCATTGAAGAAGTTTTTGATGTCGATATACACAATCATTCTTTATACTTTTACGGTACTAAAAAAAAATCTGAAATAAATGGCGGTTGACTTATTACTTGGACTCCAATGGGGCGATGAAGGAAAAGGAAAAATAGTAGATGTTCTGACGAGTTCCTATGATATTATTGCACGGTTTCAAGGGGGGCCCAATGCAGGACATACGCTGGAATTTGAAGGAAATAAACATGTTCTTCATACCATCCCATCTGGTATTTTCCATCCTCAAGCAATTAATTTGATTGGTAATGGAGTGGTCATCGACCCTGTCATTTTTATGAAAGAAATCGAAAATTTGGTACCCTATGAAATTGATTTCAATACAAAATTGCTAATCTCTAAAAAAGCACACCTCATTCTACCCACTCACCGTCTTTTAGATGCTGCATCCGAAGCAGCCAAAGGCAAAGCAAAAATTGGCTCAACCCTCAAAGGCATTGGACCTACCTATATGGATAAAACTGGAAGAAACGGAATACGAGTAGGAGATATTCTAGCTCCCAACTGGGAAGACAAATACCGCCGTTTGACACAGAAACATCTCGCTATGCTCCAAAGTTACGATGCCACTGTAGAATACGATTTAAAAGATCTTGAAAACAGCTTTTTTAGTAGTATTTCAGCATTGAGAAAATTTAAGTTGGTAGACAGTGAACAATACCTGATAGAAGCCCAAAAAAAAGGAAAGAAAATTCTTGCGGAAGGAGCACAAGGATCTTTGTTAGACATTGACTTTGGAACCTACCCATATGTCACTTCATCCACTACCACAGCTGCTGGCGCTTGTACCGGATTGGGGGTTGCTCCCAATCAAATCAAAGACGTATTTGGAATTTTCAAAGCGTATGCAACCCGAGTAGGGAGTGGTCCTTTTCCCACAGAACTTTTCGATGAAGATGGAATGAAAATGGCCAAGGTAGGAAATGAATTTGGAGCCACCACAGGAAGAGCAAGACGTTGTGGATGGATTGATTTGATCACCTTAAAATACAGTATTCACATCAACGGAGTTACTCAATTAATGATGATGAAAGGAGACGTGCTCTCTGGGTTTGACACTATTAAAGTATGTACCGCATATCAAACAGATCAAGGAATCATGGATTACCTACCCTATGATATTGCTTCACAAAACATCACTCCAATGTATGAGGAACTCCCCGGTTGGAAAGAAGATCTTACTCAAATAACAGATGTCAACGCATTTCCAGAAAATTTCAAAAACTACATTGCCTATTTAGAAAATGCTTTGGAAACACCTATCAAGATTGTTTCTGTAGGTCCAGATAGAAAACAAACCCTCTTCAGATAAGAAATTACTTATGCAATTGTCGTTTCGTATTCTAGCATATTTTATTGCTTCACTTGCGACTTTTTCGATTGTAGCACAGGAACCTAAAATCATTGAAATCCGAAAAGCTGGAGGATCTTCACAAGACCAAGACGCTTTTCCTGGTGCCAATATTCTCTTTAAAAATTCTGAAACAAGAGTTTTGCTTTTTCATGAAGGGGCACTCATTGAGTCGGATCTCGCCTATTTCTATTCCAAAGACAATTATTTTAAAGCCGTAGGTGATGTGGTTTTTACTCAAGGAGATAGTTTAAAAATGACTTGTAAAACCATTGAATACGATGGAAAAACACAAATCGCAGTAGCAGACGGAGATGTGTTTTTAATCCGGCCAGACATGTCTTTAAAGACAGAAAAATTAAATTTAGACCGTATAAGTAACGAAGCTTTTTACAACACCAAAGGGGTAATTATAGACAGTGCCAGTACGCTTACCAGCAATCGGGGAAGGTATTTTATGAATCAAAAAAAATACCGTTTCACATCTAATGTGGTCATTGACAACCCCGAATATCAAGTGAATTCAGACCAACTGGATTATTATACCGAACTCAATCAAGCTTATTTATATGGAAATTCTAAAATTGAAGGAGAAGCCTATACCATAGAATGTGAAAGAGGATTTTACGATTTGGATCGCGAAAAAGGTGTGTTTAAAAAAAATGCAACCTTGTATTACGACAATAAAATCATTCGCGGAGATAGTCTGTATTTTGAAAGTGAAAAAGACTATGCTGCCGCCACAAAAAATGTGAGCATTGTAGATTCATTGAATAATTCTATAATCACAGGCCACTATGGAGAAATTTTTAAAGCTCAAGATTCTGCTATTATTACTCGTCACGCGTTGGCAATAAATATTATCGATCAAGATTCGCTTTTTATTCATGCAGACACTCTAGTAGCCACAGGGCCGGAAGAACGAAGAATTCTAAGAGCCTATTACGATGTGCGTATACTAAAAAGTGATCTTAGAGGCCGTTCAGATTCACTTTATCTCGATGAATCCATAGGTCTTACAAAACTACTTAACAAACCTTTGACTAAACAACAAGAACAAATTTTCACCGAAGCAGACCGGAATAAAAACAATCCAGTCCTTTGGTTTGATAAAAGTCAAATGTCTGGAAACGAAATTCTTTTGATTTCAGACACCCAAACAAATAAATTAGATTCTCTAAAAATCAAAGGGAACGTCTTTATCATTGAAAAAGACACTTTGAGTGCGCAAGGATACAATCAAATAAAAGGAGGAGTACTTAACGGAGCTTTTGAAGAAGGGAAATTAGACAATATCGTTATCACTAAAAATACAGAAATGGTGTATTACCTCTATAACGATGAAGATTTACAGTTGATAGGCATCGACAAAACAACATGTAGTGCACTAAAAATGAAATTTTTAGATGGAGAAATTAACGACATTACCTTTCTTGTAGCTCCTACAGGCAATGTATATCCAGAAGAAGAGCTGCCAGAAAATGATAGGACTTTAAAGGGATTTGTTTGGCGACAGGAAGAGCGTCCAGAAACGCTAAACGACCTATTTGATAAAAACGATAAAGAAGAAAATTTTCCCGAAATACTACAATTTAAATATCCTGAAATTGATTTGGTCGAGAAAAAACAATAAGTCATGGATGCTTTAAAAGAAGACTTTTTAGAATTTCAAGCAAAAACGACTCCACATCCTTTAGCTCTTTCCGTAAAAAAAGCGAAAGGAGCTTACATAACTACAACGGACAACAAAACATATTTAGATTTTATAGCAGGGGTCTCCGCCTGTAGCCTGGGGCATCGCCATCCTAAAGTGGTGAGGGCTATTAGAAACCAAACTAAAAAATACCTTCACGTGATGGTGTATGGAGAATTTGCACAAGCCCCCGCTGTACAACTCTGTAAAGAGCTTGTCGCATTATTACCCAACAATCAAGAACGGGTCTATTTAACTAACTCAGGTACTGAAGCCATAGAAGGAGCCCTTAAATTAGCGAAGAGAGCCACAGGGAGAAGCGAGCTTATAGGTGCACATTTCAGCTACCATGGGAGTACCCAAGGCGCATTGAGTCTATTGGGCTCCGAACACCAAAAAAAAGGATATCGCCCTTTACTACCCGATACGAAATTTATCCGTTTTAATGACGAAAAAGATTTAGAAGCAATTACCTCCAAAACTGCGGCTGTACTTCTTGAAACCATTCAAGGAGGTGCAGGTTTTATTCTACCTAAAAAAGAGTATTTGCAAAAGGTGAAATATCGATGTGAGCAAGTAGGAGCTTTACTCATTTTGGACGAAATCCAACCAGGGTTTGGACGTACAGGGAAGTTTTTTGGGTTTGAACATTTCGGTGTAGAACCCGACATCATTGTGATGGGGAAAGGCATGGGAGGTGGACTTCCTGTTGGTGCTTTTAGCGCTTCTCGAGAACTGATGGAAGTATTTGAAGATCGTCCCAAACTGGGTCATATTACCACCTTTGGAGGAAATCCTGTAGTAGCTGCAGCCTGTTTGGCAACCCTTAGAGAATTGAGAGATTCTAAGCTCATCGCTGAAATTCCAAAAAAAGAAGCCCTTTTTAGAAGTGAATTGAAACACAAACAAATAAAAGAAATTAGAGGTAAAGGATTGATGTTGGCTCCCCTATTGGAAAACCCCGAGCTGGTGGATCAAGTGATCTTTAAATGTATGGAACATGGACTTTTGCTGTTTTGGCTCCTTTGGGAAAAGAAAGCCCTTAGAATTTCACCACCACTTACGATTACAGAAAAAGAAATTCGCAAAGGATGTGCCGTAATTCGTAAGGTTTTGGATACACTCTAAATCCTTAAAGTGTTAATTAATTTGTTAAAAACAATATCGATTGTTACCCTTTTTCTCCTGAAGAGTCTCTTAATTTTAAAGAAGTACTTAGAACCTATCTATGCTAAATTTCAACTCGGAAGAAACACAATCATCCGTCACTAAATTTGAGCAAATGCTCAAGACCAATCTAATTTATTTCTTCGATGCGCAAGAGTTTGAAGACATCATAGTACACTATCTCAGTTTTGGAGAACACCAATTAGCTAAAAAAGCACTAAAAATGGGACTTGAACAACACCCTAGTAGCCATGGTTTAATGCTTTTGCAAAGTGAGATTTTCATTTTGGATGAAAAATTTGAAATGGCTTTACAACTCCTCGAGTACATTGAAAAATTAAACCCATTTGACGAAGAAATCGCTTTGCAAAAGGCTAGCATTGCCTCCAAGCAAGGAGATCATAAAACCTCAATTTCACATCTTCATAAGGCTCTTGAAATTTCTGAAGAGCCCAGTGAAATATGGAATTTATTGGGAATGGAACACCTTCTCGCAGAAGAATTTGAAGAGGCAGCCTATTTCTTCAAAAATTGTTTGGGAGACAACCCTGATGACTATCCCTCACTTTACAACCTTATTTATTGTTACGATCAGCTAGAACAAATCGAACCCGCCATTGAATGTTTGAATGAAGTTTTAGAATTCGACCCATATTGCGAAGTAGCTTGGCATCAGTTGGGTAAAATTTTAATGAAATCGGGGAGAACCAAAGAGGCACTTTCTGCATTGGATTTTGCAATCATAAGTGACGACACTTTCACTGGTGCATATATCGAAAAAGGTAAGCTTTTGGAATCCACAGGCAAATTAAATGAAGCAATAGATAATTATGAGGTAGCATTAAATACCACAGAACCTACCGCTTTTATTCACAAATGTATCGGGCGTTGTCACGAACGATTGGGGAATTTTGATTTGGCTCAACAATTTTATCTCAAAAGTGTACAATTAGAACCCAGCAATGAAAAAGGCTGGGAATCTTTGATTTATTTCTTGATTTCTCAAAAGAACTATAAGAAAGCCCGGCACTATCTAGAATGTGCATTGGAAAACAATAGCGATTCCCTTGAATTGTGGAAATGTAGTGTAGACTTGTATATTCAAATGAATAAAAAAGATTTGGCTATTGCTGCTAGTAACAAAATTCTTGAGTTGGGGCATTATTACCCTGAAGTATTGATTCAACTGATCGATTTATTCCTTGAGAAAAAGGATTGGGAAAAAGCTCATAATATTGCAGAGGAAGCGTTTGCTGCCTTTCCAGAAAACCGAGACTTATCTCTTAGAGTAGCGGGCTGTTGTCTAATTTTGGAACGGACAGAAGAAGGAATGTTTTTGTTAAATCCAAAAAAATTAAGTGTGGAAGAGAAAGTCTCGTTTCAAACACTTTTCCCAAAATTGAAAAATCTTGTAAGTCACAGTTAAATAAGATGTGATTGATTTAAAATCGGTTCTCTACCTTTGTGAAGAATCAATACCCAATTATGCGATACGTACTTTTGTATTTAAAGGGCATGTTAATGGGAGCTGCAGATCTTGTACCTGGAGTATCGGGAGGTACCATTGCATTAATTTCTGGAGTGTATAAAGAACTTTTGGATAGCATCAATGCTGTATCTTGGAGCAACTTAAAACAATTCAAGACTGCTGGTTTTAAGGGAGTTTGGAAACAACTCAATGGCCCCTTTCTCCTAGCCCTTTTTGGGGGTATTCTTAGCAGTATTCTTCTTTTTTCTCGAGTTTTAGAGTGGTTACTTATCAATGAACCTATCGGTCTGTGGTCATTTTTCTTTGGCTTACTGGTCGCGAGTATTTTGTTTTTGATTCAAACCGAATTACAATTTAATCTATCTGCAATTCTCGCTCTTTTTTTGGGTGCAATTGTATCGTATTTCATCACCCAATTGACTTCAGTATCAAATGAAGTTCCATTGTGGTATTTGTTTCTTGCAGGTTTTATAGGGATCTCAGCAATGATCCTTCCTGGTCTTTCAGGTGCATACATTCTTTTTGTCATGGGCGTCTATCAGACCGTAGTCTCTAATGTGCGTCAAGCCCAAGATTTGTTAATGCACTTTAGCCAAGAACAATTTATTCAGGTAACGTCTGTTTTGGGTGTATTTATCTTGGGGATTCTAGTGGGAATCAAAGTTTTTGCGAAATTTTTATCTTGGCTTTTAAATCGATATCCCAAAAAGAGTATTGCTGTACTCATCGGTTTGATGTTGGGGGCATTGAACAAAGTGTGGCCTTGGCAAAACCCTCTGCCCAAAGCCAGCGAAGAAGCCCCAGAAATTACTGTGGCTGTATTACCACAACATTTTGAAGGTGGCTCACCTGAAATAGGTACAGCTATTTTCTTAATGTTACTAGGGTTTGCTATGCTTTTCCTCCTAGAAAAAAGTAAAGCTTTGTTTAAAAAATGAAACCTATTAAAACAAACTCCTCTTCTAAAGCCGCATTTTTACTTGTTTTAAAAGGAATCGCAATGGGTGCCGCCAACAAAGTCCCTGGGGTTTCAGGAGGGATTGTAGCACTTGTAGGTGGATTTTACAAAACCCTTATTTATTCTTTTCAACATCTCAATGGCAAAGCCCTAAAATTATTAATTAACGGTCGTTTTCACAGTTTTTGGCAATATGTTAATGGACGTTTTCTCTGCTTACTTTTTGGGGGGGTCATCCTAAGTTATTTCAGTGTTTCATTACTGTTGGATTATTTACTTAATCAGTATGAAAACCTTGTTTTAGGAGCTTTTTTTGGAATGATTCTCGCTTCATTATACCTTGTTTTTAGGCAAGTTAAAACTTGGGGAAAAACAACTCTCCTAGCCTTGCTGATAGGACTCACAATAGGCCTGACGCTCAGCTTTGCCCGCCCTGTAGCAGAAAATGATCAATTGCTTTTTGTTTTCTTCTGCGGAATTATCAGTGTATCGGGAATGACTATACCTGGTCTTTCAGGATCTTTTTTACTTTTGATTTTAGGAAACTACAACCTCCTTTTAGTAGATGCTGTTAATGCGCTTTTCCTCGTCCTTTCTGAAGCGCTATTTCTTGACCTTGATTCCCTTTCAGATCCAGTCATACAAAGACTTCTTATCATTATGGGTGTATTTGCGTTGGGTTCGCTCGTTGGATTGATTTTATTTTCAAACCTTCTCAAATGGGTATTGGAAAAATTTCCAAAACAAACCTTGGCAACAATTATCGGTTTTATCACAGGAACACTAATGCTTGTATACCCCTGGAAAACAAAAGTATATTTATACACAGAAAATGGAAATCTAATACTAAATTCCGTTGGCAATCCAATCTTCTCTAACTATAATTATTACCTCCCAAAGATGCATGAAATTGATACCTATGGTGTATTTTTGACGATTGTATTAGGAGCTAGTCTTCTTTTCTTATTAGATTTTTATGACAAAAAAAGAACGGACTAAACAATTTGGCCTTGTAGGTAAGAACATCGATTATTCTTTTTCGAGAACTTATTTTAAGAATAAATTTGATAGTGAAAACAAGGTAGGATATAGCTACGTCAATTTTGACCTGCAATCTATTGATAATATTAAAGAAATCTTTAACAGTAGCGTTACACCCTCTGGGCTGAACGTTACCATTCCCTATAAAAAAACTGTGATTCCTTATTTGGATCAACTCACCAAAGATGCCTCAACCATTCAAGCCGTAAACACCATTGTGATCGAATCTTCAGGAAAAACTGTAGGTCACAATACAGATCACGTTGGTTTTCAAAAAGCCTTATTGGAACACAATCAAAAAATCCCAAAACAGGCATTGATTTTGGGCACGGGAGGCGCTTCTGGTGCTGTTCAATACGTTTTGGACCAAATAAAATGTAAATACCAGTTTGTGTCGAGAACCCCACAGAAAAACCAACTTGCTTATGGTGACCTGACCAAAGAAATTATAGAAAAGGTCGATTTGATTGTCAACACCACTCCTGTAGGTACTTTTCCAAATATAGAAGAAGCCCCTCCCATTCCATATGAACACTTAGATTCCAGACATTTTCTTTTTGATTTAATTTACAATCCTGAGGAAACTAGATTTTTAAAAGAGGGAAAGTCTCGAGGATCTATAACCTGCAATGGCTACTCAATGCTTGTATATCAAGCGGAAAAATCTTGGGAGCTTTGGAATCAATAGCTTAATTTTGGACAATTCTTTTTTAGAATTCAAAAAAAATGTATATTATTTGTAACAATACAACATTTACTCATGGAAGAGCATACTCTACAACCTGGTGCGGAGGAACAAAAGAAGCCGCAAAACACAATAGACGAAACTTCAGAAGAAGCACAAACGAAAGAAGAAGTAGTCCCTATTGAAAGTCCTGCTAAAGGCCTAGATAAATCTGAAAAAACAAAGCAAGAGGTAATAGAAAAAGAAATTATTTCTCCTCAAGAGAACACTTCAGAGGAAGAGACCGAAGCCAAAAAAACTGAAAAAAATCAGGAAGAAGAAGAAGAAGAAGAAACTCATGAAAAAGAGGTTGATTATACTGAGCTAAGCATAGAAGAACTCATCGAAGCTTACCAAAACCTATCCACTGACGAGCGGTGGTTAAAAAATCATAAAAGCCTCCAAACCATTAATACGCTCTTTGAAGAAAAATTTAAAGTCGACGTTGAGCAACAAAAAAAACGTTTTATAGAGGAAGGGGGAAATGAAATTGATTTCTTTTTCAAGCCCGAATACAAAAAACGATTTGACCAAATTACCTTCGAATATCGGAAGAAAAGACGTACCCATTTCAAAGATCAAGAGGCTATACAGAAAGTAAATTTGGAGCGCAGAAATGCCATAATTACTGAAATAAAAAACCTCATCGATCAAAACCAAATCAATTCAACAACCTATAAAACTTTTAGAACCTTACAGGAAAGTTGGTACAACACAGGGCAGGTTCCAAGAAGTGAAAGTCAAAACCTTTGGGAAACTTTTAAGCACCATGTTGAGCGCTTTTATGCCTTTTTGCATTTGGATAGGGAGTTTAGAGAGCTCGACTTCAAACACAATTACGAAGAGAAGCTCAAAATTATAGAACGTGCAGAGGCTTTGCAAGAATACCCTGACATTATCAAAGCCAGTAGAGATTTAAATATCCTTCACCAACAGTGGAAAAACGATTTAGGTCCCGTAGCCAAAGAACATCGTGAAGACCTATGGACTCGTTTTCAAAATGCATCTAAAATCATCCAATCACGAAGACAAGAGTACCAAAAAGATGTGGTTGGGGCGATGAAAGAAAACCTCGCAAAAAAAGAAGCCCTTCTTAAAGAAATGCGATCCTTAATCGAACAAACACCTGAAACTCATAACGCTTGGCAAAATGCACTTAAAAAATTTAATTCTTTAAGAGATGCATTCAAAGCTATTGGATTTGTCCCTGCAAAGGAAAGTAAGGCTTCTTGGAAAAGTTTTAGAGAAATCGGTACAGAATTCATGCGCTTAAAGAATCTTTTTTACAAAGAACAGAAAAAAGCCTTCAATACCAATATTGAATCCAAGAAAGCACTGATTGAACGGTCAAAAGAAATTTTAGAGCTTGAAAATTGGGACACCAAGGTGCAAGACATGAAAGACATTCAAAAAGAATGGAAAAGCATAGGTTTTGTTCCCCGAAAATTGGACAATAAACTTTGGAAAGAATTTTCTGACTTTCAGAAAGAATATTTTGACCGATTAAAATCAGGATATCAACGCCTTACTGCTGAGCAAGAAAATGTGTTGAAGGAAAAAACTGCACTTTTAGAGAAAGTTAAGACACACCAATTTACTCCTGAGAAAGAAACACTTAAAAATGAATATTTCGATCAGTGGGAAGCTTGGAATCAACTGGGAAGTTTAGATTCAAGCAATGAATCTAAAATGAATCAATCTTTCTCCAATGCACTCATACAGCAAATCAAAAGTGCAGGATTGGAGAAAAATGACCTAAACGAGGTTCTTAAAGCTTTGCAAGCAAATTTACTTCAGAACGACCCAGAGCGTCTCGATAAAGAATTTCAATCGGTACGAAACAATCTCTCAAATTTAAAGGCAGAATTAACCCAGCTAGAAAATAATTTGGAATTTTTCTCTAACTCAAGTAGTGAGAACCCTCTGTATAAAAACGTAGAAAAACAAATTCTTAGTTGTCAGAACAAAATCGACAAAACAAAAGAGGAATACATTCGCCTAAAGCAAATTAAAAATGCACAGGAAAAATTAGTTCGAGAAGCAGCTGCCGCAGAAAACAATACTGATCCTCAAGATCAAGAACCTGGAGAAGAAGAATGATTTTTTGATTCCATCCAAAGCGCTTCCATTTCTTTTAGCGACATTGCGCCAATTGTTTTTCCCATTTCTTGAGCTTTGGTTTCCAAGTAGTTGAATCGCTGAATAAATTTTTGATTGGTTCGTTCAAGTGCGGTGTCAGGATTGATTTTTAAAAATCGAGCGTAATTGATCAAAGAAAATAATACATCGCCAAATTCCTCTTCGCTTTTATTGGAATCCCCTTTTGCTATCTCTTCTTGAAATTCCCTCAATTCTTCTTGCACCTTTTCCCAGACTTGGTCTGTGGTGTCCCAATCAAATCCCACTCCCGCTACTTTATCCTGGATACGTTGTGCTTTGACCAAGGCAGGCAAACCTTTTGGTACGCCTCCCAAAACTGTTTTTTTACCTTCTTTCAGCTTTAGAGCTTCCCAGTTCTTTTTAACTTCAGCTTCATCTTGAACTTTGACATCTCCGTAAATATGAGGGTGTCGATAAATCAGCTTTTCACAAATTTCATGAGCTACATCTGAAATATCAAAGGCCTTTTCTTCACTGCCTAATTTGGAATAAAAAACAATGTGAAGTAATAAATCACCTAGCTCCTTTTTTATCTCTGAACGATTGCCCGATAAAATAGCATCTCCTAGCTCATAGGTCTCTTCTATAGTTAAATGCCGTAAACTTTCAAAGGTTTGCTTCTTATCCCAAGGACATTCTGCTCTGAGCCTGTCCATAATATCCAACAAACGTCCAAAAGCTTCTAACTTTTCTGCTTTTGAACTCATTCTTTCTCTGCCTTGGGATTCGATTCCTTTTTTGGAGGGGTCTTTGGCTTTGAAAGTGAAATGATTTTTTGTTCTACCAATAAATTATACCACTGAATGATTTTTTTAATATCACTAGGGTACACTCGATCTTCATCATAATCCTCAAGTACCTCAAAAAAATAAGCCTCCAGATCTGTAACGGGAGCTTTGGGTTTTACCCTAGCGATACCTCCTTGTTCAAGAGCTAGGATTTTTTCAAAAACTTCCGTTAAGGGAACTTCTTTTCCGATGCAGTAAATCTGAATTTCACCCAAAATACTGATTTGCTGTGCAGGCGAAGTCACTATTCTTTTCCCATCTAAGAGAGAAGTAGCCACCACACCACCTCTAGTTTGCGCATTCATCTGGTACAAACCTGGTCGTCCAGAAATCGAAAGTATTTTTTTTAAATCCATTATTATCTTCTTGATTTTTTAGGAAACTTCATCAGGTAATCCACTGAGATGGCTCCTTTTGAAATTGCGATAAGTCTATTTTTAATTATTCTTTTTTTTAGAGGTGACAGATGATCTGTAAACAATACCCCCTCAATGTGATCGTATTCGTGTTGGACCACACGGGCTGCAAGTCCATTTAACTGGAGCCTTTGAGGTGTGAAATTTTCGTCGAAGTACGAAATAGAAATTTGTTCTCTTCGTGACACATCTTCCCTAACTTCAGGTATACTTAAACAACCTTCATTAAAAGCCCAAAATGATCCCTCTTCATCTATGATTGTTGGATTGATAAATACTTTTTTAAAATCCTTCAAAGTCTGAATTTCTTCTTGATCCATTTCCTCTTCATCCACAAAAGGGGATGCGTCAATGACAAAAAGTCGAATGGATAAACCAATTTGAGGGGCGGCGAGACCCACCCCATGAGATGCATACATGGTTTCCCACATGTTCTCAATAAGTGTTTCTAAATTGGGATAATCAGGAGTAATTGTATCGGCTACTCGTTTTAAAACAGGACTGCCATAAGCTACTATGGGTAATATCATAGTACATTCATTTTATAGTTCAAAAAAGATTGCAGAATCAAGGTGGCACTTACCTGATCTACCATACCCTTGTCTGCGCGTTGTTTTTTCTTTAATCCCCCATCGATCATAGCTTGTAGAGCCATTTTAGAAGTATAACGTTCGTCATGTCTATTGATTTTACAATCCGGGAATTGTGCTTCAAGGGACTTCAAAAAAACTTTGATATGTTCCTCTACAGGAGCAGGAGTACCGTCTTTCTGAAGGGGTTTACCTACAACAAAACCGGCTACTTTTTCTTTTTCAAAAAAGACTTTTAAAAAAGGAATTACTTCGTGGGTAGGAAGGTTTTTAAGACCGCTTGCAATGAGTTGATTCGGATCGGTACAGGCCAATCCAGTCCGTTTTGTTCCATAATCAATCCCTACCAAACAGCCCATAATTATTTTTTTGCAAATATACCTTTTTCGTTCAGATCTGCTTCATTTCAATCGTTTCGAATTCTTTACCTTTGACAAAAATTTGGAAATGAAGGAACTTATAGAATCCGCTTGGGAAAACCGATCCTTACTAGAAGATGCAACCGTACAAGAGACCATACGGACTGTAATCCGTCAATTGGATGAAGGTAAACTCCGTGTTGCCGAACCTAGTGAAACAGGATGGAAAGTAAATGAATGGATAAAAAAAGCCGTTGTATTGTATTTTCCCATCCAAAAAATGGAAACTTTGGAAGCGGGACCCTTAGAATTTCATGACAAAATACCTCTTAAAACAGGATATCAAGAAAAAGGAATCCGTGTAGTTCCTCACGCCGTATCAAGACACGGTGCCTATATTTCAAAAGGGGTCATTCTAATGCCCAGCTTTGTCAATATTGGGGCTTATGTAGACGAAGGGACTATGGTAGATACTTGGGCTACTGTGGGTAGTTGTGCTCAGATAGGCAAAAATGTTCACCTCAGCGGAGGCGTAGGAATTGGAGGTGTTTTAGAGCCCCTTCAAGCCGCCCCTGTCATTATAGAAGACAATGCTTTTATTGGATCCCGTTGTATCGTGGTAGAAGGTGTACGTGTGGAAAAAGAAGCTGTTTTAGGTGCCAATGTGGTTCTTACTGCTTCTACTAAAATTATAGATGTTACAGGAACGTCCCCAAAAGAACACAAAGGGTTTGTACCTTCTCGTTCTGTGGTGATTCCTGGAAGTTATACCAAAAGTTTTCCCGCTGGAGAATTTCAAGTCCCCTGTGCTTTGATCATCGGAAAGAGAAAAGAAAGTACAGACAAAAAAACTTCACTAAACGAGGCATTAAGAAACCACGATGTGGCAGTTTAGCAGATAAAGATTCTAAATGAATCTTAGAAAATAAAAGCTACAATAAAAAATAGATAATTAAGAAACATAAAAGTGGAACTACAGGAGGACTTTTCGAAATCGCTATCATCTCCACTTTTTAAGGTGGTGCGAGAGGTCGTTTCAGATCTAGAGCTTGATGCCTATGTGATCGGAGGTTTTGTCCGAGATCACTTATTGGGTCGAGGACAGAAAAAAGACATCGACATTGTAGCTTTAGGCTCAGGTATTGAGTTAGCCCAAGCCGTTCAAAAAAAATTGAAAGGAGCCAAACCAGTTCAAGTTTTTAAAACCTATGGCACAGCTATGATTCAATGGAAAGAAATGGATATTGAATTTGTAGGTGCCAGAAAAGAATCTTATTCTGAAAGCAGTCGAAATCCAGAGGTAGTACCGGGCACATTGGAAGACGATCAAAACCGAAGAGATTTCACTATCAATGCGTTGGCTGTAAGTTTGAATAAGAATGATTTTGGTAAGCTCTTAGATCCATTTAATGGTATTTCTGATTTAAAAACAAAAATACTAAAAACACCATTAGACCCTGATATTACTTATTCTGACGACCCCTTGCGAATGCTCAGAGCCATTCGTTTTGCCTCACAACTTGATTTTAAAATCGAAGAAGATTCCCTTGCCGCAATTTCCAAAAATGCTGCACGAATTGAGATTATCTCAAAAGAACGGATTGTAGATGAAATTACTAAAATACTCGCCACAGAAAAACCTTCAAAAGGGTTTGTTTTGCTTGAAAAAACGGGCCTTCTAAATCATATTCTTCCAGAACTAATTGCACTCAAAGGAGTGGAAGAAGTCGAAGGACAACGACATAAGGACAACTTTTACCACACGCTTGAAGTAGTGGACAATCTCTGTCCTCATTCCGATGATATTTGGTTGCGTTGGGCCGCATTATTTCACGATATAGGAAAAGCACCTACAAAAAAATTTAAGCCGCCCACCGGATGGACTTTTCACAATCATGAATTTGTAGGTGCCAAAATGATTTATAAAATCTTCAAACGCTTAAAAATGCCCCTCAATGATAAAATGAAATACGTTCAAAAATTGGTTTTCATGAGTTCACGACCCATCATAATTGCCGAAGACCACGTGAGCGACGCTGCAGTTCGTCGTCTAGTTTTTGACGCAGGTCCGTATATTGATGACCTAATCACCTTATGTGAGGCAGACATTACAACAAAAAATCCAAAACGATTTGAACGCTACCATAATAACTTTAAAATTGTTCGTGAAAAAATAATTGCGGTAGAAGAAAAAGACCATTTACGAAATTTTCAACCTCCTGTGAGTGGAGAAGCCATAATGCGTTTTTTTGGGTTAAAGCCTTCCAAAGAAATAGGAGTCATCAAAGAGGCCATTAAAGAAGCAATTTTAGAAGGTGAGATTCCCAATGAATTTGAAGCCGCATTTGAACGAATGAAAGAAGAAGGGAAAAAACTAGGTTTAAAACCTTATGAAAAAACGCTATAACCTTTTTTTACGTACCAGCTTGGTTTTGGTCTATTTGGTCATTGCTGCAGGTTCCATCGTCCGAATGACAGGCAGTGGTATGGGATGTCCCGACTGGCCCAAGTGTTTTGGCTATCTTATCCCTCCTACAGAACGCGCCCAACTGGATTGGAAAGCCCAACATCCATATGAAAAAGGGCAGGTAATTATTGTAGAGGAGTCCCTTCGTGTAGCCCCAAAAGACTTTATAAGCGGTACTGAATTTCAAGCTGAAAATTGGGAAGCATACACCCGACATGACTACGCCATTTTTAATCCCACCCACACCTGGATTGAATTCATTAACCGACTCTTGGGCGCACTTGCCGGATTGGCTACTTTATTACTTTTTATTTCCTCGATTTTTCGATTTAAAAGAGATCGACTTGCGAGCTTAATTTCCTTTTTAATAATACTTGGAATGGGTTTCCAGGCATGGTTGGGAAAAACTGTTGTGGATTCCAACCTATTGCCTTTTAAAATCACCATTCATATGGGAATGGCACTTCTCTTGGTGTTATTACTAGTATATCTTTTGGCTAGAGTAAACGACTCCAAACCCACCCTACCTGGCTCTTTTTCATTCAAAGTTTGGGTAGCTGTAGGACTTCTTTTAACCCTAGTTCAAATAGGGATGGGTACCCAGGTACGTCAATTTGTAGACGATCAAATGCACCTTTGGGGACTCGATGCCGCTTCAAAATGGCTGTCAGAAGCGCCCTTTCTTTTTTATTTTCACAGAAGCTTTTCGCTACTTGTCTTTGCAGTTCACGGACTTCTTTTTTACCGATTGTGGCAAACCCAATACCTACCTCCTGTCTTTCTCAGTATCCTTTTTTTAATTGGGCTAGAGATACTCAGTGGTATTTTAATGTTCTATTTTGATTTCCCCTTTTCTTCACAACCCCTACATTTGATTTTCGCTTCCTTGCTATTTGGAGCGCAAAGCTATTTTATGATCCGCTTAATTCAACAAAAATGATTTATAGAATTCGAATAATTTTAGACGTAGAGGATGATGTACTTCGAGATATTGAAATCGAAGAGACCGCTACTTTGGAAGAGTTACATCTTGCCATAACCCAATCCTTTGGGTTTTTAGGAAATGAGATGGCTTCTTTTTACCAATCAGATGAATCTTGGCAACAAGGTGAAGAGCTTCCTTTGGAATCAATGGAACAGGGACCTAATATGAGAAACGAACCTTTAAATACAGTTTTTACACCCTCCTTACACCATCTCATTTATGTCTATGATTTCCTCAAACTTTGGACCTTTTTTGTAGAACGCAAAGAGGTAGGCGAAGCCTTATCAGGAATGAGCTACCCCAACTTAATTCACAGTCAAGGAGAGGTACCCGAAGAAGCTCCTGAAAAATTTTTTGAGGCAGAAGGAGAGGACCTCTTTGATGCGAATCCAGACGATGAAGAAACGTCTGATTTGGATTCCGATTATGACGAAAGCGAATTTTATTAAAACAAGTCGTACATATTCACTTTTTCATAAGTGAAACGAACATAATTGAGTGCAGCACGCATTACATCTCCCATGGATTTACTGTCTAAAAAAGCCCGGTCCTTGGTAAACTTGAAAATCTCCTTTCGAAGGCGTTCCAGATTGGCATCCGTACTGACTACATCTTCTTGCATAATGGTCAATAATTTATTCAAACGATTGCCTGAACTAATGATACGACGGGCAACAATTGAGCGTTCTTCTATTTTGTATTGATTGATTGAATTGTGCGTGAGTTTAGAACGCACCAAGTCCATAATAGGAATGTTTTCTTTAAAAAACTGTGGACGATACACAGATAGTTTTCCTTCAAAGGACTGCTGATCAAAATCAATAGGGCGGATTTTATAAACCACCTGATCAAAATCATGGGTGGGAACTACCACATAATTGTATGCGCGCATATCACCCAATAAACGAATCATACTCCGTTCATTAAATTTTACATATTCTTTTGCAATTTGAGCTTTTTCAGAATCGTTACAATTGGGCAGAAAATCTTTAATGAAAGTGTCCCCAGGAATTCCTGCGATATGTTCCTCAATAAGAGTATTGTCGTTGACTAAAAAATTGAGGTTGTAAGGTGACAACATATGCTCATATTCCAAACCATATATTCGAGAAGCATCGGTTTGCTTAATGTAATAGTAAGTGAAATTATCATTTAAAATATTTCGAATCTTTATACGAAAGGGTTTTGAGTTTCCAAAAGTACAGTAGTCTATTGCATCAACATTGAGGTACTGGATCCCGGATTCGTTTCCGTCAGAATGAAGCAGGGTGTAAATTTTCTTTAAGTTATAATCGATTTCCCTTCGCTCCGTATCCGAAAAATAAACACTAACCCAAAGTGTATCCTGATCGTTTTTATCATAGACTACCACGGAGCCTGAAAAACGAAGTAGATCACTGTAATAGATTGGCGTGTCTACCCAACGATCGTAAGACTTCAAAAACTGAGCTAGATTTGATGTAATTGGGAAAAACGGT
Organism: Flavobacteriaceae bacterium; assembly: GCA_017852075.1. Classification (GTDB taxonomy): domain Bacteria; phylum Bacteroidota; class Bacteroidia; order Flavobacteriales; family Flavobacteriaceae; genus MS024-2A. Next base: position 16,397 of record JAFMLQ010000002.1, on the reverse strand, counting down.
TTTTTTTGAGATATTAACTTTTCTTTCATACATGCGTTTATTCAAATGTACTTATCTTTTGTGTAACAAATAAGTTCCTCAATCGTTATAGTACTATGTCAAATATCCTCCTTCAATTGGATCAATTGAGTAAATCCTTTGGAAATCTCAAGGCTGTAGATCAGCTTTCTCTCACTTTAGAAAAAGGAAATGTTTATGGTCTTTTAGGTCCCAATGGCAGTGGAAAGTCCACTACCCTAGGCATGATTTTAAATGTGATAAACCCGACTAGCGGAAGCTTTTCTTGGTATCAAGGAGCATTGACTACCCATCAAGCCCTAAAAAAAATTGGAGCTATCATTGAGCGTCCCAACTTTTACCCCTACATGACTGCCAGTCAAAATCTAAAATTGATCTGCAAAATAAAACAGTGCTCCCACGAATCCATTGAAGAAAAGTTAATCCTTGTAGGACTTTGGGAGCGGAGACACAGCAAGTTTAAAACCTTCTCTTTAGGGATGAAGCAACGGCTAGCCATTGCTGCGGCTTTGGTCAACAATCCTGATTTACTCATACTGGATGAGCCTACTAATGGCTTAGATCCTGAAGGAATTCATCAGATTCGTAAATTGATCACGAGCATTGCAGAATTGGGCACCACCATACTTTTGGCGTCGCACCTTTTGGATGAAGTAGAAAAAGTATGCAATCACGTAATTGTATTGAAAGAAGGAGTCAAGTTTTACGAAGGCCCTGTCGATGAAATTTCTCAAAGTTTTGGCTTTTTTGAATTGAAAGCTACAGACCGAAAAATCCTTACTGACTTCATTAAAACGTTACCCGAAGTCAAAGAAATGAAACTAGAAAGCAATCACTTAAAGGTATTTCTCAAAGCGGAGCTCTCGGAAGAAGTACTTTCAAAAAAACTCGCAGAGGCCAATATCTATTGTACTCATTTTGTAAAAAAACATCCTTCCCTAGAAGATCAGTTTTTAACATTAACCCAATCCTGATAGAATGCGTCTCCTCTCCATAGAACTTTATAAACTTTGGCACAACAGAATCTCTAAAATACTCATATTCAGTTATTTTATTCTAATCTTTAGTATTGCTATACTGAGTACCATCAAAGTTGAGATTGGTCCTATCAATTTTCATCTTGCAGATCAGGGGATTTTTAACTTTCCCTACATCTGGCATTTCAATAGCTTTATGATCGGGTTATTAAAAATCTTTTTTGCTGTCATCATTGTAGCCATGATAGGAAATGAATATTCCTATAAAACCTTAAAACAGAATCTGATTGACGGACTGAGTAAAGAAGAATTTTTACGCTCTAAAGTCTATGCTATTCTTGCCTTTGTTGGAATTTCTACCTTGCTAGTTTTTCTCATTTCGTTAGTTCTCGGTGGAATTTATTCAGATTACAACGAACTTCAAATCGTATTTTCTGATTTAGAATATCTTTTGGCTTATGCGATAAAACTTTTTGGATTCTTTAGTTTGTGCTTGTTTTTAGGATTACTCATCAAGCGTTCGGCCTTTGCTTTGGGATTCCTGGCGCTGTGGCAAATTATTGAAGGAATCTGTTTTGGGCTCATGAAATGGAAACTTTCCGACCTTATCCCTTCCCATTCTGCAGAACAAATCTTTCGATTTTTTCCTTTAAATGCTATGGGTAATTTGATTAAGGAACCTTTTTCGCGACTTTCCGCTATTCAAAATATTGCTGATCAAATTGGAGAAGGCTTTACTAAAGATTACGGAGTTTCTACATTAAACCTTTGCATTGTTTTAGCTTGGTCTAGCCTTTTTCTGTGGTGGTCTTTGTTACTTCTCAAAAAACGCGATTTATAATAGAACTTTACTCCTGTTTCGCTTTACTCACCTATCTATTTTGTAAATTTAGAGCCTGATAAAATGCTATGGAGTTTCAACTTGTTTCGGACTTTCAGCCTACTGGAGATCAACCCAAGGCGATTGAAGAAATCGTAAGCCAATTTCGAAACCATGATCCCTTTGTTACACTTCAAGGTGTGACGGGCTCAGGTAAGACTTTTACTATGGCTAATGCAGTGAAAGAATTACAACGTCCCACGCTCGTTTTAGCTCATAACAAAACTTTGGCAGCACAGCTGTATTCTGAATTCAAACAATTTTTTCCCCACAATGCCGTGGAGTATTTCGTTTCGTATTACGACTATTACCAACCTGAGGCCTACATTCCCACAACAGGAACCTATATCGAAAAAGACTTATCCATAAATGAGGAAATCGAGAAACTCCGATTGAGTACCACTTCATCGCTCCTTTCGGGACGTAGAGATGTCTTGGTTGTCGCGTCTGTTTCGTGTTTGTATGGAATCGGAAACCCCGCAGAATTTGAAAAAAATGTCATTGAATTGGAACGAGATCAACTCATTTCTAGAACCCAGTTAATGCACCGCTTGGTACAAAGTTTATATTCCCGAACCACAGCAGAATTTAGTAGGGGAAATTTTAGAGTACTAGGAGACATCATCGATATTTTTCCGGGCTATGCTGATATTGCGTTTAAAGTGCATTTTTTTGGCGATGAAATTGAAATGATCGAAGCTTTTGATCCTATCAATAATCAAAAAATAGAACAATACGAAAAGGTCAACATCTACCCTGCTAACATTTTTGTTACCTCGCCTGAAAATCTCCAAAATGCCATCCACCAAATCCAAGACGATTTGGTCAAACAAGTGGATTACTTTAAAGAAGTAGGAAAGTTTTTGGAAGCCAAGCGCCTCGAAGAACGCACCGAGTTTGATCTGGAAATGATCCGAGAATTAGGCTACTGTTCGGGGATTGAAAATTATTCCCGCTATTTGGATGGTCGCGCGCCAGGTACTCGTCCATTTTGTCTGTTGGACTATTTCCCTAAAGATTATTTGATGATTGTTGATGAGAGTCATGTCACTATTTCTCAAGTGCACGCCATGTATGGTGGAGATCGTAGTAGAAAAGAAAATCTGGTGGAATACGGCTTTCGTTTACCCGCAGCAATGGACAATCGTCCCTTAAAATTTGAAGAATTTGAGGCCCTACAAAATCAAGTACTTTATGTCAGTGCAACCCCAGCAGATTATGAATTGGAAAAGACAGAAGGAGCTTATGTAGAACAAATCATTCGTCCCACGGGTTTACTAGATCCTGTAATTGAAGTACGCCCAAGTCAAGATCAAATTGACGATTTGATAGAAGAGATTCAGCAACGTACTGAAAAAGACGAACGAACTTTAGTGACAACCTTAACCAAGCGTATGGCAGAGGAGCTTACCCAATACCTAAGTCGGGCACAAATTCGTTGTCGCTACATCCATAGTGATGTAGATACACTGGAACGGGTGGAAATCATGCAGGATTTACGAAAAGGAATTTTTGATGTATTAATTGGGGTAAACCTTTTACGGGAAGGGTTAGATTTACCCGAAGTTTCTTTAGTTGCGATTTTAGATGCGGATAAAGAAGGGTTTTTACGTTCCAATCGTTCCCTTACACAGACGGTAGGAAGAGCTGCTCGAAACGTAAATGGAAAAGCCATTATGTATGCCGACACTATAACCAAAAGCATTCAAAAAACCATAGATCAAACCAATTATCGCAGAGACAAACAAATGGCCTACAACAAAAAGCATCAATTAGAACCCAAGGCCTTAAACAAGTCGCTGGATAGTGCTTTGGCAAAGAATTCTGTAGCCACCCACGCCCAAGAGTTGGAAGCACGAAAAGTTGCGGAAGAAGTAAACCGCTATTTGACCAAACCCCAAATTGAAAAGAAAATTCGCGAAGTGCGAAAAGCAATGGAACAAGCAGCAAAGTCCCTGGACTTTATCGAAGCAGCAAAATACCGAGACGAAATTAAAAATTTACAGGAGCAGTTATAAAACTTCTCATCCATGAAAAAAGTCCCAAGTATATTAGTATCTATTTTTCTACTGGTTAGTTCTTCTATTAAAGCTCAAGAATTTAATGCAGTAATCCTAGACAGCCTTACTCTAGAGCCCGTAACCTTTGCCAGCATCTATTTTAAAAAGGGAAAGGGTGTAATTGCCAATGAAGAAGGTTTTTTTCGGATGCCATACGATTCCACTTCTCTAAAAACAGATTCCCTCTTCTTTTCCTCTATGGGTTATAAAACCATTGGTTTTCCGTTAGAACAATTAAAGGACAGCGTGGTGTATCTTCCCTCCCAGTCTATCGCCCTAAACACCATTGTCTTATCCAACAAAAACATCGAAGCGGATGAAATCGTAAAAGCCATCAAAAAAAATATTTCGGATAAATACGAACTAGACTACACCCAAAAAAAAATGTTTTTTAGAGAATCTGGTTCTCAAAAATTCGATCAACTCAATGTTACTATCAAAAAATCCTCCATACCCGAATTCAATCAAGCCTTTTGGGACAGTACGCTTCGAATGGTTCCCAAATACAACGAATGGTACACCGAGGTATTGGGTTCTTGGTACGGGAGTATGCGAGATAAAAAACATAAATTGATATTGGAGAAAGCCTTGGAATTGGAGGATAAAAAAACGACGGCTGTTTTTGAAAATATTGAAAAACTCTTTGACACCATTCTTAAAGAAAATGTAAAAACCAATTCGTACCTAAAAGTAAGAACGGGTCTGTTGGGAACCAAAATTGAAGCAGATGAAGTGATCGGTAATACAGAAAAAGATACCCTCACCACCCATCAAAAAGACAGTATTAAAAAAGTGAATTTTTCCAATTGGAGAAAGAGAGTCCTTACCAGTCAGTTCCGTCTTTTTGAAGATGAAAAACTTAATCTCAGCATTCTTAAAAAAGCGTCCAAATACCTATTTGAAATTACTGATTTTACCTATATGGGAGCCACTCCGGTTTATATTCTCTCGTTTTCGCCCAAAGGCAATGCCGATTATCAGGGAAAACTTTTTGTGGATGCCGATCAAATGGCTTTGATCCGAATCGAATACAAAAACATAAAAATCATACGGGACTTTAGTCTATTGGGGCTTTCATTTAAACTCTCTCTCAGAGAAGTTGTTCTCCAATTTAAAAAAATGGAATCTGAAAAATATACTCTTGAATATATGGAATATGCCTCTCGCTTTGATTCAGGTGTTGACAGACCCATTGTCATCACTGAAAAGAATAAAAAAGTTAAAGGAAGAAACAAGCAGAATCAACTGAAAATGGATCTGAAAATGACCAATGAACAATACAACAAATATCAAATTGTTGTCTTTGAGACTCTCCCCCTTACCCAAAAAGAATTTGAAGACCTTGAAGAAACTGCCCGGGTTTTACCAGTCAACTTAACTCAATACGATCCCTCCTTTTGGGAAGGCTATTCGATCATAGAACCCAATACTGCAATAAAGGCTTTTCGGGTAAAAAAATAATGAGACGGTTTCTATCAATTCATTTGTTGAACCTCTGTTTTAAAATTTCTTCCTCAAAAAAATTCCTATTTTAGTAAAAACCTTTTGAATGAAAACTTACAACCTCTTATTCATGGCACTTCTCGTTTTAACAGCATGCCAAAAACCAAATGAAAATACCCCTCCCCTTCACTTTACGATCGATGCATTTGATATGTCACAGAATCAAATGGAGGTCACTTTTGAAGTGACCAATCCATCTGAGGAAATTTGGCAAGGCGGACAATGGACCCTGCACTGGAACCAGTTTAGCGGCTCCTTGCAACAAGAGAGCCTCCCTGAGGACATTCACATTATTACTACCCAAAACAATCAATATTGGCAGTTGCATTTTGGCACTTCGTTTACCCTTAATCCCGGGGAAACACTAAAGTTTTCTGCAATTCAAAAAGGGATCATGTCCCGGCTGGTGATGGGCCCCATTGGTTTTTTTGTACATGATGCAGAGCGTGATCAATTGCATGACTTAGAAAGTCAAATCCATTGGGAAACGGCTCGGGGTGTTACAGATCTAGACCTGCCCACCGCTGCAGATCGTTATGCTGCCTATGAAGGCATTTCCAAACTCCCAAAAAAGGACTTGCACTGGGTGCTCCCTACTCCTCAAAAAATTGAGTTACAAAATAACTATCGGGATTTCCCAAAATCTTTAACTATTGACTTTGGAGAGTTTAAATCACATACTACTTTTTTAAGTGAACGAATACAAAAAGGCTTGAATAGCCCTTTGACCTCAGCTACAGACAACGCATCAATTCAAATTCAAAAGGACTCCAAATTGGAAGAAGAAGCCTATCTGTTAGAAATCGATCAGGAACACATTACTATCACTGCCTCAGACTACAGTGGATTGTTCTACGGAATGGGTTCTCTTCACCAAATATTAATCAATGCCCAAAGAGAAGGTAATGGCATTCCCTTGCTTCAAATTGAAGATGGCCCTAGATTTGGACATCGAGGCTTTATGTTGGATCTGTCTCGAAACTTTTTCTCCAAAGAAAAAATCCTCGAGACCTTAGACTATATGGCGTATTACAAACTGAATCTATTCGATCTTAAACTTTCCGATGACGAGGGTTGGCGTATAGAAATTCCAGGATTGGAAGAGCTGACAGAAATTGGAAGCAAACGCGGATTTACCCGAGATGAAAAGGACCGTCTGTTTCCCATGTACGGTTCGGGTTCTGGTGAAAAGAAAAGTCAAGGTAACGGTTATCTCACACGCGCAGATTTTGTAGAAATCCTCCAAGCTGCGACTCAAAGAAATATCCGGGTAGTGCCTCAGGTAAGTTTCCCCTCCCATGCGCGTGCAGCGGTAATCGCAATGAAAGCTCGCTATGAAAACTTACTCGCAAAAGGGGAAGTAGAAGCTGCAAACCAGTATCGATTACATGATCCCAATGACAAAAGCGAATACACTTCGGCACAACAGTTCAAAGACAATACCATTTGTATTTGTGATCCTGGTGCTTTTCGATTTTTCGAAAAAGTATTTGACGAAATCAAATCCATGTACACCGATGCAAAATTGCCCATGAAGACCTTTAATATAGGTGCTGATGAATTACCTTATGGCGTATGGCAAAAATCGCCCCTGTGTGAAGACTATTTAAAGACATCTTCTGATATCAATGACTACCAATCGCTTTATAATGCTAGTGTAAAACGTTTAAATGAAATTGTAACTGCATCGGGAGCGCAAATGGCGGGTTGGGAAGATGTACTCTTAACGCATAGCGAAAAAAGTCAATCTGAAATAGAGATCAACGAAAATTTAATGGATCTGGATTTCATTCCAAGTGTTTGGAACAACACTTGGGGGGGTGGACGTGAAGACATGATATACAAACTTGCCAATCAGGGTTTTAGATCTGTTATGAGCAATTCCTCTGCTTTTTATTTTGACATGACAGACGATAAGGATCTCGAAAATTCAGGCTTGAGCTGGTCAGGATATGTAAACTATAAAGACAGCTGGGGTACCGAACCCTTAGATGTTTTTGCCAATAAAGTTAAACTCAAAAGTTTGGGAATCGATGAAAAGGATCTTAAAGACAAAGTGAAATTGAATGAAAATGCCCAATCTAACTTCCTAGGAATTCAAGCACAACTGTGGACGGAAACCGCAGCCAACGCCTATGAATGGGATCGGATGCTTATGCCAAACCTGATTGTTTTTGCCGAGCGGGCTTGGAGTCCAAAAGAACCTTGGCTTGAAGAGCCCACAGCCGAGTTACAAAAACCCCAATGGAACGCACGTTGGAACACTTTTGTAAATACCATTGGTCAGCGACATCTCCCTATGCTTTCTGACTTTCATGCTGAACTTCTTTATGATTTACCCAAACCGGGCGCGATGATAAAGGGCAATACCCTTCATATAAGACAGCAATTCCCTGGCTTAGAAATTCGCTTTACTCGTGACGGGAAAACTCCCACGCTTTCAGATGAAAAATATTCTACTCCAGTAAACATACAATCCACAGACCAAATTGTAGTGCGTGTTTTTGATCCCAACGGAAGAGGTGGTAATTCTTTAAAAATAGACTAAATGGCAAGCATAGAAAACAAACGTTTACACGCGCTGGACATATTAAGAGGCTTGACTATCATCTTAATGATTGTAGTAAATTCTCCAGGTTCTTGGAGCCATGTATATGCTCCCTTACTCCATGCAGATTGGAATGGAATTACCCCCACAGACTATGTCTTCCCTTCCTTCCTTTTTATTGTTGGTGTTTCTATCGCCCTTTCTTTTAGTAAGCAAAAGGAACAGGGAAAAAGCCGATCTGAAATGACTCAAAAAGTCTTAATTCGTTCCTTAAAAATTTATGTAGTAGGTGTTTTTTTATGGTTATGGCCTAGTTTTAACTTTGAAGGAATCCGATGGGTAGGCGTATTACCTCGAATTGCTTTTGTCTTTTTAGCCTGTGCGCTTTTATTTTTATACACCTCCCGCAAAGTACAATTATATCTAGGAATTGCACTCCTACTCTTCTACTGGATCGTTATGGCTTATGTTCCTGTCCCAGGTATAGGAAGCCCTGATTTAAGTGTCCCCGAAAAAAATTGGGCCCATTATCTCGACAATCTTTTACTCCCAGGAAGACTTTGGAAACATACATGGGATCCTGAAGGTATTCTCAGTACACTTCCAGCCATTGCTACAGGTATTATGGGAATGATGGCAGGATATATACTACTGAAAAAAAAGGAATTGAGTCACCGAATCAATCAATTGTTCTTTTTCGGTTTCCTCTTGCTTCTTTTAGGTGATGTCATGCAATGGTTTTTCCCTCTAAATAAAAACCTATGGAGCTCTTCCTTTAGTTTGTTTATGGGAGGTGTTACTGCACTGGGTCTGGCTGCTGCAGTCTATATTTTTGACTTAAAAGATTCTCAATACCGATTCAAATTTGCCCATGTGTTTGGGATTAACTCGATTTTTTCCTATGCCCTTTCAAGCCTTCTCACCGTAGTGTTTTACAGTTCCAAATGGTGGGGATTTGCTTTGAATCAAGAATTTATGGGACTCTGGGATCGTATTGGACTTCCCTTAAAATTGGGTTCGCTACTCTATGCACTCTGTTATGTTGTAGTAATTTGGATTCCAACCTATTATTTATTTAAAAAGAAAATCTTCATCAAATTGTAAAAAAAATCGGTCTCCGAAGAGACCGATTCAAACAAAAACAAATAATTGATTTAGTTATCGGATTTTAATTCGCTTTTTAGGCTGTGGTAAGGCTTCTTTGCGCTTTGGCAAATGAAGCTGTAACACTCCATCCGAATACTGTGCCTCAATATTTGTAGGTTCCACACTATCTGGGATAGTGAAGGTTCTTTTGAAACTTTGGTAACTGAACTCACGTCTTGTGAATTTACCATTTTCTGACAGCTGCTCTTCTTCTGATGATGAGGAGATGGACAATAGTCCGTCTTCTATTTCAATTTCAAAATCGCTTTTATTCATCCCTGGTGCCGCGAGTGAAATTTCAAATTGGGTTTCCAAATCTTTGATATTTACTGCGGGTAAGGTAGAAGAACTTGGGGCTTTAAGATTCCAATCGTGATTGATAAAATCATCAATTAAAGAAGGGAAAAAAGGAGTTTGTTTGCGTATTAAATTCATAATCATAATGTATTAAGGTTAACAATTTTTATTGTCTTCCTTAAAGCAAAATCAAGACCATATAATTTTTTTGTCACTATGTCAGTTATTTTGATAAAAAAGCTGACATAATGTCGCTAAGCTATTGCTTCTTGTACTTTATCGGCTGCTTCTTGAAACGCAGTAGCAGAGAGGACGTTCAATCCAGAGGAATCGATCAAATCTTTTGCTATATCGGCATTGGTGCCTTGCAATCGGACGATTATAGGCACTTTAATGGCATCTCCCATGTTTTTATAAGCATCAACAATTCCTTGAGCCACACGATCACAACGCACTATTCCTCCAAAAATATTTACCAAAATAGCTTTGACGTTAGGATCTTTTAAAATTAAACGGAATGCTGTTTCCACACGAGCGGCATCTGCAGTACCTCCTACATCAAGGAAGTTGGCGGGATCTCCTCCAGCTTGTTTGATCAAATCCATGGTTGCCATGGCTAAACCTGCACCATTAACCATACATCCTACATTACCGTCGAGATCAACATAATTTAAACCTACTTCACGGGCTTCAACCTCAACTGGATTTTCTTCACTAAGATCTCGCATTGCTTCAAAATCTTTATGACGGAAGAGGCTATTGTCATCCAAGGTCACTTTGGCATCTACCGCAATGATGCGATCGTCAGAAGTTTTCAATACGGGATTGATTTCAAACAACGAAGCGTCCGAACCCACATAAGCTTTGTACAATGCACTTACAAACTGGGTCATGGATTTAAAGGCTGCTCCGGAAAGACCTAAATTAAAGGCAACTTTTCGAGCCTGAAAAGGCTGTAAGCCTAAAGCAGGATCCACATCTTCGGTAAAAATCAAATGTGGAGTGGCTTCTGCAACCGCTTCTATGTCCATTCCTCCTTCTGTAGAATACATGATCATATTCTTGCCGTTTGCACGATTCAAAAGAACAGAAATATAAAACTCACTTGGCTCTGATGCTCCAGGATAATACACATCCTCTGCTACCAAGACTTGGCTAACCTTCTTCCCCTCGGGTGGAGTCTGTGGGGTGATGAGTTGCATACCAATAATTTCTCCTGCGATGGTTTTGAGCTCTTCTAAGCTTTTTGCTAATTTTACCCCACCACCTTTTCCACGCCCACCGGCGTGAATTTGGGCTTTAATCACATGCCAAGAAGTTCCTGTGGTTTCAGTCAGTTCTTTTCCTGCGGCAACCGCTTCTTCAGCAGTTTTGGCTACAATTCCACGTTGCACAGTAACTCCGAAACGTGCTAACAGTTCTTTTCCTTGATATTCGTGTAAATTCATACTTATTTTCTAAAATCTCTGTGCAAAAATAGTCAAACCGAAGCGGAATACTAAAGGGAAGGAGTTAAAACTTTTGTTATAAATATAACATTATCTTATATTTTGATACGGAAACAGAGTTTCCTTTGTTCTATGGGTTTTACTAACTATTTTTGTGCCAACTTATTAAATCGATGAAGGACTCAATTTTAAAATCCATAGCAGCGCAACACCAAGGATCCGTATATGTATATGAGGGTGCGAAAATTCAACAGCAATACACACGACTTAAAAACGCATTTAGTGGTGTAGAAAAATTACGCATTAATTACGCCTGTAAAGCCTTGTCTAACTTATCTATCCTCAGCCTCATACGGTCCATGGGTTCGGGGTTGGATACGGTTTCCATTCAGGAAGTACAGCTAGGGATCAAAGCAGGTTTTCGAGCAGAAGATATCATTTTTACACCCAATGGGGTTTCTATAGAAGAAATAGAGGAAGTAGCTGCAATGGGGGTTCAAATCAATATTGATAATCTTTCGACACTAGAACAGTTTGGCACTAAACACCCCAATATTCCGGTTTGTATTCGGATCAACCCACATGTCATGGCAGGAGGAAACAACAACATCTCTGTGGGACACATCGATTCTAAATTTGGGATTTCCATTCATCAAATTCCTTTAGTGCTTCGTATTGTAGAAAATACACAAATGCACATTAATGGTGTCCACATGCATACGGGAAGCGATATACTGGACATTGAAGTCTTTTTGTATGCTGCGGAAATTTTGTTTGATGCTGCACTGAAATTTAAAAATTTAGACTTTTTAGATTTTGGAAGTGGCTTTAAAGTCCCTTATCGACCTGGGGATATTGAAACTAATATCGAGGAACTGGGTGAAAAACTTACCGAACGTTTTCATCGTTTTTGTACAACTTACGGTAAAGACTTGGAATTGGCCTTTGAGCCAGGTAAGTTTTTGGTGAGTGAAGCAGGCTATTTTTTAACCAAAGTCAACACTGTAAAACAAACAACTTCCACTGTTTTTGCACAAGTGGATTCAGGCTTTAATCACCTGATTCGTCCTATGCTATATGGTTCGCATCACGAGATTCAAAACGTTTCAAACCCCAAGGGGAAAGAGCGCTTTTATACTGTAGTGGGCTATATCTGTGAAACAGATACCTTTGGTAGCAATCGCAAAATTGCTGAGATTTCTGAAGGTGATGTTCTGGCTTTCAAAAACGCTGGAGCTTACTGCTTTACAATGGCAAGCAATTACAACTCTCGTTACCGTCCGGCAGAAGTGCTGTGGCACGAAGACAAAGCCCATTTAATAAGAAAGGAAGAGCAATTTGAAGATTTATTACGGAATCAAATACTCTTAGATTTTAAAGAAAAAGTTGCCGCTAACTAATTTTTTTTAAATTTTCTAAAGCCCCATTGTAGGTCTGTATAAATTCAGAAACAATCTCAGCAGCAGGAATTATATCGTTTATTTGAGCAGCTACTTGTCCAATTTCCAGTTCTCCATCAACTAAATCACCCTCAAACATTCCTTTTTTTGCACGTCCCCTTCCTAAAGTTTCTTTTAATTTTTCTGGACTTGCTCCCTCAGTATAGAGTTTTTTAATTTGATGATAAAATGGGTTTTTGAGCAATCGTACGGGGGTCAACTCTTTTAAAGTCAACTCTGTACTTCCTTGTTCCGCTTTTAGTATTTCGGATTTAAAATTAGGGTGTGAAGAGGCTTCTGGAGTAGCCACAAAACGTGATCCCACCTGCACTCCGTCCGCCCCTAAAGCCATAGCGGCCAACATGGCGGGTCCAGAGCCTATTCCTCCTGCAGCAATCAGTGGGATATCTATTGCTTTTTTTACCAAGGGGATAAGGGTCATCGTGGTTGTTTCTTCTCTTCCGTTATGCCCCCCTGCTTCGAAACCCTCTGCAACAATAGCATCTACACCACAGGCCTGAGCTTTTAATGCAAATTTTACAGAACTTACCACATGTACCACGGTGCAGCCATGTGATTTTAAATGCTCTGTCCATAATTTTGGATTTCCCGCAGCGGTAAATACTATCCTTACCTTTTCTTGAATAATGACCTCCATAAGTTTGTCAATATCGGGATATAATAAAGGTACATTGACCCCAAAAGGTTTTGAAGTGGCAGATTTGCATTTTTGGATGTGCTCCTGAAGGATTTCAGGATACATGGACCCTGCCCCCAACAATCCTAAACCACCTGCATTACTTACCGCTGAAGCCAATCGCCAACCGCTAGCCCATACCATACCCGCTTGGATAATCGGATATTGGATTCCCAGCAATTTGCCAATCGAATTTTCCATTAAAGAAACTGGTCTACTTTTTGGTAGGCTTTGATCACCGCCAATTCTCCTTCTTTTCCCGAATTGAAATTACCGTGTTCCATTCCTAAAATTCCTTGATAACCTCTACCGTGAATGTATTTAAACACATTGGTATAATTGATTTCTCCTGTAGTAGGCTCTTTTCTTCCTGGATTATCGCCTATTTGAAAATAACCGATTTCATCCCAGCACTGTTCTATATTTGGGATAAGGTTACCTTCCTGGATTTGCTGATGGTAGATGTCAAACAAAATTTTACAGGAGGGAGAATCTACGGCTTTGCAAATTTCATAGGCCTGAGGACTTTCAGACAAAAACAAACCGGGGTGATTTCTGAAATTTAGAGGCTCTAAAACCATCACAAGCCCGTGGGGCTCCAACAAAGCAGATGCTTGTTTTAAGCTTTCTATAACGTGAGCTGTTTGGTAGGCCATGTTCTGACGTAAATCTACATGTCCTGGAACAACAGTCATCCATTTGGCATTGACTCGTTTGGCTACCGGAATGGCTTTTTTGATATATTCCAAAAACTCGGTACGTAACGCAGCATCTCCACTAGCCAGATTAGGTTTTTGCCAATAAATCTGATGTGCAACAAACACACCCATACGAAGACCTCTTTGCTTCATGGTAACTGCCATTTTTTCTTGAAGCCCCACTTCCCTATTCCGCATATCGTTGTCTTCAAAAGCGGTAAAACCTTGATCTGCCATAAAATTAAGCTGATCTATAGGATCCTCCCCTGCATGATGACGAAACATTCCCAAATGAGGGGCGTAGTGTAAATTATATTTATAAGCGGCTGTAGTTGCATTAGAGGCTGCCCAAAGCGGGGTACTCGCAAGTCCTATCCCTCCTAACATAGAGGCTTTAGTGAAATTTCTTCGGTTCATCTTAAATCATTTTTGTTTTACCAGGAGTAGGTATGGGATAATTCCCATCTGAATCGGGTAATGAAGGAGGGGTCGTATCCCAAGTAACCGTTTCGGGCATCAAGTGAAGTTTGGAGTTTAAAGCTTCATCCAGAGTGATTTTTTTTCCTGTGTAGGTAGCCATTCTTCCCAAGATTGCAGTAAGTGTACTCATTGCTCCGTTTTCCGCATCTGCAATTACACCTCCGCTGCGTATGGAAGCAAACAATCGATCGTGTTCTACTTGATAAGGATTTCGATCTTCTCCCCATTTTCTTGGGTACTTGTATTGACTATTTCCTTCTAAGTCTGAAATCTGTCCTTTCCCAATTTCTACACTTCCTTTTGTTCCTTGGAACACCTCATCCACACGATTCATAGTGCCTGGAATATGCCTACATTGACTTGAAATTACGGCACCACTAGCGTAGGTAAATTCCACAAAGTGATGATCAAAAATTTCACCGTGGTCTTTCCCATTTCGCACCTGACGTCCTCCCATGCCCTGTGCAGAAACAGGATAATCACCAATAAACCAGTTGGCAACGTCAATGTTATGGATGTGCTGTTCCAAAATATGATCTCCACAAAGCCAATTAAAATAGTACCAATTGCGCATTTGATATTCCAATTCGGATTGTCCCGGCTGACGTTTTTTCACCCAGACACCTGCATCATTCCAATAGACCTGACCGCTGCGAATCTTCCCAATGGCTCCCTGATCGATACGTTGTTTTAAGTCGATGTATTTCGATTGATAGTGGCGTTGTAAACCTACTACTACATTTAGTTTTTTGGCTTGGGCTATTTTTGCAGTAGCCAAAACCTTGCGGATTCCCACAGGATCTGTAGCGACTGGCTTTTCCATAAAGACGTGTTTGTCATTATCAATCGCATATTCGAAATGATAAGGTCGGAAACCTGGAGGAGTGGTCAAGATCACAACGTCTGCCAGATCAATGGCTTTTTTATAGGCATCAAAACCTACAAAACGATTTTTTTCCTTGACATCAATCTTTTTTTCACCGTCAAAATGTTCTTGAATACCCTTCAAACTGCTTTCGATACGATCGGCAAAAGCATCGGCCATGGCAACCAGCTCTACATTTTCATCTGCAGTAAGTGCTTGTACGGCTGCTCCGGAACCTCTTCCTCCGCAGCCTACTAGAGCTAGTTTCAATTTTTTTGCTCCGTGTACATTTGCCATCGCCTCCACGGATAAAGGAACGGTCAAAAGGCCACTCGTAGCTAAAGCTGTTTTTTGTACAAAAGAACGACGAGAGGACTCATAATTCTTTAAGGTGTGTTTGTGTTTCATCATTTTTGAGTTTATTGGGTTGATTCGTAATTCCAGTATTTTCTTTGTTGATCTTCTGTAGGAGTCTTTACAGGACGTACCACTCTAAATCCTACAAAAGGGGCATCGGTATGCCACCATTTGCTTTTTGGGATTTGAGGGTCGCGCATTTTCCATTTTTTGGAAGAAGGTCTTCGCGCAGCGGACCGCAAGCGATTTGGTGCGTCCATCCATGAACCTCCTCTTACTACCTTAGGATAGACTTTATCCGGTTCTTGAAAAGGGTTTTTCACGTTTCCTTTCCTCGATTTGTAGGCAGTAGGCACGTATTGATCTAGGGTCCATTCGGTTACATTGCCATGCATGTCATACAGACCCCAAGCATTGGGTTTTTTAGTCCCTACAAGTTGATATTTTTCATTGCTATTGGAAGCATACCAAGCGTATTCGTCTAGGTCCTCAACCTCATTTCCAAAAGAATAGGAGGTGGTACTCCCTGCACGACATGCATATTCCCATTCTGCTTCTGTGGGTAAACGGTAAAAATGCCCTGTCATAGCTGACAACCATTCACAAAATTTTACTGCAGCTAATTGAGTCATGCAAATGGCGGGATAGCCTTCGGTTCCCATTCCAAAACTCATTTCTACATAAGGAGTCGTAGCGCCAGAAACCGCATCTACATCAATTTGCACTTCGCTTGTAGGATTTTTCTTACTTTGAAATGCGTCTATTTCTCTGCTTACAAACAAATTATACAGATCCCAAGTTATTTCATATTGCCCCATCCAAAAGTCCTCTACAGTCACTTCATGAGAGGGACCTTCATCTCCAAAATGTCCCGCTTCAGACTTGGGACTTCCCATAGTAAATGTACCCCCTTTGATATAAACAAGATCCAAAGATTGGCTTGTGCCAGGTAGTGTTTCTTTAATTTTATTTTGCGCTGATAAA
>JAFMLQ010000077.1 GCA_017852075.1 Flavobacteriaceae bacterium | reverse complement strand
ATCGACATAGGTATTTCACCGGGAAGCGCATTGTTACTGACTCCAATTTGGGTCACAAACCAAGGCAAATTACTAGCAACCCAAGTTCCAATACCAATAATTAGAGTTTGAATTACAAAACCATAGGTGTGTTGTTTTTCGGGTAATTTATCTGCAACTAACGCTCTAAAGGGCTCCATGCTAATGTTTATGGATGCATCAAGGATCCATAAGAACCCTGCAGCAATCCAAAGACTAGAGGAGTAGGGCATAAAAAATAAAGCAAGTGAACTTAGTATCGCACCGATTAAAAAATAAGGTTTTCTTCGCCCAAGTTTAGAGTGCCAAGTGTTGTCGCTTAAATATCCAATAATAGGTTGGACAACTAAGCCTGTTAACGGAGCTGCTATCCAAAGCATAGGAATTTCAGATTTGTCTGCACCTAAGGTTTGGAAAATTCTGGACATAAATCCACCTTGAAGAGCAAATCCAAACTGTATTCCTAGAAATCCGAAACTCATGTTCCAGATCTGCCAGAATCGCAGATTTAGCTTTTTCATTTTTAAAGAAATGATGAAAGGAAAAACCTTTCTAATTATAAATTTATGTTGAGAAGTGGATTTATAATTTGGAGTAAATATATATATTTTTTTTAGTAATCTGTTTTTCTAAGAAGATTCTCGTTCTATAATTGAACATTTTATAATTTTTACAATTTGTTCTTCTAGAGAAAACTCTTGGGTCAGTTTGTTAATTAATAATTCAGCTGAGGCCTCCCCAATTTGTTCGGCATGCTGACTAACTGTTGATAGAGACGGAGAGGAATAACGAGATATTACACCATCTGTAAAACAAATAATAGCGACTTGTTCGGGAACTTTAATATTGCGTTTGCGCATTACTTTTAACGCTGATGCAGCATAGATTTCATTAACAGCAAATACTGCATCTACCACTATATTTTTATCCAATAAATAATCAATTTGTTTTTCAAGATCTATCATTTCTTGTTCTGAATTCAAATTATCAATAGACTTGATTATCAAATTATTGTCAGGCACAATTTGATTTTTTTTCAAGGCCTCTAAATATCCTTGTGTACGTAAATTACCCACATTGATGTAATCTTGCGTAGTGAGAAGTAATATGTTTTTCCTCCCCTTATTAATTAACAAAGTGGTCGCGGCTTCTGCTCCTCCCTTATCATCGACAATAACTTGATCACATTTTAGATCATTAAACACACGATCAAAAAGAACTACAGGCATTCCTAAATCGATGGTTTCTTGGATATGATGAAAATCTTGTTTTTTTAACGTCTCTTTGGCAATCGAGAGTATGAACCCATCAATAGGTCCATTCGCTAGGGTTTCCATATTTAACACTTCTTTTTCAAAAGATTCATTGGAAACGGCAATAATTATATTGTATCCTTTTTCATTTGCAAACTGCTCTATTCCTTTGATTACATTTGAAAAAAAATAATGAACAATCTCAGGTATAATTACCCCAATAGTTTTCGTTTTTCTGTTTTTGAGACTGAGTGCGATATTATTGGGGCGGTAATTGTGCGCTTTTGCAAAAGCAATTATTTTTTCACGAGTTTCCTCTCCAATTTCTGGACTGTTTTTAAGGGATTTTGAAACCGTTGAAATTGAAACATTCAATTCATTTGCGATTCCTTTTAGTGTGATACGTTTTTTCATTGGATCAAAAAAGTCAATTTAAATTTCAAAAATCTAAATTTACACTTTGTAGAATAGTAATGCTATAAAAAATAAAGTTATTAACACTACAACGTTATAGTGATCAAACTATTACGTTATAGTTAATTTTATATTAATACGGACTATGCCCTCATTTATTTTTCTTCTAATTTAGTGCCGTTGAGAAGTGGTTTTATTTAAAATAAACTAAATTATGCTAACTAAATTTTTAAAAGTACAACTCTTAGTTGTGTTTATGATTTCTTCTGGGGTCTTTGCTCAACAAGTTGTTTCTGGATCAATAACCGACCAAGACGGCAACCCATTACCGGGTGCTACGGTTATCATTCAAGGGACTGATACGGGAGTGAGCACGGACTTTGATGGAAATTATTCTATCCCAGTCGAACGTGGTCAAACTCTAGAAGTAAGCTATATAGGCTACCAGGTCACCACTGTAGTGGTAGGAGATCAAAATCAAATAAACCTCAGCCTTGCTGCAGATAATGAGCTGGAAGAAGTTGTAATTATCGGATATGGTGCTGTACGCAAAAAAGATTTAACAGGAACACTGGACGTTGTAGGCTCGGAAGACTTCACCAAAGGGTCTGTGGTTTCTGCCCAACAGCTCATACAAGGTAAAGTTGCCGGGGTTTCTATAGTGTCCAATAGTGGAGCTCCAGGCGATGGCGCTAATGTTTTGATCCGCGGTATAGGATCGTTAAATCTAAATTCCAATCCGTTGTATGTAGTGGATGGGATTCCTCTAGATTCCGGAGGAGTAGGAGGTTCCCGAAATGCACTTAATGTGATCAACCCCAACGATATTGCTAGTATGACAGTATTAAAAGATGCTTCTGCTACAGCTATCTACGGGTCCAGAGCAGCAAACGGTGTTATTTTGATTACGACTAAAAAAGGCCAAACTGGGGAAATAGCATTTGAATTTAGTTCTCGTGCAACTTCTTTTAATCCTATTAATAAAATTAATGTTCTTAACGCTGCGGAGTTTACCAGTGCAGTACAAGCAACCAA
>JAFMLQ010000020.1 GCA_017852075.1 Flavobacteriaceae bacterium | reverse complement strand
TATTCACGACCCTGTTCGCAACAAAACGGTTTCTGGGTTTCTCCCTGAAGAACGCAGTTGGCTAGACGGATTTTTAAAATCTGGTTTTATCGATTCGTTCCGCTATTTAAATCCTGAACCCCATCACTACAGTTGGTGGAGTTATCGTGCCAATGCTAGAAATAACAACAAAGGGTGGCGGATCGATTATGCCCTTGTAAGTGCCCCGCTGAAGGAAAGCATCAGCAGGTCTTTTTTATTACCTGAAGCGAAACATTCTGATCATTGCCCAGTCGGCTTAGAACTAATTTTTTGATATGAGATATTTTATTTTAGCTACCGTACTTTTGTGTTTTTCCAATTGTGTATCTACCAAAGTTTTTAACGATTTGGAATCGCGTTATGCTGCGATGGTAAAGCAACGCAATGCGTTGGAAAAATCCCAGGACTCACTCCAGCAATCTTGGGATCGATTGAATGCCAAGTGGGATGAAGCCACAGTCTATCTCAAACGGTCTAGAGATAGCGTTCAAAAAGGATTGCAAGAAATAAAAGCACTAGAGGAAGAGTTTGCCCTACTGAAAGAAAATAGCGAACTTAAAATCCAAGAGCGTATTGCTGCAAACAACGCCCTACTCAGAGAAATTGCCCTTAAAGAAACTGAGCTTGAATCTCGGTCTGAGCGTGTGAATCAGTTGGAACAAATGATGGAAGAACAAAAGCAAGCTTTGAATGAACTCAAAGAACGTCTTTCGGATGCCCTGTTAAATTTTGAAGGCAAAGGACTTACTGTCGAACAACGCAATGGGAAAGTATACATCTCTATGGAAAATAAACTCCTCTTTAAATCTGGAAGATGGGATGTGGAAGCCCAAGGGAAACAAGCCATTCGACAACTCTCAAAAGTTTTAGAGGAAAATCCAGATATTGCAATCTTGATTGAAGGCCATACAGATAATGTTCCTTTTACGAGCAGGGGTACTATGGAATCCAATTGGGATTTATCCACCAAACGCGCTACCGCTGTGGTTGAAATCTTATTGGAAAACAACCAAATTTTACCCCAGAACCTTACTGCTGCAGGCCGGAGCGAATACGTACCTATTGCCCCAAACAATTCTGTAGAAGGACGGGCTGCCAACCGAAGAATTGAAGTAGTGCTAAGTCCATCCTTAGATGAAATCACAGCATTGTTAGAAGCAAATAATTAAAAAAATGGAATATAATTTAGTGCCAGAAACCGATATCAAGGTGAGTAAGATTTGTCTTGGAACCATGACCTGGGGAAGACAAAATACTGAAGCCGAAGGGCATGAACAAATGGATTATGCCTTAGCTCAAGGCGTGAACTTTTTTGATACAGCTGAACTTTACCCCATACCTCCACGTGCTGAAGAGCAAGGAGATACAGAGCGCATCATTGGGACATGGTTTAAAAAATCAGGAAATCGAGATCGGGTAATTTTAGCCTCAAAAATAGCTGGCCCAGCTGCGTTCACGCAACACATAAGAACAGAAAAAAACTATTCTAAAAAAACCATTGATGAGGCCGTGGAACAAAGTTTGAAGCGCTTGCAAACAGACTATATGGATTTATATCAAATCCACTGGCCCGAACGTCCTACCAATTTTTTCGGAAAACGAGGCTATACTTATCAACGTGGTGAAGTGTGGGAAGAAAATTTTGAGGAAATAGTAGACGCACTTCAAGAACATGTCAAAAAAGGGAACATACGTTATATCGGCTTGTCCAATGAAACCCCTTGGGGAACGATGCGATTTCTCAATACGGCTTCGGATGAACGCCCTCGAGTACGTACCATTCAAAACCCTTATTCCCTTCTAAACCGAACTTTTGAAGTTGGGAATGCAGAGGTTTGTCATCGAGAAAATATGGGATTATTAGCCTATTCTCCTCTTGCTTTTGGAGTGCTTTCAGGTAAATACCGTGGAGGAAAACAGCCTGAAAATGCAAGATTGACCCTTTTTCCTCATTACAATCGGTATAGTTCCGACCCTTGTAAAAAAGCTGTAGAAGCGTATCACGATTTAGCTGAAAAAAACGGATTGACCTTAACTCAATTGGCTCTTGCTTTTGTGAATGACCGACCCTTTGTTACCAGTAATATAATTGGGGCGACCAACCTGACGCAATTAAAAGAAAATATTGACACAGCCTCTATCAAATTGAGTAGCGAATTACTTGAAGCGATTAACGAAATTCATGAAGCGATACCTAATCCGTCTACCTGATTTCTAAGGAATAGCTTCGATCAACTTCTGCGTATAGGCTTTTTTTGGATTTACATATAAGGCATCTGCCTCTTGGAGTTCGACCATACTTCCTTCTTGCATGACCATTATCCGATCGGACATGTATTTTACAACAGCAAGATCATGCGAAATAAAAAGATAACTTAACCCTAGCGCTTTTTTTAAATCATTTAAAAGGTTGAGTACTTGAGCTTGAACAGAGATATCTAGTGCGGCAACAGACTCATCACAGAGTAGCACCTTAGGACCAACCGCCAAGGCTCTAGCTATTACCACACGCTGGCGTTGACCTCCCGAAAGTTCATGTGGGTAGCGATGTGCAAACTCTGAAGTTAAACCTACTTGATCCAGAAGTTCCAATGCACGTTTGCGAACAGCGACCTTGTTTTTCGAATAGTGCACTAAAAGTACTTCTTCTAAAGTACTCCTTATCGTTTTGTAGGGGTGTAGTGCCGCATAAGGGTCTTGAAAAATAAACTGAATATCTTTTCGTAATTGCCCAACTTGAGATTTATTTTTTGGGTCAATTTTTACACCTTGCCAATAAAGTGCTCCCGAGGTGGCTGGATCTAAACAAACTAAGGTTTTGGCGAGTGTCGATTTTCCACATCCCGATTCTCCAACCAGACCCAATGTTTCCTGTGGATATAGTGAAAAGCTGATGGGTTTTACCGCTTGAAATCGAGAGGTGCTTCCCAACCCATTTTTCTTCACATAGCTTTTCTCAAGTTCTCTGACTTCAATAAGCGGAGTTTCGGAATAGATTTTCTTGAGTCGATTTTGACGCTTGATAGAGGAAATTTTTTTTGGGACAAAATCTCCATCGTAATAGTCTTTTAGTGTGGGAAGCCTTTCCAGACGCACTCCAACTTCTGGGCGGGCAAACAACAAGCCTTTGGTGTAGGGATGTTTTGGGTTTTTAAAAAGGAATTTTGAAGTCCCGGATTCCACAATACTTCCTTGATACATGACCAAAACCCGATCGGCGAGTTGTTTTACCAGTGCCAAATCATGGGATATGAATAAAACACTCATCTTGTATTTTTTTTGAAGGGATTTCAGTAGTTCGATGATTTCCTTTTGTACAGTTACATCTAACGCCGTTGTGGGTTCGTCTGCAATCAGTAGTTTGGGTTTGCAAAGTAAGGCCATGGCGATCATAATACGTTGTTTTTGTCCTCCACTCAGTTCGTGAGGATAAGATTTAAAAACACGTTTTGTCTCATACAGTTGAACTTCGTCAAGCACTTTTTTGACCAATTTCTCCCCTTCTCTGAAATTCATTTTACGATGAATTTGCAGTACCTCAAGCAATTGATTTCCACATTTTTGGGTAGGATTTAAACTGGACTGGGGTTCTTGAAATACCATCCCCAGTGTATTTCCTCTTCGTTTTTGCCACTCTTGAGGAGTTAAGGTTCTTAGATCTTGAGATTCGAAAGTAAGTTGTTCCGCATTAAGGGTTGCTTTTTTAGGTTGAAGCCCCATCAAGGTCAATGCAGTCATGGATTTACCACTCCCTGATTCCCCAACAATAGCTACTATTTCTTGTTGTTCTATTGTAAAAGATAAGGCTTTGAGTATGGGATGACCTCCAATGGAGAGTGAAGCATTTTGTACGCTAACAAGTGGTTTTTTTTCTGATTGCATTTACTCAAAGATACGCCATCTGATAAAAAACACTGTTTAAACACTTAATGTAATTTCTTTTTCAGAGAGCAATGGGGCATTCCGTAATTTGAGAATGATCTGAGCTACTGTGATGACATCTTTTTCACAATATTGTACAATTCTTTCAAGGTTTTTTTCTTTGTAATAAACTGTTGCAACTTGACTCCCATCAATATCATCTTTGGGTGAAGGAATGCCCAATACATGGGCCATGAGTTTTAGTGAAGTATAGTGTTTGTAATCTCCAAAACGCCATAGATGAAGTGTATCCAGGTGCGGTACTTCCCAAGGTTTTTTATTAAAAAGCGCTAAAGGTTTGGGGAGTTCAATGCCTTGAATTAGCATTCTCCGCGCAATAAAGGGGAAGTCAAATTCTTTAGCATTGTGGCCACAAAGCAAATGATAGCTCGAGCTAAAATAAGTATCCACTACAGACTTAAACTCTGTCAATAAATCGAATTCGTCACCGTAAAAACTTTTGAGTCTAAAGTCTCTAGGACTTTGTTGTGGTGTAAAATAACCCACAGAAATACAAATGATTTTACCAAACTCTGCCCAGATTCCCGCTTTTTCATAAAATTCCTTTGGAGTTTGTTCTTCTTTGCGTTGGTAAGCTGTTTTTTCTTCAAAGTAATTTTGTTCAATTTCAGGTACCGATTCAAACGATTCGTATAGAGGAACAGTCTCAATGTCGAGAAAAAGAATTTTATGGAGATTTAGTTTAGCCAGCATTTGGGTTAAGTTCTAAAGCAGCATCCATATACGTATAGATATCTGGGGTGAAGGGGTCTTCTTTCGAACCCTTAGGACCTTTGGTATGCCCCAGACGAACAAGAATTAAATTTTCTTCTGGGAATGTAATGACATATTGCCCCAAATGCCCACGCATCATAAAAACTTTATGTCCTTTGTACTCTTTTAACCACCAACTATAGCCATATTCTGGACTTTCTGGGAAGCGAGGTTGGATGGATTTTGTGACAAAAGTAGAGTCTAAAAGAACCTTCCCATTCCATTTTCCGTGATCCTTATAAAGTTTTGCAAGGCGGGCAAAATCTTTAGCATTAGAGGCGATGCAACAGTAGGCTTTTTCGAGTCCTTTTTTGGCACTGTCCACTTGCCAAAAACTTTCATGCTCTGCCCCCATTGGGTTCCAAAGAGTTTCGTACAGGTAGTCTGTTAAATTTTTTCCTGTGGCTTTGGAAATGACCATTCCTAGAAGTTGGGTGGTACCACTTTTATAAATGAATTCTATCCCGGGGACTTCGTCTATGGGTTGAGTAAGGATAAGTTTCCCTAAATCTTCTACAAAATAGGCGGCCGTGGTTACTGATAATGGAGAATAATAGGCCTCATCCCAACGCTGTCCTGATCCCATACTCGCAAGATCTCCTACAGTAACTAGGTCAGCATAAGGACCCTTTATTTCAGGGATAAAGTCGATCACTTTTTGATCCAAACTTTGAATGTATCCATCCATAATGGCTTTACCTAATAACGCTGAAACGAAACTTTTTGCTACAGAGAAGGAATTGCTTTTCGAATCAGGACCGTAATTGTCATAGTATTTTTCTAAATATACACTGTCGTTTTTAATCAACACAAAAGCTACAGTTTGGGTTTTTTTATGGAACGCTTCTAAATCTTCAGACAAGTTGACCTCATTGTAGTTTTTGTGTAAAGGCCATGCTTGTGGGTTTTCAGAAGCTGGTAGTATGTGATTATCAAAACGCTTATAATCAGAAAGAAAAGCAGTACTGTGCCCTGTAAAATAAATTTTTGAAACAGCACGTAACAAATAACTATAATCAGAGATATAAAGTACCCCAACCAATATAAGTAGTGTAAACCCTAAACTATAAAGTGTTTTTTTCATTTGTTTTTTTTACAAATCTAATATTTTTTGGATGGGGTAGTCTTCGTGTTCTAGTAACTTCTGTTTTTTTTCTATTCCACCCGCATAGCCTGTTAGAGAACCTTTACTTCCGATAACTCGATGGCACGGTATGAGTATTAGAATCGGATTTTGACCCAGTGCAGCCCCTACGGCTCTTACAGCTTTGGGATTGCCATATTGTGTTGCTATTTGATGATATGTTCTTGTTTCTCCCGAGGGGATGGACCCAGTTAGGCTCCATATGTTCTTTTGAAATGGAGTACCCTCAGGATTTAATGGGATAGGAAATTTACTTTTAGGATCTGAAAAATAAAAGTTCAATGCATCTATAGTGTTTTGAATTATTTGTGGGATTTTATTTTGTGAAAAGGATGACTGGTTTGAAACAAATTGTAATTGTTTTAAAGCGGTAGAAGAAGCTGTAATTTTCATCCAACCTAGAGGACTTTCAAAGTAGTGCGTTTTATCCATAGTGAGTGAGGTTTTTTGATACCCTGATTAATTTATTAATATTTCATTAAAAACCTATATTAGTAAATTAAAATTTCTAATTAATAAAGCAATGGAAAACTTTAAATGGGAAGGGGTCATGCCCGCAATAACCACACAATTTGACGCTCAGGGCAATTTGGATTTAGAGGTATTTCAGCACAACTTGTCGCATCAAATAGGAGCGGGTGTACATGGAATCATTCTAGGAGGAACCCTTGGTGAAGCCAGCACTTTAACGGGCCAAGAAAAGCAACAACTTTTAACAACTACTTTAAAACAAGTAAAAGGCAAGATACCTGTCATCATGAACATCGCAGAACAGTCCACACATCGGGCGATTCAGGAGGCACAACAAGCCGAGGCCGGAGGGGCGAATGGACTGATGTTACTTCCCCCTATGCGATACAAAGCCACAGATGAGGAGACCGTAGCCTACTTTGCTGCTGTAGCCGATGCTACCCAATTACCCATTATGATTTACAACAATCCTGTAGATTATAAAATTGAAGTCACTTTAGAGATGTTTGCTGCCTTGGAACACCATAAAAATATTACTGCGGTTAAAGAATCTACTCGTGACGTAACCAATGTGACACGAATGATCAATCGCTTTGGGGAGCGTTTCAAAATTCTTTGTGGGGTGGACACCATTGCGATAGAAACCTTACTGATGGGTGCCAAGGGTTGGGTTGCAGGTTTGGTTGATGCTTTTCCAGAAGAAACCGTTGCGATTTACACTTATTGTAAAATTGGAGAAATAGAAAAAGCCCGATCTATTTTTAGGTGGTTCCTTCCTTTGTTAGAATTGGATATTTCTCCTCAGCTGGTTCAAAATATTAAATTATGTGAGGTGGCTACTGGCTTGGGAACGGGTCACGTTCGACCACCAAGACTCCCCCTTCACGGGAAAGAATTGGAACGGGTACAAGCGATTATAAAAACAGGTATTGAAAATCGTCCAAAGGATTTGGATTACAAAAAGTACTTATGATTAAAGCACAGAATTTGTTAGCTGGCGTTTGGGAAGATAACCCCAAGGCGACAACCTTTCAATCGGTAAATCCAAAAACAAAGAAACCTCTTAAAATTCATTTTCAGGAGGCAAGTGATACTCAAGTGGATGAGGCCGTTACCCAAGCTGCAACAATTTTTGATTCGTATGCAGAGACTTCGTTAGAAAAACGAATCGAGTTTTTGAAAGCCATTCAAAAGGAATTGGAAACGGTTCGTTCTGAGATTTTACAAATATATCAAGAAGAGTCTGCTCTTCCTGAGGGGCGTGCGCAAGGGGAGTTTGATCGAACCCTCGGACAGATTCAGCTTTTTGTAGAACTGCTCGAAGCAGGCTCTTTTGTTCAAGCTACGATTCATACTACAGGGCCCGATTTGAGAAAAATGCTTCACCCTATTGGACCTGTAGGTGTGTTTGGAGCCAGTAATTTCCCTTTGGCTTTTTCTACCGCTGGTGGAGATACCATTTCAGCACTTGCTGCGGGTTGCCCCGTTATTGTAAAAGCACATCCCTATCATGCAGGCACAAGTGCTTTAGTTGCTGAAACAATTCATAACGCTCTTATTTCGTGTGGATTACCTGCAGAAGTATTTTCTCATTTGAATGGAACTTCTCATCGTGTTGGAATGAAATTAGTATGTCATCCCTCGTTGAAAGGAGTTGGTTTCACGGGGAGTTTTGCAGGTGGAAAAGCACTTTATGATTTGGCACAAAGTAGGGAAGAACCCATTCCTGTTTTTGCGGAAATGGGGAGTGTGAACCCTGTTTTTATTTCCGAAAAACGACTTGCTAAAGACCAAACACTTTCAGAAACTTTAGCACAATCGATCGCCTTAGGTGCAGGACAATTTTGTACCAATCCTGGTATAGTCTTGTTTTGTGATCCCCAAGGGAAAAGTAATCTTGTAGAGCATGTAAGTTCCCATTTGAATCTGATGAAACTCCCCCCTATGGTACATGCCCAAATCGAAAAAAATTATCTAGCACAATTGGAGAAACTAAGTCAAAATAAAGCTCTTCAAAGCCTTTTAAAATCAGAATTGAGTACAGCAGCGGTAGGCTTGGTTTCTGGAAAGGAATTAATGAATCATATGAACCTAACTGATGAGGTTTTTGGGCCTTTCAGCCTTTTCGTACAATGTCACTCTGTGGAAGAAATGAATGCGATCGCAGAAAAAATTTCTGGGCAACTCACCGCCACAATTCTAGCTGAGAAAGAAGAGTATCCGAACTTAGAACCTTTAATACAAAAGTTAAAAAATAAAGTGGGTAGATTGCTTTTTCAAGGTGTCCCTACAGGGGTGGCAGTTACCCAAGCAATGCAACACGGAGGGCCGTATCCTGCCGCTACCGATGGACGTTTTACCTCTGTAGGAACAGATGCGATTTATCGCTGGCTGAGACCCATAGCCTTTCAAGATTGTCCTAATCAATTACTTCCCAAAGCCTTACAAAATGAAAATCCACTTTCTTTGATTAGAGCCATAGATGGAAAACCAACCAGGAAAGCGTTATGAATGCCGATGAACGAATTGTTTTTGATTGCGTAGATGCCTATACTGCAGGTAATCCCGTTCGCTTGGTCAAAGGACCCGCACCCGTTCTAAAGGGAGAAAATATGGGAGAAAAACGATTGCATTTTATAAAAGAGTATGACTGGATACGAACTGGTCTTATGTTTGAGCCCCACGGTCATGACATGATGAGTGGAAGTTTTTTTTACACTCCTCAAAATCAAGAAAACGATGTTGCTATATTGTTTATTGAAACAAGCGGATGTTTACCAATGTGTGGGCATGGTTTGATTGGCGCTTTGACTGTACTTTTGGAAGAGAAATTAATTACTCCAAAAAAGGAGGGTAAACTAAATGTGGAAACCCCAGCAGGATTGGTAGTGGCTTCTTATGAAAAGAAAGGATCCAAAGTGACTGGGGTAAAATTCACAAATGTTCCTGCATTTTTGGCGGCTTCCGATTTAGAAATCGAATGTCCTGAATTAGGGCGATTAAAAATTGATGTTTCCTATGGAGGGAATTTCTATGCCATCATTGACCTACAGGAAAACTTTGAAGGGATTGCTGCATATACCGCCGGAAAGCTGGTAGGCTGGAGTCGTGAGATTCGCCAGCAGATTAACACTAGATACAACTTTGAACATCCCTTGGATGAGAAAATAAGAGGCTGTAGTCATGTATTGTGGGCTGGAAAACCCACGCAGCAAGGCGCTACTGCAAGCAATGCCGTATTTTACGGAGACAAAGCAATTGACCGATCACCTTGTGGAACAGGGACTTCAGCACGAATGGCTCAGTGGTATGCAAAAGGGAAGTTAAAGGTGGGTGATTCCTTTGTGCATGAAAGTATCATCGGGTCTATTTTCACAGGTTGTGTAGAAGCTGAGTTGAGAGTCGGAAACCTAAAGGGAATCGTCCCCAGCATTGAAGGAAATGCACGTGTCATTGGATATAATCAACTTATTTTGGACCCTGAAGATCCTTATGTAAAAGGGTTTCAAGTCATTTGAGATGGCAAAAAAGAAAGTAATCATTATTGGAGGAGGAATTGTGGGTTTGTCTACTGCCTATTACCTTTTACAGGAAGGTCATGAAGTAAGTGTAATTGATAAAGGGAAGATCGTTTCGGGGGCTTCTCACGTCAATGCTGGATATTTGACACCTAGCCATATAGTACCTATGGCTGCTCCAGGAATGGTTAGTAAAGGAATTCGGTGGATGTTTGATGCATCTAGCCCATTTTATATTAAGCCTAGATTTGATTTGGATTTGATCCGTTGGGGACTAAAGTTTATGAAATCCTGTACTGCAGAGCATGTCCAACGTTCAATGAAATCCATTTTGGAAATTAATCTGTTTAGTAAGCAATTGTATTTGGAAATGCAACAAACCCAATTCATGGACTTCCACTTGGAAACCAAAGGATTACTGATGGCTTATAAGACTACTCATGCAGCAAAAGAGGAAGCAGAAGTAGTCCGTTGGGCAAAAGATTTGGGTATCACTGTAAATCATTATTCCAAAGAAGAGGTTTCAAAACTTCATAAGACCCCCATGGATATTGCCGGAGCATATTGGTATGAGAGTGACGCGCATAGCACACCAGAATTGTTTATGAAAAACTTAAAGGCATATCTGAGGGAAGAAGGAGTAGAATTTATTTTAGAAACTGAGGTTACTTCTTTTCAAAAAAAGGGAAAAAGCATTCAGGCAATACAAACAGACAGAGGTCTTTTTCAAGCGGATGAATATGTAATTGCTTCAGGAGCATGGTCAGAACAACTTTTAAAAGCATTGGGAATTCGTTTGTCGGTTCAAGCAGGAAAAGGGTATCGTATAAATCTTCACCAACCCACCGGTATTAATCTTCCTGCGATATTGTTGGAAGCAAAGGTGGCAGTAACTCCTATGAAAGGATTCACTCGTTTTGGGGGAACGATGGAACTTTCAGGAATCAATCAAAAGATCAACACCCGAAGGGTAGCCGCTATTGCCAAGGCAGCGAATGACTATTATCCTGAGGTGTATATTCCTCAATCATGTATTGATGAAGTTCAAAGCGGACTTCGACCTCTATCTCCCGATGGTCTTCCTTTTATTGGAAGGCATAGTGCAGTAGGAAATTTGGTGTTGGCCACAGGACATTCGATGATGGGTTGGAGTTTGGGTCCTGGTACAGGTAAATTGGTGACCGAACTTATTACAGGACAAGCTTCCAGTTTGGACTTAACCCCTTTTGCTCCAGAAAGAAATTAACTTCTCTTTAATAGTTTAGGAAAAGACCTCCTGAATAACTATTTCCATTGAAAATGATTTTGCCAAATAAAGGAGTTGTTGCAGCAAAAGAAACGCCCCAGTTAGTTCCCAGATTTATTGCGAACTCTCCACCTAGGGTAAAACTTTCGATATTATTGGCAAAGATCGCCCCATTGGCATTTGAGGCATCAAGTGTTCCATTGTACAAAGGCTTGATCCAGTGAAGACGACCCAGTACTAAAAGTTTTGAATTCCATAATTGGGTTCCTGTTTCTCCAAAACTGTGTAATTCATCCGAAAACCCACCAGACCGATTGTTAAAGCCAAGATAGCTTTTTAAGTAAAATGCTTGTTTTCCCAAGGAAAAGCTTTTTCCAAGATTGAGTTGTAGCTGTTGGTTAAATTCTCCGTCTCCTGTCTGATAACTTCCATCAAACCCAGCAACGTTTTTCCAGAAGGAATACCTAGAAGTAAGGTACCTGAAAATGCCCACTTGCTTAAGGGAGTGATTTTAAATTCTACAGCTAAATTGATGTCCCCTATGCTGTTAAATTCTCTTCGGGGTTCGTATTCTTTTCCTGTAGTTTTAGAAATTTGGGCAAATTGGTAATTTTTTACAAAAAAAGGAATGTAAGTAATTAGGTTGACTTTATTTGAAAGCCCATAATGCGCAAAGAAACTTGAGATAAATAATCCTCGAGTGGCATTGGGATCCACACCACCTAAGTTTGTGAAGTGTTCGTCTGCCAATAAAGACCATGCCCCGAGTTTGTAATATCCCTTTCCTTTTTCTTTTAGCCATTGGGCTTTAGAAAAACTAAAGGTGAATAGTAATACTATGAGGTATTTGAATTTCATCAATCGTAGATTTTAGCATGTCCCACTTTTACATTAAAAGGTTTGCACCAGTACAAAATATATTGATAGTCCATCAGTCCTACTTGAGAGGGTAGGATGTACTCGTGAGCTCCCTGAAAAACAGTTACAGGACCTAACTCTAAGGCTTGGGAAGTGGTATTATTGTTATTGGATAAATAAATGTAAAGTCCCGGCAAGGCTGTAGAGGCTTTATAATCACTACCCAAAGAAAGGATGAGTTGATCCCCTTCAATGGCTAAGGTGAAGCTTCCTTCAAGTTGGTAGCTACTGGTGGTTTCCACAATGCCTGTATAGGAAGTAACCATACTTACAGTTACGGGATCAACGACTTGGATTATGTTGGTGTATGAGATCAAGGTTTCGGAAACTATTGTGGAGACTGTCACACTTGCGGTGCCCGCTGAAAGTGCAGTAAGGTTACCGTTTTCATCTATTGAAAGTACTTCTAAATCCGAACTTTCCCAAAGTACTGAATTGGGTTGGACTTCCTCACCCAACGCGTTCGTAAATTGGAGCTCAAAAAGATACTCAGCACCTACTGTTATTTGAGCAATTCTATTACTAATTTGTAGGGTAGGGGTAACCGACATAGTCAAGGTAGAACTCATAGTGTTCATTTCTGGGGGATCTGTTTCTTCTTCTTCTTCTGTCATGTCTTTGGGGATAAGAACCACGGTATTTTTGATTTCAAAGTTAATTTGATCTGAGAGTTCTTTACCTTCTTCTGAAGTAACTCGAACAGTTAGGGTTACAACGCCTTCTTTTTTTGGGATTACATTTCCAAGTGCATCAATTTCTAAAAGGTTAGGATCTGAACTTTCCCAACGCAGTTCAACCCCTGGAGTAGGTTCTCCAATGACATTAAAATAAAGCGCTTCAAATTGAAAATTAGTTCCTACAGTGAGAGAGGTCACAGGAGTTGTAATTCGGACTACTGGGGGCACATAATCTTCGATTAAGTCTATGCCTGTACACCCAATGAAGGCGAAGAAAAACAAAATTTGAATGAGGGTTTGAGGCTTCATGTCAAGGATTTGGGTCTTGACAAAATTACAATTTTAATTTGCCTACAATACTAATTTAGATTAGTTTAACAACTGCTTCTGCAAAGTAGCTTGCGATCAATGAAGCTCCAGCCCTCTTGAAGCTGAGTAATTGTTCTATCATAATTTGGTCATGATCTAGCCATCCTTTTTCGGCGGCGGCTTTTAGCATGGCATACTCCCCACTTACTTGATATGCGGCAATGGGTACAGCTACTTCTTCTCTTAGGTCTCTGATGATATCCAGATACGCTAAACCTGGTTTTACCATTACGATATCTGCACCTTCTTCAATATCACGTTGGGTTTCTATCAAGGCTTCTTTTCGATTTCTAAAATCCATTTGATAGGTTTTTTTGTCCCCAAATCCAGGTGCAGAATCTAATGCATCCCGAAAAGGACCGTAAAAACCAGAAGCGTATTTTGCGCTATAACTCATAATGACCGTATCGGTGAAGTTTGCTAGTTCTAGTTCTTCCCGTATTTTAAGAATTCTCCCATCCATCATATCACTAGGCGCAACTACGTCAGCCCCAGCATGAGCGTGAGATAATGCTATCTTGGAAAGTACCTTTATAGTAGAATCATTGACAATTTTCCCTGCTTCTACGATCCCATCATGACCATAAGAAGAATAAGGGTCTAGCGCTACATCCGTCATCACTACCATTTCTGGGGTAGCCTCTTTTACTGTTTTGATGGCTCGCTGCATAAGTCCCTCGGGATTGAGTGCCTCTGTCCCTAAATTATCTTTGAGTGCATTGGGCACTTTAACAAAAAGCAAAACCGATTTCAACCCCAAAGACCATAGACTTTTTACGTGGGTTGAAAGTAAATCAATACTCATTCTATAGTACCCTGGCATAGACGGAATTTCTTCTTTGGTTTGAGTTCCTTCAATGACAAACAAGGGTACAATAAAGTCGTTGGGGGATAGACTGAATTCTTGCACCAAAGCCCTTAGGCTAGCGTTAGCTCGCAGTCTTCTATTTCGTTGAATGGGATACATAGATTTTTTGTTTTAAAGATTTTAGGTCTCCTCCTCAGTAAGGGATTGGGGTTCAATTTCCATTTCTACAGATAAGGGAGTCTCATCGTCTTCGACTATGATATCTTTTTTCTTGTCTTTTTTCATCGTGCCTAGTAGCATAACCAACATTGAACTCAAAATGACAATGAGAAGCATACGTTCATCAATAGGGCTTTCTTCAAAATTGATAAATGCAACCTCTTTGAGTTGAAGAAAAAGTAAAATACTAATTAATCCCCGAGGCGACATATAAACCAGTGGGCTGGGTTTTAGTTTTAAACTCGTTGCGGTAAAATAAACATAGCGAAGTACAAACATGACCAAAAAAATAAGCAGTCCATTGATCAACGGCCCAGGACTTGTAAAGTCAGAAATTTGGATTGAAAAGCCAAAGAATAGAAAGAAAAAAGTACGAACTAAAAAAGTTGATTCTGCGGTGAGAATATGAAACTCGTGGAGCTCTTTTTCCGTTGTTTTCAGATCAAGGGTTTTTCTTAAAAAGGGTGGGAGAAGACTCTTCACGTTACTCAAAAAGGCACCAAAAATAAAGATGGTAACCAAAGCGGGAAGATGAAGTACTTTCCCAAAGGCATAGACCAAAATCAATAAAGCTAGAATCAAAAAGAATTTCACCTTGTGATCGATTTGTTGCATTAGTCGGAACAAAACATAGGTAATCACTAATGAAATGACAATCACTCCAATAATTTGAAGCACTAAGGATACCATCGGTTCTGGCCCCAAGAGAGGTTGTTGGGACTCCGATTGGCGCAGGGCATAATTAAAAATCATTATCCCCAAAATATCGGAAAACGTAGATTCATAGACCACAAATTCCCGTTGGAGTTGAAGCAGGCTAGAAGCCGAAGGAATTGCTACAGCACTACTGATAATAGCAAGAGGAATAGCAAAAAGCACAGCACTGACACCGTCCATTTCAAAAAAGCGTTGAAATAAAAATTGGAGCACATAGATATTACCAACAAGAATGACCAGTGCAGTAAAAAACCCTTTTACTATTAAAGGTAATTTTTCACGGGTAATTTCTAGTTCAATTGCACCTTCTAAGACAATTAAAATAAGGCCGATAGTACCCAAAACAGGAATAAGGTTGTCTAGAAATTCAAAATTGTCATACCCTGAAAAAGAGATGAGAAACCTAACGATGATTCCTGTCGCCATAAGCAGGATGACCGAAGGGAATTTAGTCTTTCGTGCAAAGGCATCAAATAAATAGGAGAAAATGATCAATAAAGGAAGTACAAATAAGATGTCTAGGGTATTCATGGCATTGCGTAATTAGTTATTTAAAGTACAAAATATTCTTTTTTCATTCACAGTAATGCTTTTTACACCCAGTTTCTCGGAGATTTTAATACCTCCAGAAGTGCAGCTTCCTCACTATCCTCTTCCGGATGATGGTCGTAGTGCCATTGGACTTTAGGAGGGAGGCTCATCAAAATACTTTCAATTCTTCCGTTGGTACGCAAACCAAAGAGGGTTCCTTTGTCATGTACCAAGTTGAATTCCACATAACGTCCCCTTCTGATCTCTTGCCATTTGCGTTGATCAGGAGTATAGTTTAGTTCTTTTCGTTTCTTCAAAATGGGGGTATAAGCCTCTAAAAAGGAATCTCCTACTGCAGTGACAAAATCATAACGATTTTTTAGGCTAAAAGAATCGTTTTCTTTGAGGTAATCAAAAAAAAGCCC
Source organism: Flavobacteriaceae bacterium (assembly GCA_017852075.1). Classification (GTDB taxonomy): domain Bacteria; phylum Bacteroidota; class Bacteroidia; order Flavobacteriales; family Flavobacteriaceae; genus MS024-2A. The sequence goes on along the minus strand of JAFMLQ010000020.1, from coordinate 23,098 downwards.
ACCAACTCCCCTTGCTTCTTTGCGGTGTGTATTAAAAAAATACGCATCACATTTTTGTTTAAAATCGGGATAAAAATCGGGATGAAACAAATCACATGTAGTTTTACAGGTCTGGTGAAAATGGCGAACATCTTCTTCAAAAAGGTAATATGGAGTGAGGTCTTGTCCACCGCCAAACCATTGGTCCACGATTTTTCCCTGCGTGTCATACATTTCAAAATAACGCCAATTGGCATGTACTGTAGGTGCCATAGGGTTCTTAGGATGAATCACGAGGCTCAGACCACAGGCAAAAAAATCGACCTCCTCTACGTTAAAATAAGCCTGCATACTTTTGGGAAGCGGCCCATGGACGGCAGAAATATTCACACCTCCTTTTTCAATTACACTTCCATTTTCAATCACCCGAGTACGTCCGCCTCCTCCTTCTGGTCGTTGCCACAAATCTTCTTTAAATTGCGCTTTACCATCAATCGCCTCAAGCGTCTGGGTAATGGTATCTTGCAAATTTTGGATGTATCTGTAAAAGAGATCTTTCATTGGGCTAAGGTTTAGTAGTATGATTTCACCGCATCGACAAAGGCTTTGGCATGATCCACAGGGATGTTGGGAAGAATTCCGTGCCCCAGGTTTACGATATAACGATCTTTTCCAAATTCATTGATCATTTTGTACACTGCTTCAGTAATTTCTGGTATGGGTGACAGTAATCGTGATGGATCAAAATTTCCCTGAAGTGTAATTTGTCCTCCAGAAAGATATCGTGCATTTCTTGCAGAGCAGGTCCAATCCACCCCCAGAGCAGAAGCTCCTGACTTTGCCATTTCATTAAGCGCAAACCAACAGCCCTTACCAAATACAATTACTGGAATTTCATCTTTGAGAGCGTGCACTATTTGTTGGATATAAGGCCAAGAGAAAAGTTGATAATCTTCAGGAGAAAGTAGTCCCCCCCAAGAGTCAAAAATTTGAACAGCATCCACTCCAGCGGCTACTTTTTCTTTCAAATATAGAATCGTAGTATCTGTAATTTTTTGGAGTAATGCATGTGCAGCCTCGGGCTGGCTGAAACAAAACGCTTTTGCCTTGTCAAAAGTTTTAGATCCTTGTCCTTGAACAGCATAACACAATAAGGTCCAGGGTGAACCCGCAAATCCGATTAGAGGGACCCGTTCATTCAGTTCAATTTTTGTCATCTTGATGGCCTCCATTACATAGCCCAAATGTTCGTGAATGTCAGGCACAATGGCTTGGTCTACATCTGCTTGGGACTTTATGGGATTTGGAATCCAAGGGCCGATACCATCTTTCATCTCCACGGGTATTTGCATGGCCTGTAATACAACTAAAATATCACTAAATAAAATAGCGGCATCAGGACCTATTTGGTCAATTGGCATGATGGTAATTTCTGTTGCGAGTTCTGGAGTTTGACAACGCGTAAAGAAGTCGTATTTGTTTTTGAGCGCCATAAAATCAGGAAGATATCTTCCCGCTTGACGCATCATCCACACTGGAGGACGCCTTACTGGCTCGCCTTTCAGTGCTCTTAAAAAAAGATCATTTTTTAGCATAATGTTGTGAGTAATAGTGGTGTATGGTTAATAAAAGGTGACTTTCACTAGGTTGTTTTGCAGTACTAAACTGTGGCGTATATTTTGCTAATTCCGAGGCGGTAGTAGTTCCGATACAAAACCCATGCATGTGGTCAGACCAGCTATTTTCCATAAAAAAACTGGTCACTGCCGAAGGACTAAAAAAGAGAACTCCGTCGAAATGCATTTGAAAGTGATGGGGGGTCAAGTTGGTTTGATATAATTCGTGTATAGCCAAAACAATCTTTTTTTGATGCAAAATGGTTTCGATTTCGGGTCTTCTTTGCTTTCCACAAAAAAACGAAAAAGAGTCATTTTCGTGATTTTTTGCTATAAATTGGGCTAAATCTGACGAATTTTGGCACATTTTTATCACTTTTTGACCTTTTTCTTCTAAAAGTGATTTTGTCTTTTCCCCTACACAAAAACAGTTTTTCCCCTGAATTTGTTTTTTTATTTCCACCGATTCAAAGGCGATATTAACTGCATTTTGACTAGTAAAAATTAGTATAGGTTGAACTTTAGATATACTTATGGGAAGCGATTCTATTTGGATAAAAGGATGTGAAATCAAAGACATTCCGTGTTGAATCAAGCGGTCTTTGAAATGGGGACTTATCTTTTTAGTTGTGAGAAGTCTCATTTCAGTTGACTTTTTATTTGTTGCATCAATTGGGCACCTCCATTTTCTAGGATATGAATGGCGGCTTCTTTTCCTATGGCAGGACCTTGCTCTAAGGAAGTTTCTGTTTGATATTCTATGGCTTTTTTTCCATCTAGTGAAAACAAGCCTCCTTGAAAATGCAACTTCTGCTCTTTGATAAAAGCATAAGCGCCAATGGGTGCGGTGCAACCTCCCTCTAGGGTGTTTAAGAAAGTACGTTCTACTTCAGCACAGAGTGAAGTTTCTTCACAATTCAGTTGTTGTACGACATTCGATAAAGCAGTATCTTTTTTTAAGGAAGCAACCCCGATTATGCCTTGAGCAGGAGCGGGGATCATCCAGTCCAATAGTGAAAAGTTTTCTTTCAATAGATCCATACGCACCAAACCCGCTTGTGCAAAAATGGCTCCTCCCCAAGAAGAAGCGTTCAGTTTTTCAAGCCGTTTTTGAAGGTTTCCTCTCAAGTTTTCTGTATTGTGCTGAGGGTATTTTCTGAGCCATTGGGCCTTGCGTCTTAAACTTCCTGTTCCGATGACTGTATTTTGATTCCAATCAAAAAAATCGGGATGATAAACCACTACGTCATGGGCGGGACCTCGTTTTAAACAGGCTGAGATTTTAATACCTTCGGGTAACTTTGTGGGGACATCTTTGAGACTGTGTACTGCGATATCAATGGTTTGGCTTAAAAGTGCACTGTCTAAGCTTTTGGTAAATATTCCCTGAATACCCATAGCGTAAAGGGGTTGGATCAAATCCTGATCGCCTCTACTTTCAATAGGAACAAGGATGCACGTTTCCCCTAGTTTTTCCAAATGCTTTTTGACCTGTGTAGCTTGCCATATTGCTAAAGCACTTTTTCGTGTTCCAATACGTATCATTTTTGTGGGAGTTTCTCAGATTCCAGCTGGAAAATTTCGGTAATCAGCTCTACGGTCTCCTCTGCTTGATGTGGATTTTCTCTTAAATAGGCTGCGATTTGACCTGTGATTTTTTGTGCAATTTGTTGCTTTCTTTGGAAACCAAAACAGTGGTTTACATAATTTTCAATCTCTTGTTTTTCTTTTTTTGAAAGAACAATTTTTTCTTTAAAAGCGTTGAGAGCTGGGATGTATTTTCTGTGTTTTAGCCAAACGATAAATTCAGATTTTATTTCTTCTAAAATCACTTCCGCTTTGGGGATGAATTTTTTACGCTTTTCAAAAGTGGCATCTGTAATTTGAGAAAGCTCATCCAGATGAACCACTTGTACATGATCCAATCCATGTACCTCAGAAGAAACATTTCTGGGTATGGAAAGATCTAGTATAAGCAAGGGTTTTGTGGTGTGGATTAAATCGGAAGTGATGGTTGGATTTTGGGCACCTGTAGCGACTATTAGCACATCACTTTCATGAATTGCAGATGTTAGTGCGCCATAAGGTTTTACATGTACTGGAAACTTTCCTGCAATCTTTTCTGCGCGTTCTTGGGTTCTGTTGATTAATACAATATGATCGTTTTGGGTGTGCTTTACAAGGTTTTCGCAAGTGTTCCTTCCTATTTTACCCAAACCGAATAGCAGTATATTCTTCTGTGAGATTGCTTCCACATTTTGAAGAATATATTGTACGGAAGCAAAGGCTACAGAAGTGGCACCACTGGAAATTTCCGTTTCTGTTTTGATGCGTTTACTGGCCTGAATCACAGCGTTGGTTAAACGCTCCATAGAACCCCCGGCAAGCCCCATTTTTTTTGAACGATAAAATCCTTTTTTGATTTGTCCAATTATTTCAAAGTCACCTAAAATTTGACTTTCAAGCCCTGTTCCTACTCGAAATAAATGATTGAAACCCACTTCATTTTGTAACGTATACCCTACTTGATTAAAAAAAGCAGTATCTCCATCTGAGTGATTACAAAGCAAGTTTACCAACTGTTCTGCATCTTTCACCCAGGCATAAAGCTCAGTCCTATTGCAAGTGTTAATGACCAATAAATCCTTGATATCAAGAGATTTGGCTTCTAGGAATAAGGCGTGGAGTTGAGAATCATTGAGACTAAAACGCCCCCGAAAATCGATGTTCGCTGTTTTGTAACTTACTCCAACCGCAAAGAAATGATGCACATCCATTCCAATAATCAATCTAAAATCTGGGACAAAAATAAGGGTCTGGATTTAGAAAAAATAACGCTAAAAAGTTTTAAAGTAGCACAGAAGGTTTTAAAACAAGGTTTTAATAAACTCATTAAAAAAGCTATTTTTGTTAAACTTTTCTTGTTTCTTCCAGAAAAGTATGCAATAGATGAATTATGAAAAATAACGATACAAGTTCTTTATTCCAAACAGAAATTGAAACAGGTTTTTTTGTGCTGCGATTCAAAAATGATGGGGAAGCCCCATTGCGGAAAGAACATGAGGTAAATCAAGATGTGATTCAGTTTCATTTTTGTTTAAAAGGACAAACGAATTTCACATTCAATGAAGGACGTTATACTTTTCAAGTTTTGGAAGACCATTCCATGCTACTATACAATCCCCAAAAAGCATTACCTATCGATGTTGAATTGGCACCCGATACTTGGATGGTAAGTGTTTTAATTTCTATCGCCAAGTTTCACTCCCTTTTTTCAGCAGATGCAAATCACATATCATTTCTAAGTTCAGAAAATAGTGCTAGAAAATATTATGACAATCTGCCTTTTACGTCTTCTATAGCCGTGGTATTAAGTCAAATATTGCAAGCAAAGGTTCACGACAGTATGAGGACACTATATTTTAAGGGGAAAGTATATGAGCTTTTGAGTTTGTATTTCAACAAAAATGAAGATCCTTCGGTCGAACAATGCCCCTTCTTGATAGATGAGGAGAATGTTCAAAAAATCAGAAAAGCCAAAAAAATTATTCTTGAACGGATGACGGATCCACCCTCTTTGGAGGCACTTGCTCATGAGATAGGACTTTCTTTAAAAAAATTAAAAGAAGGCTTTAAACAAATTTATGGAGATACGGTTTTTGCCTATTTATTAGATCACAAAATGGAGGAGGCGAGAAGAATGCTGGACTCTCAAAAATATAATGTAAACGAGGTTGGACTAAAACTGGGTTACAGTACTGCAAGTCATTTTATTGCTGCCTTTAAAAAGAAATACGGAACTACTCCCAAGAAATATATAGGTTCAGTATCTTCGTAAAAAATTGAAAATGAAAGGAGTTTTGTTTGTCAATCTGGGCTCTCCAGACAGCACATCTACAAGTGACGTCAGGAACTATTTAGATGAATTTTTAATGGATGAAAGGGTGATTGATTTACCCAAATGGTTTCGGACCTTTTTGGTAAAAGGAATCATTTTGAAAACCCGTCCTAAAAAATCGGCAGAAGCCTATCAAAAAATTTGGTGGGACTCAGGTTCACCTTTAATTGTGCTCTCGGAACAACTCCAAGAGAAGGTTCAAAAAAAAGTCTCAGTTCCTGTGGCTTTAGCAATGCGCTATGGAAATCCTTCCATCAAAAAGGGAATGGAAGTTTTACAACACCGGGGAGTTACCGAAGTGCTTTTGATTCCCTTGTACCCCCAGTTTGCCATGGCCACAACAGAAACTATTTTGATGCTTGCCGAGCAACTTAAAAAAGAATATTTCCCTGAAATGGAACTCACTTCATTACCCCCCTTTTACAATCACCCAGATTACATACGGGTGTTGGGTAACTCGATCCAAGAAGCACTTCAGGGAAAAGATTGGGAGCATTTATTGTTCTCCTACCACGGGGTTCCAGAGCGTCATATTCGTAAATCAGATATTACCAAATCACATTGCAAAATGGATGGAAAATGTTGTTTTACAGATTCTCCCGCCCATGCCTATTGTTACCGTCATCAGTGTGAAATGACTTCAGTAAAAGTTGCAGAGTATTTAGAATTAAAAGAAGGCACCTATTCGACAAGCTTTCAATCTCGGGTTTCCATACTTGGGTCTTGGTTAAAGCCCTATACAGATAAGACAGTGGCAAAATTTGCCAAAAACGGCACTCAAGAATTGGCAATTGCAACGCCAGCTTTTGTTTCGGATTGTCTGGAAACCTTAGAGGAAATCGGCATGGAAGCTGCGGAAGATTTTGAAGAAAAAGGAGGAAAACATTTACACGTAATTCCTTGTATTAATGATCGTGAAGAATGGGTGAATGTACTCAGTAGATGGATTGATGAATGGGCGCACAAGAAAAGTGCTGAATGACAAAATCATCTACGGAACTTTTAGGAAGCCTCCCAATACCAAAACTACTTATACAGCAGGCCATTCCAGCCTCTATCGGAATTTTGGTGATGTCCCTAAATATTTTAATTGATACTATTTTTGTAGGGCAATGGATTGGGTCCAATGCCATTGCAGCGATCAATGTAGTCTTACCAGTTTCTTTTTTTATTGCAGCATTGGGAATGTCTATTGGAATAGGAGGGGCTTCGATTATTTCACGAAGTTTAGGAGAGCAAAACAGTGCAAGAGCATCCCATACCTTTGGAAATCAAATTACTTTGACTCTTGCCCTTACCGTTTTGGTAGTCCTTTTTGGTGTGGCTTTTGTTGATCAAATCATTCCCTTGTTTGGAGGGAAAGGAGCACTATTTTCTTACGCAAGAACCTACTATTTGATTGTGATGTACGGGGTTCCAGTATTAGCTTTTTGTATGATGGCCAACAATAGCATTAGAGCAGAAGGAAAGCCAAAAAATGCAATGTATGCGATGCTCCTTCCATCGGTATCGAATTTATTGTTGGATTATTTGTTTATTAAGGTTTTTGACTGGGGAATGACGGGTGCTGCATGGGCAACAACACTTTCCTACGGAGTTTGTGCCGCGTACATTATTTATTTTTTTGTTTTTGGAAATTCAGCACTAAAACCGAGCCTTAAGAATTTTTCTCTACAGCGAGATTTGGTACTCGAAATTGCCTCTTTAGGTTCGGTAACCTTGGTGAGACAGGCCATGGTGAGTATCACTGTGCTTTTGGTCAATAATATTTTATTTGCTTTTGGAGGTGAAGCATCGATAACCGTATATGCTATCATCAGTCGAATGTTAATGTTTGCAACCTTTCCTATTTTTGGGATAACCCAGGGGTTTCTACCTATTGCTGGATACAACTACGGTGCAAAGAATTGGGAGCGTGTGCGAAAGTCAATCAACATATCCATTTTTTATGCCACTGCCTTGGCTTCTCTTGTATTTATCGTTATTTTCTTTTTTTCAGAATCGATACCTCAAATATTTTCCAATGATGTAGAAGTCTCGAAACAAGCACCTTTGGCTCTGCGTTATGTCTTTTTGGCGTTGCCCATTGTAGGGATTCAACTCATCGGTGCAGCGTATTTTCAAGCCATTGGCAAAGCCACCCCTGCCTTGTTACTTACCTTAAGTCGTCAGGGATTTTTCTTTATTCCGTTACTTTTTATACTTCCTCCTTATTTTGGAGTGACAGGCGTATGGATAGCATTTCCTATAGCAGATTTATTATCTACATTGGTTACTATTTATTTTTTAAATCGGGCTGTTCGCAAAGAGCTCGTTGAGAAGTATTAGATTTTCCCTAGGTTAGTTACGATTAAATTTTTACTTTTAATTTCTACCAAATAGATAATTTAATACAAAACGATTTATGAAAAACGTATATTACAATGGACAATTGATATTTGTTGCTTTTATTTTATTATTTGCGGCCTTTCAGCCCTTAAATGCACAATCTAAAAGAAAGACTAAAAAGGTCACCCTTGCTTATCCAGAAAGCACTTATGAATCTCTGAAGTATCGCTCCATAGGCCCTTTTAGAGGAGGTCGTTCTGCTGCAGTCACAGGTGTCCCTGGTAAACCCAACTTGTTTTATTTTGGAGCAACAGGAGGTGGAGTTTGGAAGACTGAAGACGGAGGTCAGACATATGAAAATATTTCCGATGGTTATTTTGGAGGAAGCATTGGTTCTGTGGCTGTATCCAAAAGCGATCCTAATGTCATCTATGTCGGAGGTGGTGAAGTTACCGTACGAGGGAATGTTTCCTCAGGATATGGGATTTGGAAAACTGTAGATGCAGGAAAAACTTGGTCTTTCTCAGGTTTGCCTGATTCACGTCATGTCCCTAGAATTGTTATCGATCCTAACGATCACAATATTGTCTATGCTGCTGTTTTAGGGAATATCTATAAGCCTACCCCAGAGCGAGGAGTCTACAAAAGTAAAGATGGAGGAAAATCTTGGAGAAAAGTTTTGTTTTCCAACTCAGATGCTGGAGCCGTTGAATTGGTTATGGATCCTTCAAACCCTAGGGTACTTTATGCAGCTACATGGCGGGTGAACAGAACACCTTACAGTCTTAATAGTGGTGGAGAAGGGTCTGCCCTTTGGAAAAGTACAGATCAAGGAGAAAATTGGACTGAAATTAGTTTAAATGATGGTTTTGCCCATGGGACATTAGGGATCATCGGGGTTACTGTATCTCCCGTAAATCCCCAACGCGTATGGGCCATTGTTGAAAATAAAGAAGAAGGGGGGGTTTATCGTTCCGAAGACGGGGGTTCCACTTGGAATCATATTAACGACAGTAGAGCTTTGCGTCAACGCGCATGGTACTATTCAAAAATTTATGCGGACACACAAGATGAAGATATTGTTTATGTAATGAACGTATCTTATCATAAATCTAAAGATGGCGGGAAAACCTTTAAAAGTAACAATGCCCCTCATGGCGATCATCATGATTTGTGGATCGCTCCAGAAGATAATCAACGGATGATCATTGCCGATGACGGTGGCGCTCAAGTTTCTTATAATGGAGGAGCTACCTGGAGTACCTATTACAACCAGCCGACAGCCCAATTTTACAGAGTTACCACAGACAACTCTTTCCCTTATCGTATTTATGTTGCACAACAAGACAATTCTACGTTGAGGATAAATTATCGCTCTAGGGGAAGAGGTATTTCTGAAAATGATTGGGAGCCTACCGCTGGAGGTGAGTCGGCTCATATTGCTGTTGATCCATTAGACAATGATATTGTTTATGGGGGCAGTTATGGTGGTTTTCTAACTCGTGTCAATCATAAAAACAAGTCTGTAAGAGGAATCAATGTATGGCCAGACAATCCGATGGGATATGGTGCTGAAGGAATGAAATACCGTTTTCAGTGGAACTTCCCCATTCATTTCAGCAAACACAATCCTAAAAAACTGTACACTTTTTCCAATCATGTTCACGTCTCGGAAAACGAAGGTCAAAGCTGGGAGATTATTAGTCCAGACCTGACCCGAAACGATCCTGAAAAACTAAAATCTTCAGGAGGACCCATAACGCAGGACAACACAGGAGTAGAATATTATTGCACCATTTTTGCGGCCAATGAGTCTCCCTTAGAAGAAGGGATGATGTGGGTAGGAAGTGATGATGGATTGTTACATTTGACCCGTGATGGAGGAAAAAACTGGGAGAATGTTACCCCTTCCATCATGCCGAAATGGTTAATGATTAACAGCATTGATCCTTCACCTTTTGATCCTGCAGTGTGTTATGTGGCTGGAACCTTATACAAGACAGGTGACTTCAAGCCCTACCTTTACAAAACTATGGATTATGGAAAAACATGGGAAAAAATTACTGATGGAATTCCTTCGGAACATTTTACCCGTGTACTTCGTGCCGATCCCGCCAAAAAAGGACTACTCTATGCGGGAACTGAAACAGGTATGTATATTTCTCATGACGATGGGGCATCTTGGAATCCTTTTCAGTTGAATCTTCCTATAGTACCGATTACTGATTTAACTCTTAAGGACAACAGTTTGATTGTGGCTACTCAAGGGCGCAGTATATGGATTTTAGATGACCTTACAGTACTTCATCAAATTGACCAAAATACAGTCAACCAACCCATGACTTTATTCAAGCCTAAGGACAGTTATCGTACCCAAGGGAGCGCTGGGAAACCTTCTCCTACACAAGGGATGAATTTACCCAACGGAGTCATTGTACATTTTAATATTCAAGATTTCGATTCTGAGAAAGATACCGTTGCACTTCATTTTAAAGAACAAGACGGAACGGTGATAAAAACGTATAGCACTGCCGATAAAGAAAATGAACTTGAGGTTGAAATGGGAGGGAATACCTTTGTTTGGAATACGCGTTATGAAGGTGCAGAGACATTGGAAGGAATGATTTTTTGGAGTGCTACCTTCTCTGGAGCAAAAGCAGTTCCAGGCACTTATAAGGTTGTCCTTGAAAAAAATGGAACCACTCAGGAGCAAGATTTCGAAATTTTACCAGACCCTACTGCAGAAGTTACGGTTGGGCAGATGAAACTTCAGTTTGATTTTGTAAATAAGGTTAACTCAACCGTGGATAAAGCGCATAAAGCAATTAAAGACATTCGAACAATTCGCAAAAAATTGGATGATTTTGGATCTAATTATGGGGATAATGAAGCGGTAAGCGAGCTTATCGAAAAAGCAAAAACACTAAACACTTCTTTATCAGATATTGAAAAAGCACTTTATCAAACCCAAAATAGAAGTAATCAAGATCCTCTCAATTTTCCCATCCGTTTGACGAATAAATTGGGGCATTTGAATCGATTGGTAACCAACAACGATTTTCCACCCACGGATCAAGATGAGGTTGTTCGCAAGGAATTGACCAAACAAGTAGAAGCACATTTAGCAGACTACAATACTTTGGTTACAAAAGATTTAGAACAATTTAATGAAGCGTTTTCAAAATTAAATTTAGACTATCTAACATTAAATTAAAACCTTTTGTATTATAACTATATTAAGGCTTTACATCTGATCTTTGTGATTACTTGGTTTGCAGGATTATTTTATGTTCCTAGGCTTTTTATCTATCATATAGAAGCCTCTAATAGGAGGAAGGAAGAAGCACAAATTCTTATCCCGCAGTTGAAAATAATGTCGAGAAGGTTATGGTATTTCATTACCTGGCCTTCTGCGATATTAGCTCTTTTATTTGCCGTATGGCTCTTGGTTTTGATGCCTTCATGGCTTGTACAAGGGTGGATGCATTTGAAGCTTACTTTTGTGTTTTTATTAATACTCTATCATTTGAAAACGCATCAGATATTTCTCAAATTGCAAAAAGATGTCATCGCATACAGCAGTCTTTTTATGAGGATCTGGAATGAAGGAGCAACCCTTCTGCTATTTGCAATTGTTTTTTTAGTGATTTTGAAAGACAGTTTGCATTGGATAGGGGGACTTCTGGGCTTATTCGGGTTGGGCTTCCTTCTGTTTCTAGGAATACGACTTTATAAAAAAACAAGAAAAGAAAAGTGATCAAACTCTTCAAAATTCCAAAACGTATTTCTTTTAGAACCCGACTTTTTTTGGTGATGATTGGAATGTTGGTCATTGCAGGATTGTTGATTTTGGGAACAACTACAATTCAATATGAATCACAGCGGGAGAATTATCATTTTGGACGTTTGACTCGAAAAGAAATTCAGATTCAACGCCATGTTGACTATCTGACTCAGAAGCATAATTTGATGAACCAACCGACACAGGTGTGGCAACTATACAAAGCAGATTTTGAACAAATAAATTCTATTCACAACATTCAATATTCATTGTTTACCCTAGAGGGAAAACCTTTGTTTATTTATCATTCTCCTTTAGAAGTGATTGCTAATAATTACAATTTAAGCAAGACCTTACTGGACAAAATAAATAACTCAGAGCAAGGGAGTTATATCGAACATTACCCTTCAGAGCTTGACAACTTTCATGCCTCTTATAAGGTTTTAAAAGATAATCTGAATAAACCTTATGCAATTTTGTTTTTCCCTTATTTCGAAGACGTTTCTTTTTCGGAAAACGAATTGAACACCTTTATTCAAAACTTATACCAAATTTATATTTTGCTTTTAGTAGGTGTGATTTTGATTGCCTATTTTTTGTCAAAATTTGTCACACGTTCTCTAGAAACCATCAAGGTTCGTATGGGAGAGATGCGATTGGAAAAAAAGAATGAAAAAATTCACTTGAAAAATGCTACCCGCGAGATCGACAGCTTGGTAAACTCGTATAATAAAATGGTGGATGATTTGGAGGCCAGCGCAGAAAAACTCGCCAAGACGGAACGCCAACAAGCGTGGCAGGAAATGGCACGTCAAGTAGCTCATGAGATTAAAAATCCACTGACTCCCATGCGGCTTACCATACAGAGTTTTCAACATCAATACGACCCCAATGATCCAGATAATAAGAAAAAACTCAATGATTTTTCTAATTTGTTGATTCAACAAATAGACACAATGAGTGATGTAGCAGAAGCCTTTTCAAATTTTGCAACCTTACCGAAACCCAAAATGAAGGAATGTGATTTGGTTGAAATTACGCAAATGGCAGTCAATATTTTTGATCAAGAGCATATTGTTTTTTCTTCGGATAAGGCTCATAGCTATCACAAATTAGATCGTACGCAGTGGATTCGAGTGATTACAAATCTGGTGCAAAATGCACTACAATCGGTACCCTCGGGGAGAACTCCTCGAATTGGAGTTCAGTTGACTTCTGAGCCCGATCAAACTGTACTTTCTATAATGGACAACGGAAATGGAATCCCAATAGAAATCAAAGACAAAGTTTTTGAGCCTAAATTTACAACCAAAACTTCAGGAATGGGATTAGGCCTAGGGATTGTAAAGAATATTATCGAGTCCCACAACGGAACCATCCGATATGTATCTAAAAAAAACAAAGGAACCACATTCACCATTAGTATTCCAAAAGGCTAAAACTAATGCTCTACTTCTTTTCTGATGGTTGTTTCTAAGTGCATTATCAAATCGTCATAACTTGAGACATCGATGGAGAGAGGACTATGAAATTTAAAAAATACCCTATTTGCTATGGGCATTGGGAAGTAGTTTTGTGCTGCAAATTTCCATGAATTTTTAATGCTTATAGGAACTACTTTGGCTTGTGGCATGCTTTTGAATAAAGCGATGAGTCCTGAACGATGAAATTTTTTCATCTCACCTTTTCTAGATCGGGTTCCTTCTGGGAAAATAATCACGGAATGGTCTTTTGCTGAGAGTCTTGCACCGAAGGATTCAATCCGTTCTAGTGCTTCTTTTGGTTTTTTGCGATCGATTAAAACAGAACCCCCATGTCGTAAATTGAAGGATACACTGGGAATGCCCTTACCCAATTCTTTTTTACTGACAAACTTGGCATGATAACCGCGCAATTCCCAGATTAAAGGAGGAATGTCATAGGTGCTTTGATGATTGGCAACAAAAATGACACTCCCTTGGTTCGGCAGAGGCGTTTCATATTCAAATGTAATTCGAGTCCCTAAAAGAGCAAGACACCGTAGAATAAAATAATTTAAAATGTCAACACTTTTTTTGTGCGCTCCATACCCAAAAGCAGTTAAAGCCATCCATTGTATACCATGAAACAGCACCAGTATGCTTCCAAAACAAAAATAGAAGAGAAAACTAAGCGGATAACTACAATATTTCTTCATCCCCTTGCTTCAATTTGAGAGTAGAAATCTAACAGTGGTCGTTGTAGGCCGCTTTCAGGTTTTCAGCAATAAGTTCTGCAGGACGTCCTTCGATATGGTGCCTTTCTATCATATGCACCAATACACCGTCTTTAAACAAAGCAATACTAGGAGATGAGGGAGGAAAAGGAATCATCATGTCTCGAGCTGTTTTTGTAGCCTCGGCATCAACACCTGCAAACACAGTAGTTAGATGATCTGGTTTTTTTCCGTTTTGAAGGGAAAAATGCACACCAGGCCTTGCATTGGCAGCGGCACAACCGCAGATGGAATTCACCACTACCAGAGTAGTGCCTGATTTTGCCAAGGCGTTGGTGACGTCTTCTGAAGTAGCTAACTCCTCAAATCCAATTTGGGTCAACTCTTCGCGCATGGGTTTTACTAATTCAGCAGGATACATAGTATTTTATTTTTTTCAAAGATATAAATTAATGGATTCTCCTAAGGTTTTGCGGGACCAAATTTATTTGTCAACTTTGTATAAACTTTTCAGAAGAAAGCAATGATTAAATGGGTTGCAGCGTTTATGGGATTTTATTTGTTTCGAATTCCAGGTGCCTTATTAGGTTTTTTTATAGGAGGAATGATTGATCAGTTCAATGGGAGTAATCGTACCGTTTTTCAAACACGCTTTTCTGCCAACCCATCAGGAAGCCTCCAATTGAACCTCTTGGCTCTTGCCGCTACAGTAATTAAAGCCGATGGAGTAGTGAAGGGTGAAGAATTGCAGTTTGTAAGAAATTTTTTTATTTCAAATTACGGAAGCCAACAGGCCTCAGAAATATTTGAAACGTTTAATGAACAAATAAAAAAAGAAGTTCAAAATATTGCAGAGTTGGCACGTGTTTTTGTAGATAGAACACCTTACGAAACTCGACTCCAGGTTTTACATTTTTTATTTGGCGTGGCAAATGCAGATGGGAATGTTGCACAATCCGAACTAGACAAGATCAGTCAGATTGCTGTTGCATTGGGAATACGCTCTTCTAGTTTTGAAAGCATAAAAGCGATGTTTTTTCAAAACACGGACAGTGCCTATAAAATTTTGGAAATACCCACCACTGCATCTGATATGGAAGTTAAACAAGCCTATAGGCAAATGGCAAAAAAGTACCATCCTGATAAATTGCAATCTCAAGATTCTGCTCTAGTCAAAGGAGCACAAGAAAAATTTCAAGAGGTCCAAAAAGCCTATGAATCAATTCAAAAAGAAAGAGGATTATGATGGAGACATTTTGGTTTTATATGAAGCTGGGTTTTTGGCATGTGATAGACTGGGAGGGGCTGGATCACTTCTATTTTATCATTACGCTGGCAATGCCCTTTGCGTTTAGACAAAGTAAAAAACTGTTGTGGTGGGTAACTCTTTTTACACTCGGACACACGTTGTCTTTAATAGGGAATTTTTATGCGGAAATACCCTTCTCATCCTATTGGATCGAGTTGCTTATACCCATAACTATTGCCTTGAATGCGGTTACCTTATTTTTCCCCAAACAACACAGTCGCATTTTGAACAAATCCTATTTTTTTCCAATTACAACGGTAGTCTTTGGGGTCATTCACGGATTGGGTTTCGGAAGGTATTTTAAAATGTTAATTCCAGAAGGTGAGGTTGGTTTTTCACTTTTTTCTTTTGCTTTGGGGGTCGAGTTCGCCCAAATCGCAATTGTCATCGCGGTTCTTTTGACGAGTTTTATTATTGTTCAAATTTTTAAACAAACAAAAAGCAATTGGGAGTTTTTGGTCGGAGCAATGATCTTATCTCAAGCCTTGGGAATGATTTTTGAACGAATTTAAAATGATATTGAAACCGAAATGCTATCTTCGTGAAAATGGCACAAGACAAACAGCAAAAGTACGACAAAGCCTATTTGAAGATGGCAAAAACATGGGGGCAACTTTCCTACTGCGACAGAAAAAAGGTCGGGGCGCTTATTGTTAAAGATCGTATGATTATCTCGGATGGATACAATGGAACTCCTTCTGGATTTGAAAATGTTTGTGAAGATGAGGATCATTTTACGAAATGGTATGTACTTCATGCAGAGGCCAATGCAATCTTAAAAGTTGCAAGTTCTACACAGTCCTGCAAAGGGGCCACTTTGTATATCACTCTTTCCCCTTGCAAAGAATGCAGCAAGTTGATTCACCAGTCGGGAATTGTACGAGTAGTTTATTCTCAAACGTATAAAGACCACACGGGATTGGATTTTTTGAAAAAAGCAGGAGTGACTTTGATGCACCTTCCTGAAGAAACTAAACAAGCGTGAAAAGAAATATAATTTATCTGTTTCTAATTGTAGTGCTGTCTGCAGCAATAGGATATCTCTTTGGATCCCATTTCAGTCCTCAAGTTAGCTTAGCTAATGCAAGCCACCCTAGTATTGCCAAATTAAATCGTTTGATGACCTACCTGACTCAGGATTATGTGGATAAAATCAATGCCGATAGTTTAGTAAGTACTGTTATTGAAGATATTGTAGATGAACTGGATCCACATTCGGTATATATACCTGCGGTGCAGAAAGAATCCTTAGCAGAGAGTATGCAAGGAAATTTTGAAGGCATAGGGGTGCAGTTTCGTATGATTCAAGACACCATTGCAGTAAGTAGAGTCTTGGAAGGAGGCCCAAGTGAAAGAGCGGGATTAAAATCAGGAGACCGTATTCTGATGGCAGATCAAGACACGCTATACTCTAAAGAATTACAAAATGATCAAATTGTAGGGAGGCTTAAGGGGAATTCTTCTACCCCAGTACGACTCACCGTATATCGAAAAAAACAAGATTCGATTTACACCTTCGACATTATACGTGGACCAGTTCCCTTGCCCAGTGTGAGTGGCGCTTATATGATCGATCAAAATACAGGATATATAAAGATCAATCGATTTTCTCAAACTACCTATGCTGAGTTTCAGACCTCTTTGATCGGGTTGGTAGAGCAAGAGATGAAAGATCTCATTTTAGATTTGAGGGGAAATCCGGGAGGCTATCTGCTTCCGGCTAAGCAAATTGCAGATGATTTTTTAGAAGCATCTAAACCAATTGTGATTGTGGAAGGCAATAACGGAAAAAGAGAACGCTCCATTTCTTCCTCCCAGGGGCTCTTTGAGAAGGGTAGGCTTTTTGTTTTAGTAGATGAAGACTCCGCCTCTGCAAGTGAGGTCATTGCAGGAGCTATTCAAGACAACGATCGCGGACTCATTATGGGTCGCCGTACTTTCGGTAAAGGTTTGGTGCAGCAACAACTACCCTTAGGACAAGGAGATCAAGTTCGGCTCACTACAGCACGATACTACACCCCTACCGGACGATCCATCCAAAGACCTTATGATTCCTCAAGTCGATCTGATTATTTTGCAGAGGTGCGCAATCGTTATCAAACGGGTGAGATGGATAACCCAGCAAAAATCCCTGTAAACGACAGTTTGATTTTTACTACCCCAAAAGGAAGGACAGTGTATGGGGGAGGTGGAATCACTCCTGATATTTACATTGCCAATTTGGATAGTCCTGAAGAGGCTTGGAACCGATATCTCATTGGCTCCAATTTGATTGATCTTTTTGTTTTTTTGGAGTTGGATAAACACCCCAATAAATACAATTTCGAAAATGCACCTCAATTTTTTAATGAAGATCTACCCAATCCAGATGACTTTATCGCAGCATTTGAAGTGTTTTGTTCGGAGTACAAACTTCCTGTAAAGGTAACTTCAAAGAATAAAGCAAATATTCTAAACTCCATCAAAGCGTTTATAGCACTTCAGCGTTTTGGTGAAAATATGTATATCAGAATTGTCAATCAAACAGACCCTTTCATAGTTAGGGCTTTAGAAGAAATCGCGGAGCGTTAATTTATTTTTTTAGCTTCTGGGCAATTTTTTTTGAAAGCATCAAGATCACAAGCAACAAAAAAGAACTCGCTGAGGCCATTACTCCAATAACGGCCACACTGCTATTTCCACCCAATGGGTTTTCCCAATCGATTTGAACCAGATTGAATATACACATGCCTACAGCAAGAATCATAAATAGAGGAAGTGCGATTTTCATAATTTTTTATCCAATTTAAATAAGTTGACCAATGTTTGTAGTAAAAAGTTTTACTGCAATCGCGAGAAGAATAACTCCAAAAACTTTTCGGATGATATTAATACCCGATTTTCCCAACTTTTTTCCGATGAACTTTGAGGACTTTAAAATTATATAGACGAAAAGAATATTAATCAGAATCGCGATAATAATATTGAGTACATGATATTCTGCGCGAAGAGAAAGAAGGGAAGTCATAGTTCCTGCTCCTGCAATCATCGGAAAAGCAAGCGGCACTATAGAGGCGGTTTCTGGAGCTTCGTCTCGAAACAGATTCACCCCTAGAATCATTTCTAATGCCAAAAAGAGTATGACCAAAGAACCCGCAACAGCAAATGAGTTTATATCAATTCCAATGAGTTTTAAAATTTCTTCTCCTAAAAACAAAAAACCAATCATGATCACAGCAGCGATCAGGGAGGCTTTTTCGGATTGGATATGTCCCACTTTTTCTCTCAATGAGATGACTAGAGGAATGTTGCCAATGATATCGATTACTGCAAACAGTATGACACTAGCCGTAAGAATTTCTTTAAGATTAAACACAGCTCAAATTTTTTTGCAAATCTAAGTCCATTCTTTGAATCCCCCCTTTTAAATTGTTTATTTTTAACAAAAAAAGAGCGTGATTTCAATAGAAAATACTCTAGTCTCAGAAGACCTAGTTTCCAAAGAATTTGTTTGTAATATATCCAAATGCAAAGGAGTGTGTTGTGTTGCCGGAGAAGCGGGAGCCCCTTTGGAAAAGGACGAAGTTGATTTTCTTCAGAAAAACTACTCCAAGATCAAACCCTATTTAAATGACAAAGGAACACAGGCTATTGAGGAGCAAGGTGTTTTTGTAAAAGGGCTGGATGGAGATTTTGAAACACCCCTAGTAAAGGGTGAAGAATGTGCCTACACGGTTTTTTCTAAAAATGGAACCGCTTCCTGCGGTATAGAAAAAGCCTATCAGCAAGGAGTTATTGACTTTCAAAAGCCCATTTCTTGTCATTTGTATCCTGTGCGGGTTCAGCAGTACGACAAAATGACTGCGGTAAACTACCATAGCTGGTCTATTTGTTCTGATGCCTGTAGCCTAGGAGATTCCTTAAAAATTCCAGTGTATCAGTTTGTCAAAAAAGCCCTGATTAGAAAATTTGGAAAAGCGTGGTACCAAGCTTTAGAAAATCACTCCAAAATGAGCTCTTAAGAACATCCTACTGTTCTAGGGGGTTAACACGTTTTTTTATCTATAAAACACTGTAAATCAATGAATTGAAATTCATTGATATTTGACGAAAAGGAGAAAAAAACCAAGATTTTGTTAAAAACTAAGCTCCATTGTGGAAAAGTTACTCTTTCAATTTCAACTACAATTTTGAATCTTTGTTAATCAAAATCAAATACTTTTTTAATCAAATTTAATACGTAAAAGATGGCAGCTGTAGAACCTATTCTCCAAGAAAATGAAAATCGATTTGTAATATTCCCCATTCAACACCACGATATTTGGGAATGGTACAAAAAAATGGAGGCTAGTTTTTGGACTGCAGAAGAAATTGATTTGCATCAAGATCTCACCGACTGGAATAACAAGCTAACCGAGGACGAAAAGTATTTTATCAAACATATCCTTGCTTTTTTTGCTGCATCCGACGGAATCGTCAATGAAAATCTAGCAGAAAATTTCGTCAATGAGGTACAATATTCCGAAGCAAAGTTTTTCTACGGATTTCAAATTATGATGGAAAATATCCATTCAGAAACCTACTCTTTATTGATTGATACTTATGTAAAAGACGATGCAGAGAAAGATCAACTCTTCAAGGCTATTGAAGTTTTTCCTGCCATCAAAAAGAAAGCCGATTGGGCATTGCGATGGATCGATTCGGATTCTTTTGCTGAGCGGCTCATTGCATTTGCGGCGGTAGAAGGGATTTTCTTTTCAGGAGCCTTTTGCTCAATCTATTGGCTGAAAAAACGAGGACTGATGCCCGGACTGACCTTTTCAAATGAATTGATTTCAAGAGACGAGGGTGTGCATTGTGATTTTGCAGTGCATCTGCACAACCACCACCTAGTCAATAAGGTGCCACCCGCACGAATTAGAGAAATCCTATTGGACGCACTCAATATCGAACGTGAGTTTATAACCGAGTCCCTACCCATCAGCCTGATCGGGATGAATGCGAAACTGATGACTCAATATTTAGAATTTGTAACCGATCGTCTTTTAGTGGAATTAGGTCTTGAAAAGGAATTCAATGTTGGCAATCCGTTTGACTTCATGGATATGATTTCACTACAAGGAAAAACCAATTTCTTTGAGAAGCGCGTAGGCGAATATCAAAAAGCAGGTGTCCTGAATAACGAAAAGAAAGATGAGAAAATCAGTTTTGATGCTGATTTTTAATTAAAAATCTTTGTTAAGTCCCCATTCTTCATAACCATTAAGAGAGTTTTAAAATTTAAAGAGTAAAATATGTTTGTAGTTAAAAGAGATGGCCGAAAGGAGCCCATCATGTTCGATAAAATCACCGCTAGAATTCGGAAATTAAATTATGGGCTCAATGCCTTGGTGGATCCAGTTCGTGTTGCCATGCGTGTGATTGAAGGGCTATACGATGGAGTAACCACCTCTGAGTTGGATAATCTTGCCGCAGAGATTGCCGCAACAATGACTACTACACATCCTGATTATGCAAAGCTAGCGGCCCGTATTTCCGTTTCCAATTTGCATAAAAACACAAAAAAATCCTTCTCAGAGACCATGGAGGATTTGTACAAATACGTCAATCCACGTACCGGTAAAAAAGCTCCTTTGCTTTCTGATGAAGTGCATGAAATCATCCAAAAAAATGCGGATCAATTAGATTCGAGTATCATTTACAATCGCGATTTTGGCTATGACTTCTTCGGTTTTAAAACGCTAGAACGTTCCTATTTGTTAAAATTAAACGGTAAAATAGTAGAACGTCCACAACACATGCTCATGCGGGTTTCAATTGGAATCCACCTAGACGATATCGAAGCAGCACTTGAGACCTATGAATTGATGTCCAAGCGCTATTTTACTCATGCTACTCCGACACTTTTTAATTCGGGTACACCCAAGCCACAAATGTCCTCTTGCTTTCTTTTGGCTATGAAAGATGACAGTATCGACGGCATCTATGACACCCTAAAACAGACGGCAAAGATCTCGCAATCTGCTGGGGGAATAGGCCTTTCGATACATAACATTAGAGCAACAGGATCCTACATCGCCGGGACGAACGGGACCTCCAATGGAATTGTTCCTATGCTACGTGTCTTTAATGATACCGCACGGTACGTGGATCAGGGTGGAGGAAAAAGAAAGGGATCGTTTGCGATTTATGTAGAACCTTGGCATGCAGATATTTTTGACTTTTTGGAATTAAAAAAGAACCACGGTAAAGAAGAAATGCGTGCTCGTGATTTGTTCTATGCCATGTGGACTCCCGATCTCTTCATGAAACGTGTAGAGGAAGATGCAGAGTGGACTCTGATGTGTCCCAACGAGTGTCCAAATCTCTATAATGTGCATGGAGAGGAGTTTGATAAATTATACCTTCAATACGAATCTGAAGGACGCGGAAGAAAAACCATCAAAGCAAGAGAGCTTTGGGAGAAAATCTTAGAATCTCAAATTGAGACAGGAACACCTTATATGCTTTACAAGGATTCCGCAAACCGAAAGTCCAATCAAAAGAATCTGGGAACTATCCGTTCTTCAAATCTTTGTACAGAAA
Source organism: Flavobacteriaceae bacterium (assembly GCA_017852075.1). Classification (GTDB taxonomy): domain Bacteria; phylum Bacteroidota; class Bacteroidia; order Flavobacteriales; family Flavobacteriaceae; genus MS024-2A. Next base: position 1,429 of record JAFMLQ010000020.1, on the reverse strand, counting down.
TTTTAGAATACACCTCAGCAGACGAAGTAGCCGTATGTAACTTGGCTTCCATCGCACTACCTATGTTTGTTAAAGACGGTGCATTTGATCATCAAGCCCTTTTTGACGTTACTGTCAGGGTTACGAAAAACCTGAATCGTGTAATAGACCGAAATTATTACCCGGTCAAGGAAGCGGAAAACTCTAACTTTAGACACCGTCCCATAGGTCTGGGCGTGCAAGGTTTAGCCGATGCTTTTATCTTATTGCGCTTGCCCTTTACTTCAGAAAAAGCAAAAGAACTCAATCAAGAAATATTTGAAACCCTATATTTTGCTGCGGTTACAGCTTCAGCAGAAGAAGCAAAAAACGAGGGTCCCTATGCATCTTACAAAGGTTCACCCATCTCTAAAGGAGAGTTCCAACACAATCTTTGGGGTATCAAAGATGAAGAGCTTAGTGGACGTTGGGACTGGGTAGGTTTAAGAAAAACAGTGAAAAAATACGGCGTTCGAAATTCCCTCTTGGTTGCACCAATGCCTACTGCTAGTACTTCTCAAATTCTTGGAAACAATGAGTGTTTTGAGCCATACACATCCAATATTTATACCCGCCGCGTACTTTCGGGTGAATTTATCGTCGTGAACAAGCATCTGTTAGAAGATCTTGTAGAACGAGGCCTATGGAATGAGGATTTGAAGCAAGAACTGATGCGCAATAACGGTTCAATACAAAATATTGAAGTCATTCCAGAAGATATTAAAGAATTGTATCGTACCGTTTGGGAAATGAGTATGAAAGATATTATTGATATGTCTCGTCATAGAGGGTATTTTATCGATCAATCTCAATCGTTGAATCTTTTTATGGAAGGTGCTACCATGGCAAAACTAACCTCCATGCACTTTTACGGTTGGAAATCTGGACTCAAAACAGGAATGTATTATCTGAGAACAAAATCTGCGGTGGACGCCATTAAGTTTACACTGGACAATAAAGTAAAAGAAAATGTACCTGCGGTAGAAGCTACGGTAGCCTCCACCTCCTCTGTTACAAAACCAAAGGCAGGAGTCAATCCTGTACCCGTCGAACCGCTTTCCCCTCAGGAGTTAAAACAGATGCTTTCACAAGCCAGAGAAAGCGAGGACGACGATTGTTTGATGTGCGGATCATAAATTTTGTTTCTTAGAATAAAACTTAATCTAGGGGTAACGATACTTAACGTTAAGCTAACATAAGTGTTTCATTAACTAATTTTCTTTGCACAAACAATTAGTAATGAAACAAGTTATAGTAGTCTACGCACTGTTCTTTAGTGCCGTTATACAAATGCTAGGAGCACAGGAAATAAGTAATACCAAGTTTGGAAAGGGTATGATTAATTTCATCGCAAAAGACAGCTCTTTTAGTGTCAAATTCGCACCGCGTTTTCAAACCAGATATCAGAGTG
>JAFMLQ010000076.1 GCA_017852075.1 Flavobacteriaceae bacterium | reverse complement strand
TAAGTCCTGCTGTACTGTTGGAGAGCAACATGTCTATTAAATCTACTTTCAGAAGCGCAGATTTAGATCGATTGTCAAATCGATATCCCATCAATATGGACTCTCTGTCTGGTCCCACTACTTCTTGAACAAGGGGAGTAGTAATTTCAGCTTCAGGTTGGTAGCTTATCACAGGAAGGTTAGGATTGGGTGCCCAGTCACCAAAATGTTGATCGATTAAAGCAATGGTCTGATCAAAATCCAATTCACCACTCATACAAATAGCTACATTGTTCGGACGGTAATAGGTGTTAAAATAATCTTTAATTTCTGTAATTGATGGATTTTTAAGATGTTCAACGGTACCTATAACAGACTGTTTTCCATAAGGGTGATTTGGGAAAAGGCTTTGATAAAGTGCCCAATATTGTTTTCTGTAATCACTATCTAGGGATCGATTCTTTTCCTCATAAACTGCTTCAAGCTCTGTGTGGAACAGGCGGTTTACAATTTGTTTAAAGCGCAGTCCCTCGAGGGTTAAAAAGCGCTCCATTTCATTGGAGGGGATGTCCACGGTGTAGACTGTGCGGTCTTCTGTGGTATATGCATTCAATCCCTTGCCTCCCAGCATAGCGATCATCTTATCGTATTCATTGGGAATGGCGAGTAATGCTGCTTTATTTGAAATTTCATCTATGGTTTGATAGATTGCTTTTCGTTTCGCAGCATCAGTTTGTTTTGCATAGTCATTAAAGAGACCTTCTATCGAGTCGAGTAAAGGCTTTTCTGCTTCATAGTCTTTGGTGCCAAAAAATTGGTTGCCCTTAAACATGATGTGCTCTAAATAGTGTGCTAAACCTGTATTGTTTTCTGGATCGTTTTTCCCTCCAGCTTTTACTGCTGTAAAAACGTGTATTCTAGGGGCGTTTTCAAATTTAGAGAGATACACTTTCAATCCGTTGTCCAATGTGTAGATTCGGGTTTGTGTGGGGTCGTCTTTTACGTATTCATAAGTATATCCTCCAGAACTGGCTTTTTTTGTTTGTGATGTTGGATTGCTACATCCAATCAGGAGTAATGCTAAAATTTGGGGTAAGTTTTTTGTTAAGTTCATCATAATTTGTTTTTTGGAAATTAAAATACATAAAATCTATAATTTAATGTAAAGACTCCCTCATTTAAATTAATTTTGGTTGCTATGACAATGTTAAGCCAACAAGAAATTCATCAACTAGCCATGCAAGAGGTGGGTACTTACCTTGAGAAAGAGGGGTATGAGTTTTTGGCAGTAAATTCTCAAATGAAGCGTTCTCCTCAGTTCGTATGTGTTAAAGAGAAAGTACTTTATTTTATAGTTGTAGAAGGATGTATTTACCCAAAATCACCAAAGATCTACAATGAAGAACGCATGGGAAAAGTAAAGATACATGCTCAAAAGAATAAGGCAAAGCTTTATTTTGCAGGTGTGGGATTTGCCCATGCAAAAGATTATAATCTCCCATTATATAAAAACAATCCCTATGTGGTCAATTTCAATGGACTTGCACAAATTATATAATTTTTTACTACTTCTTCTATTTGTTAGTTGCCAGTCAATCCAAGAAAAGGAACCCCAACAAATCAGTGGTTTTGCTTTAGGGACAACCTATTCGGTGACCTATACAAATTCTTCGTTGGAAGTGGAAGAATTGAAGCGCGAGATTGATTCCCTAATTGACCTAATGAATGGCTCCATGTCCACTTATGTAGAAGATTCCTCAATCTCTAAAATCAATAGGGGAGATAGCCTTCTTCAAGTGGATGAACACTTTGAAAAAGTGTATGGAATGGCTTCTGAGGTTTGGAAAAAAACCAAGGGTTATTTTGATCCCACTGTGGGTGCTTTGGTCAATGCGTATGGATTTGGACCTGACACCGATTATACGCCTATCTCTGAGGATCAAAGAGATGAGATTTTGACCTATACCGGCTGGGATAAAACACGAATTACTTCAAAAAAAACAGTTCAAAAAGAACATCCACAATTGTATTTTGATTTCAATGCCCTGGCAAAAGGGTATGCAGTGGATCTTATCGCAGATCTTCTTAGAGCAAAAGGGAGTACCGATTTTTTGGTAGAAATTGGAGGAGAAATCGTGGCGGAAGGATTTAGTCCCAAGTCCCAGAAGCCTTGGAGAGTAGCTATAGACGATCCTAGACAGACCCAAGAGCGAAGTTTTATAACAATTGTTCCTTTGACCAACCAAGCATTGGCCACCTCTGGAAATTATAGAAAGTTTAAAATTGAAGAAGCTACGGGTAAACGATTGGTACATTCCATTAATCCCAAAACAGGTAATCCTTTTCCTACAGAAGTTTTAAGTGCTTCCGTTATAGCCCCCTCTTGTATGCAAGCAGATGCCTATGCTACGGCACTTATGGTCATGCCTTTAGAAGAAAGCAAAGCCTTGATTGAACGAGAGCCACACTTAGAGGCCTATTGGGTTGTTGAAGCTGAGAATGGAAATATAAAAGAACTTTACTCCTCAGGGTTTTTATATAAGTGATTTAAAATCATTTTTTGGCTATAGGTATACTTTCATATTGAAGGCCATATCTTTTAATTTCTTCTTTTGGAAGTTTCTCAGTATAATCAATAAATTTTGAAGAAAACCCTGTTTGATCTAAGAATTCGAGGTAGTCTTTTCCATAAACTCGAACATGGTCGTATTGTCCAAATACTTTTGTTCTTTCCTTGCGATCAGTAATGCTGTCGTCTTCAAAAGTAGTTGTTCGTTTTTCGTCTAAAGGGACTTGAGCGATGAGCGTACCTCCTTTTTTAAGCACTCGGTACAATT
>JAFMLQ010000075.1 GCA_017852075.1 Flavobacteriaceae bacterium | reverse complement strand
TTGCTGGAAATACAATTCCAGGAGGAACAACTGTTCGAGGAAATATTGAAGATTTCGGAGCAGGTCCTGTATTACTAGATGAAACCTGGTATAGAACAGGTATTGGCGGAGGTTTCGGTGATAACCAAGCCTATAACTTCTCTACTTATGATGCAACCTTTACTAAATTGAGAGAAGTTACTTTCAGTTATGTAATTGATAATCCATCCTTAAAAAATAGTACTGGATTAAGCAATATCGTCTTGTCAGTTTCTGGTAGAAACCTTTTGAATATCAATAATGTTCCTGGTATTGACCCAGAAACAAACCAAACAGGAGTTGGTCAGGCGCAAGGTCTGGATTACTTTACTAATCCTCAGACCAAATCAACTTTCTTCAGTGTAACCTTAAATTATTAATAAGATGAAAAAATTAATTATTAAATCATTCTTAATCCTAGGGATATTAATCGCTTCATCCTGTGAGAGTATCGTTGAAGATATTAATGCAAACCCCAATGATATCCTAACGACAGATGTAGAAAATAAGCTCTTTCTCACGGGTTCTCTTCTTGCGAATATTCAGATGCAATTAGGGCACCTCAATAGAATTGGTCAGATGTATTCGGGTCAGTTAATTGGATTTTCTTCGCTCTATTCTAATATCTATGGTTTTAATCTTTCTACAGCTGAGGCGAATAGCGAATGGAATGCACTTTATGTGGGTGTGTTGACAAATATGCGAAATGTAGCAGCCAATTCTTCAAGTCCTTTACTTGTTGGAATTGCACAAATAGTAGAAGCACATGCAGTCGGTACAGCAGCCTCTATATGGGGAGATATTCCTTATACAGAAGCAGCAAATCCTGAAATTTCTGATCCTGTTTTTGACAGCCAAGTCAGTGTATACAATGCGGCTATAAGTTTGCTAGATCAAGGAATTTCTTCTTTGCAAAGCGCTTCGAGTTCTAATCTTGCTGAAGATATTTATTTTGGCGGAGACAAAGACAAGTGGATTGCAGCAGCCTATACTTTAAAAGCGCGTTTTAGCCTCCATAAAAAGGATTATGCAGCAGCAGCTTCTGCAGCTGCAAATGGGATTCGTTCAGCCGCGGGTGATATGCGTTTTTATCCAAAAGCGTCAGCAAATACCTCAGGAGATAAAAACTTGTTTTTTACAATCTTGGAAGGTTCACGTGCGGGAGATATTGGAAATTCAAGTGGAGGTGTTGAAAGCTATTTAATTCAAATGCTTGATGCCAGCACAGCAGTAAGTAGAAATAATGCCAAAACAGATGAAACAGCTCGATTGGGTTATTACCGAATCAACTCTACAGGTGGGAGTGCCAATGACGGTGTGATTGCAGGTACAGAACCACAAAATTTAGTTACTTATTTTGAAAATGAACTCATTTTAGCAGAAACCAAAGCAAGAGCAGGTTCACTAAATGATGGCTTACCTCATTTAAATAATGTTCGCGCATGGTTAAATAGTGGCGGTCATCTTAATGATAACCATATTGGAAACCCCTACAAATATGAAGCCTATACAGCTGCTGATTTTGCTTCAGGGGGATTAGAAAATGCAGACGGTGTAGAGGCAAAAACAGCTTTTTTAAGAGAAGTCATCGAAGAGCGTTATGTCAGTGGTTTTGGAACCCATATGGCTTATAATGATGCCCGAAGATTGAGAAAATCTGATGCTGCTTACGCGGTTCCCTTTGTATTAGTAAATGGGCCAAATCCTCCGTACCCAGAGCGTATGCCTTATGCTACTAATGAACTAAACTCTAATGAAAATGCGCCGACTGAGGATCCCGGAATTTTCACCAAAACAGAAGTTAATCGCTAATTTTTTAGCAGTTATTAAAAAGGGTTTGTAACTTGCTTACAAACCCTTTTTTTTATGTCTAAATCCATCCTATTTTCAGCACTTTTACTCCTGGTTTTTGGCTGCCAAAGTCCGAAATCAAACCCTTTTCAAAATAATACAATAGCGACAGCGCACCCTTTGGCTTCCCAAGCGGGAAAAACGATATTTGCCCAAGGAGGAAATGCTTTCGATGCCGCTGTAGCGGCGGGCTTTACGCTTGCTGTCGTGGAGCCTAGTATGAGCGGAATAGGAGGACGCCTGCAAGCCATCTATCAAATAGCCTCAGGTGAAATAGGAGGGGTAGATGCTTCAACACAAGTACCAATAAATTACAAACCCACAGCGGAAAAATACAGTTCGGGTTATGAAACTATTGGGATACCGGGTGTTGTAGCAGGATTATTGAAACTTCACACTACTAAGGGAATATTACCCCTTCAGCAAGTAATGGCTCCCGCAATAAGTTATGCCGAAAATGGATTTGAAATTTTGGCTGGTGAAGCCATAAGACAGCAAAGTGCAAAAGCTGTTTTTGAAAAGTATGAAGGCACTAAAAAACATTTTTTAAATACTCAGGGCGAAGCTTTTCAGGCTGGAGAGCTAGTAGTTCAAAAAACACTTGCCCATACATTAAAGACCATTGCTTTAAAAGGAAAGGCTGGATTTTATGAAGGGGAAATAGCCCAAAAAATGGTGGCAGATATACAGGCAAATGGCGGTATACTTACACTAGAGGACCTTAAAAATTATGAAGCATTGGAAGCCGAAGTGTTAGAAGGTAAATTTCAAGGATTGACAGTCAAAGCTTTAAACTTGCCATCGTATGGTGCCATTACCATACAAATCTTACAAATACTAGATCAATTGACTCCTGCTGAAACTGAAGAAGATTGGGCCTTAGATTTGGGTAGGACTACCGAGTTAGCCTATACCTACAGGAAATATCAACAAAATAAAGATTCTTTAGCA
>JAFMLQ010000043.1 GCA_017852075.1 Flavobacteriaceae bacterium | reverse complement strand
TGATAAATTAAGTTAAATTTTTTGGTGTTTGGTTCCATCTGCGGGTATCCTCAGAGGTGATTACTCGATAAGAATCTGTTTTGATAGCGCTTTGAAATTTATTACTCATTTCCTCAGGCAAAGCGGTAAGTTTTCTTGTTTTCAAATCCATCCAGGCTCCCATCATCTCACAACGGGCTACGTTTTCTCCGGATCTGTTGAAATAGTTGTGTTCGAATTCAAAAAAAGTTCCCTCTTTACTCATCGCAGCCAATTCGAAAGAGACGCGAATCTTGTCATCGGGTAAGACTTCTTTAAAGTAAAAAAGTCGTTCGTTAAAAACCACAGGGCCGATTGACAATTGAAGTAAACTGGCGTGCGAAATGCCAAGTTTTTGCATGAATGCCATTCGTGTCTCGCCTGCATAACTCAAATAGGAAATATTTGCTAGGTGTCTGTTGGCATCCAAATCATTCCATCGGATTTCAAATTCTTTTAAAAACATAGATTCAATTCTTTTCTATAAAACTATTCTTTTTCTATTTTTGAGGAAATTAATCTCATGAAAAATATCGTTGTGTTGATAACTCTTTCGCTTTTTGTAAGTTGTGGGAGTTCTGAAAAAAAGAAAAAAGGGTTTGAATACAACCGAACTCAAAAAGAAGAAAAGAAAAACACCACTGCAGATGTTTCTGAGGTTCCCATAGATCTAAACAACAAAGGAATTGGCCCTGTAAAAAGTTTGACTTTTGAAGAGGCAATTAATCAAGATATGGCTGAGAAAGGAGAAGCTGCCTTTAAGCAAAAATGTACGGCTTGTCATATGGTAGATCGAAAATTGATTGGCCCTTCTATGAAAGGAATCTATGAAAGAAGAAGCCCAGAATGGGTTGTCAATTTTTTACTAAACCCTACAGAAATGTTACAGCAAGATCCTATTGCCAAAGCCTTGCTTAAACAATACAATAACGTGATGATGCTCAATCAGAACCTCTCTGAGGAGGAAGCACGCGCTATTACTGAATACCTAAGAACTTTATAAAGACCACGCTTTTCCTCCAGTGGTTTCTTGAAGGTCCACACATCCTTTATAATCTCCTGGTATAGGAGCGTAAGCCAATACATTTTCGCCAATATATTCATTGGTTTTATAGGCATTGACTGTGAGTCCTCTCAACTGATTTGCAAAGGTCATAGCAACTTCTTCGTCTGCTGAGGGAGTACTCTCTGATTTCAGATATTTAGCGAGTTGGGTGTCCCATTCTTCTGAGGTTAGCTGATTTATTTTTTCTTTCCCCGAAGCTTTCAGCGCACCCGTTTTAAAAGCGGTCCATCCTGTTGTAAATTCCTCCTGATTTTCTTGACTCCAAACCTCATCTACGTAAGCATCTAAAAATTCAGGTAATTTAAGCTCGATCGCTCCAGGCGTATCCGTGGCTGGAATAATCAATTCCATTATATTGGACAGCGCCTCAAAATCTTCTTGAGCCACAAATGCTGGGGTGTACCCCGTTGCTGTTTGGCAACTTTGAAAAAGACTTACTACGGTTGGAGTTACTGCGATAGCACCCATTCCAGTTCCTATGTTTTTTAACGCTTTTCTTCTATCCATGTTTAATTGGTATTAAAGGTTCATTTTTTTCAATTCTTCTACTGCGTGATTTGCAGCACGGGCAGATAATGCCATATAAGTTAATGAAGGGTTGACATTACTGGCAGAGGTCATCCCAGATCCATCGGTAACAAATACATTGGGGACATCGTGAATTTGGTTGTATTTGTTCAGTACTGAGGTTTTGGAATCATGACCCATTCGGGCAGTACCCATTTCGTGAATCCCAAGACCTAAGGCGTATTCTCCATCATAGCCTCTTACATTTTTAAACCCTGCGTTTTCTAGCATTTCAACTGCTTGTTGTTGCATGTCTTTCCGCATATTAAGCTCGTTTTCTTTGATAGAAGCATCAAAGGTAACCGTTGGTAAACCCCACTTATCGAGTTTTTCATAGTTTAGAGTCATTCTGTTGTCTTCATAAGGCAACACCTCTCCAAAACCACCCAAACCAATACTCCAACTTCCTGGTTTAAGTACTTCTTCTTTAAACTGGGCTCCATAGCCCATTTCAGCAACTTTAGAAGTCCAGCCTCCACGGGAGCCTCCTCCTTGATATCCATAACCTCTCAAGAAGTCTTTTCGATTGGTATCCCCACCTATGTTTCTAAATCGGGGAATATAAATCCCGTTGTTTCTTCTTCCAAAATAATATTTGTCTTTGAAATCATCTGTGGAAGCAGAAGCACCCACTCCAAGATGGTGATCCATGATGTTTCTACCGAGTTGGTCAGAAACATTTCCCATTCCGTTCGGAAAAGCATCAGATTTTGATTGCATTAGAATAGAAGTCGAAGGAACCGTAGAGGCACAAAGGAAAATTACTTTGGCTTTAAATTCATAAACTTCTTTAGTTTCTGTATCAATCACCCGTACACCAGTGGCTCTTTTTTGATCTGCATCATAAATCACTTCATTGACAATTGAGTTAGGACGTAAGGTCATATTTCCAGTCTTTTCAGCAGCAGGAAGTGTGGAAGAGTTGCTGCTAAAGTAGGCTCCGAAGGGACAACCTCTCATACATCGCGATCTATATTGACATGTAGATCTACCCAATCCAGGTTTGGTACCCTCAGTAATGATAGCGGTTCTCCCGATGGTTAATAATCGGTCATTGTATTTTTCACTAATGGAACCTTGTAGATGGTCTTCAACACAATTCAATTCCATAGGCTTTAAATAATTGCCATCTGGAAATTGGGGAAGCCCAACATTTTGACCACTAACGCCAATATACCCTTCTACATAGTCGTACCAGGGTGCTAAATCTTTATAACGAATAGGCCAATCCACCGCAATACCATCTTTCAAATTGGCTTCAAAATCAAAATCGGTAAGACGATAAGACTGACGTCCCCACGTGAGGGATCTTCCTCCTACATGGTATCCTCGCATCCAGTCAAAACGCTGACTTTCATTGTAGGGATGCTCTAAGTCATTGACAAAAAAATGCTTTCTTGATTCTGTCGTTGTATATCTGGTTCGACTTTGTTTTCCTTGGACTTTCTTTGTTTCATTTGTAATCACATCCCCTGTTTTATAATCCCAGGGGTCGTCATTTATTGTAGGATAGTCTTCGATGTGTTTGACCATTCGACCGCGTTCCAAGACCAGGGTTTTCAGTCCTTTTTCACAAAGTTCTTTTGCAGCCCATCCGCCGCTTACTCCTGTTCCAACAACGATTGCGTCATATTGTGTTTCCATCTAAATTTTTTGTTTGATTTTTGAAGTGAGACACTCAAATATAAAAATTTTATTCTTCGAAGTTTGATTATTTAACTAAATTTAGAATCATTATCACAAAAATTTTAATTGAAATCAGAGATATGAAACCAAATTTAATTACCCAAGTCGTCACATTTACCCTAAGCTTAATTTTATTATCGGGAACCATTTCCTGTAAAAACGAAACTAAAAAATCAGAGCCGGTTGAAGCCTCCGCTGAGTTGTTTTTTGATCTCTCCCTTGCACAGTGGTCATTGCACAAAGCCATTCGCTCGGGAGCTATGTCTCCATATGACTTTGCAAAAGTTGCTAGTGAACTCGGCTTTAAAGGGCTAGAGTATGTCAACCAATTGTATCCAGATGTTACTAAAAGCGAAGACAAAACCGCAGCAATTCAAACCTTTGTTGAAAAAAATAATGCACTCACAAAACAATACAACCTAAAAAACGTCCTTATCATGATCGATGGAGAAGGAGATTTATCGAGTTCGGACGAACAAGAGCGAATAAACGCCCAAGAAAATCATAAACTTTGGATCGATGCAGCCCATCAAATGGGTTGTACCGCAATTCGATTAAATCTCAATGGAGAAAAAGAAGAAGCTCTATGGATCAAAAATTCGATTGAAAGCCTAAGTATTCTTTCTGAATACGCAGCGCCACTCAACATTAATGTTATTGTAGAAAATCATGGGGGAAAATCATCAAATGCCAAGCTATTGATGCAAGTTATAAATCAAGTGAAATTCAGTAATTGTGGTACACTCCCAGATTTTGGAAACTTTTGTATGAGTGAAGATTGGGGGTCGTTAAAGGACAACAAATGCAATGCGCCTTACGATCCGTATTTAGGCGTGTCTGAGATGCTTCCAAAAGCCTTTGGAATGAGTGCAAAATCTTATGAATTTGATGCCCAAGGTGACGAAACTATTTTGGACTATTACAAAATGCTTTCTATAGTAAAAAAAGGAGGCTACACTGGATTTATTGGAGTTGAATACGAAGGGGATATTCTTCCTGAAAAAGAAGGCATCCTAGCAACAAAACGTCTCCTTGAGAAAGCTGCTGCGAAACTTTAATAATGAAATTCCAAACGCGTTTCCAACTCTCTTTTTTATTTTTTCTTGAATTTTTTATTTGGGGAAGTTGGTTTGTGACCATGGGAACCTTTCTTTCACAAGAGTTTAGTGCTAGTGGAAGTCAGTTGGCACAAGCCTATGAAACACAATCGATCGGAGCCATTATCGCGCCCTTTGTTATTGGATTGATCGCCGACCGTTATTTTGCTGCACAAAAAATTTTAGGAATCTTGCATCTCATGGGCGCTGCATTACTTTTTATCATGAGTCACGCAGAACACTTTGAAAACTTTTATCCATATATTTTCATTTATATGCTGTTGTATATGCCCACTTTGGCATTGGCCAATGCTGTAGCATTCAACCAAATGAAAGATCCGTCCAAACAATTTGCATCCATTAGAGTGCTGGGAAGTGTTGGGTGGATCGTTGCAGGATTTACAATTGGGACACTCGGGTGGGAAGGGACACAAACCTTGAAATATACTTTTTATATGGCGTCAGGAGCTTCTGCTTTGTTGGGAGTGTACAGTTTTTTTCTTCCTAAAACTCCGCCTAGATTGAGTTCCAATGAAAAAATATCCTTACGAGAAATTTTAGGCCTTGATGCACTGGCAATGCTTAAAGATCGGGGCTTTTTGTTTTTCTTCATCGCTTCGATTTTAATTTGTATTCCACTCGCATTTTATTATCAACACGCCAACCCTTTTTTAAATGAAGTGGGTATGGAGGCTGCAGCTTCAAAAATGATCTTAGGTCAAATCTCAGAAGTACTATTTTTACTACTTCTTCCACTATTCATCAAGCGATATGGAATCAAAAATGCACTTGTAGTGGGTATTCTTGCCTGGGGAGTTCGTTATCTTTTATTTGCATATGGAGATACCGGAGCCCAAACTTGGATGTTGATTTTTGGAATTCTTCTACACGGGGTATGCTACGATTTCTTTTTTGTTTCGGGACAAATTTACACCGACTATAAAGCAGGGGAAACCTTCAAGAGCTCTGCACAAGGATTGATTACCCTGGCAACTTACGGTTTAGGAATGCTCATCGGATTCCGCTTTGCGGGATGGCTTACGGATCAATATGTAACAGACACTGGACATTTATGGAGTAATATTTGGGTACACCCCGCAATTTTTTCTTTTCTTGTATTAATCTTATTTTTAATCTTTTTTAAAAACGAAACCATTAAATTTAGAACACTATGAGCAAAATTAGATTGGGTATATTGGGAGGTGGTGGCGATTCCTTGATTGGAGTTTTGCACCGGATTGCATCTCATATGTACGACCGCTTCGAAATCACAGGAGGAGTATTCAATCCCAACTACAAAGAAAACGTCCAATTTGCCAATCAGATTGGAGTGAATACAGATCGGGTTTATGTTGATTTTGACACATTTATTGCAGAGGAAATAAAACTGCCTAAGGAAGAGCGTATTGAAGTGGTTTCGGTACTCACTCCAAATTTTTTACACTATCCTATGGCAAAAAAGCTCTTAGAAAATGGGTTTCATGTCATCTGTGAAAAACCATTGACCACTAGTTATGCCGAAGCTTTAGAATTAGAAGCACTTCAAAAAAAACACAAGGCCGTTTTTGCGGTAACCTACACCTATACTGGTTACCCCATGGTACGCCATATGAAACACAAAATCGCTTCTGGAGAGTTGGGTGACATTCAAAAAGTAGATGTTCAGTACTACCAAGGATGGATCAATCCGGTGATTCACGATCCTGAGGTTCGAAAAACTGTATGGCGTTTGGATCCCAAAAAAGCAGGAATTAGTTCCTGCATTGGAGATATTGGAACACATGCCTTTCAAATGACAGAATACCTTACAGGAATGGAGGTCAAGTCCATCCTTTCCGATCTCAACATGCTATATGAAGACAATTCACTCGATATAGATGGGACTGTTCTGGTACGTTTTTCAGAAACCGTAAAAGGAGTTATACGCGCAAGCCAAATCGCTACTGGAGAAGAAAATGGATTAACCGTTGCCATTTATGGGAAAAAAGGAGCTTTTAAATGGGAACAAGAAAATCCCAACGTCCTATACCACATCAAAGACGACGAACCTAAAGCAATAATCAAACCTGGTCATGCCTATGTGTCTGACGTCGCCGCAGATGGAACAAAACTTCCTGGCGGACATCCCGAAGGTATCTTTGACGCCATGGGGAATATTTATAAAGGAGTCGCCAAAGCCTTGAGAGGGGAAACCGCATTTGATGGAGAATACCCCACTATGAATGACGGAATAAGAGGCATGCTCTTTATTGAAAAAGTTGTAGAATCACATAAAAAAGGAAACGTATGGCTCAGCATGGAAAAACAATGAAAACCGTAAAAGGGCCGGGAATTTTCCTCGCCCAATTTGTTGACAGCAAAGCTCCATTTAACAGCTTGGACGGTATGTGTAAATGGGCTGCAGATCTAGGCTACAAAGGAATTCAAATCCCTACATGGGAGTCTTTCTTGATTGATTTGGATCAGGCAGCAGCAAGCCAAACCTACTGCGATGAACTCAAAGGGAAAATCAATTCTTACGGTTTGGAAATCACGGAACTCTCTACACATCTTCAAGGACAACTAGTTGCAGTTCATCCCGCATATGACTTGATGTTTGACAACTTTGCCCCAGATGCCTTAAAAAACAATCCCAAAGCGAGAACAGCATGGGCTATAGAAACCGTAAAAAAAGCGGCAATCGCTAGTAAACGTTTGGGCCTTAACACCCATGCTACTTTTTCTGGTGCTTTGCTCTGGCACACTTGGCACCCTTGGCCTCAACGGCCAGAAGGTTTGGTAGAACTAGGCTTTTCTGAACTTGCCAAACGTTGGAAACCCATCCTAGATGTTTTTGATGAAAACGGAGTAGATGTGTGTTATGAAATACATCCTGGAGAAGACCTTCATGATGGAGTCACTTTTGAACGCTTTTTGGAAGCTACAAATCATCATAAGCGCGTCAATATCCTTTACGACCCTAGTCATTTTGTATTACAACAACTAGACTATATAGAATATATCGACCACTATCATGAGTTTATCAAATCGTTCCATGTCAAAGATTCTGAATTTAAACCCAATGGGAAAAAAGGAGCCTTTGGAGGGTATGGCGATTGGATCGACCGAGCAGGACGTTATCGTTCCCCTGGGGACGGTCAAATAGACTTTAAAACCATCTTTACCAAGCTTACCGAATACGGTTGTGATCTTTGGGCGGTAATGGAATGGGAATGCTGCATTAAAAGTCCCGAACAAGGGGCGAGAGAAGGGGCTCCCTTTATCCAAAACCACATCATTGAAGCCACTCAAAAAACCTTTGATGACTTTGCAGGAGGAGACATCGATGAACAATTTTTAAAAAATATATTAAACCTTTAAACACATGAAAAAATTACTAATTGCAACATTAATACTTACAATTTTTACAAGTAGTGCTCCGCTAAAAGGAGAAAAAAATACAAATCCCGAAGCCGAATGGCAAACCCTTTTTGACGGAGAAACTCTTAACGGATGGCATCGTTTTAACAGAAAAGGAGTACAGCCAATTTGGAAAGCCGAAAACGGAGTCTTAATTTTTGATCCCACTTTACGCCCTGAAGGGGATTACGTTCACGATATCGTTACTGATGAAGAATTTAAGAGCTTCCAACTCTCTATTGAATGGAATATTGCAGAAGGAGGAAATAGTGGTATTTTTTGGGGTGTTCAAGAAGGAGGAGCGCACGAAAGACCCTATTCTACAGGACCTGAAATTCAAGTTTTAGACAACGAACGGCACCCCGATGCAAAGGCAAATCCAAAATACCATCAGGCAGGAGCTCTTTACGACCTCGTACAGCCTTCAAAAGATGTATGCAAACCTGCTGGAGAATGGAATCATATACTTTTAACCATAGACCACAACAAGAACGAAGGAAGTGTTGAACTTAATGGTACTAAAATCGTCGAATTTCCATTGAAAGGAGACGCTTGGGATACGATGGTGGCCAATTCCAAATTTAAAGACCAATGCGCTTTTAGAAATTTTGGTAAGTATGACACTGGTAAAATTGGCCTACAAGATCACGGAGATGTGGTTTCGTTTCGCAACATTAAAATTCGCAAACTCTAAATACTAATTTATGATTCTGTCCATGACGGGTTTTGGTAAAAAAGAAACCCAATATGAGGACAAACACATCAGTATTGAGGTGCGTTCTTTAAACAGCAAAAGTGCTGACATCAATCTTCGAACTCCATCCTACCTAAGGGAATTGGATCCAGAGTTTCGAAAACGCCTGTCTCAAAAAATGTACAGGGGTAAAATTGATGTAAACATCTATGTCGAATTTAATGGGGAGGCCGCCCCTTCTTCGATCAATACGGGAGTCGTCAAAGCTTATATGGCTCAATTGGAGCAAATTGGGACGGCTACAGAGAGTGAACGCATGGCTTTGGCCATTCGCTTGCCAGATACTCTATCTTCAGAAAGAGAAACCCTTAAAGAAGATGAAAAAAAGATGTTTTTTACATTACTGGATACTGTAATACAAGATATTGACTCCTTTCGAAAAGATGAAGGAAAGGAACTGGGAAAAGACCTCCAATTGCGTTTGGATTTGATAGAATCCCATTTGCAAAAAGTAATTCAAATTGATCCCGAACGCAATCAGAAAATCGAAGAAAAACTGCGCAACGCATTGGAGGAGCTCAAAATAGAAGTCGACGCCAATCGCTTTGAACAGGAGCTGATTTTCTACCTTGAAAAATTTGATATTACCGAAGAAAAAGTGCGCTTACAAAATCATCTCCACTATTTTAAACAGGTAATGGAAAATGATTTTCCAAATGGAAAAAAATTGGGTTTTATTGCACAAGAAATCGGAAGGGAAGTCAATACAATGGGCTCCAAAGCTAACCATGCCCAGATGCAAAAAATTGTGGTTCAAATGAAAGACGAACTGGAGAAAATAAAAGAGCAATTACTAAACGTTCTCTAAAGTGAAAACCGGTAAACTTATCGTCTTTTCGGCACCTTCTGGAAGCGGTAAAACCACTTTAGTAAATCATCTTTTACAGCAAGATCTCCCTCTTGGCTTTTCTGTTTCTGCCACCTCTAGAGCTCCTCGTGGCACAGAAGTGGACGGGAAAGCTTATCACTTTTTGAGTGTCTCAGAATTTCGTCAAAAAATTGAGGAAAATGCCTTTATAGAGTATGAAGAAGTTTACAAAGGAGCTTATTATGGAACCTTGAAATCCGAACTCCATCGACTTTGGGATTCTGGAAAACACGTTTTGTTTGATATTGATGTCAAAGGTGGTCTCAATATCAAGGCTCAGTATCCTGAAAATACCCTTGCTATTTTTGTACAGCCCCCCTCTTTGAAAGAATTGGAAAATCGCCTTCGTGAACGCGGGACGGAAAGTGAAGATAAAATTCAGCAACGCTTGGATAAATCCGCAATGGAACTGACCTTTTCCCAAGATTTTGATATTATTTTAATAAATGACGACTTAATCCAGGCGAAGCGTGAAGCCGTTCGTTTGGTCAAACAATTCTTACATTCTTAACCAATTACCTACCTTTGCCACATGCAAAAAATAGGTTTGTTTTTTGGTACATTTGATCCCATTCATAATGGGCATTTACAACTGGCTAAATATTTTGTGGAACAAACAGATTTAGAAGGAGTTTGGTTTGTCATTACCCCGCAAAATCCTTTTAAACAAAACATTGAAATCCTTCCCAATTTGAACCGCTTGGAATTGGTCTCCCTCGCGATTCAAAACCATCCCAAACTGGAAATCAGTACTGTAGAATTTGACTTGCCTCAGCCCAATTATACCTACCATACCCTAAATGAATTAAAAAAACAGCATCCCCAATATCACTTTGTACTCCTCTTGGGCGCGGATAATATGACCGCTTTTGACCACTGGAAAGCCTACGATAAAATCTTGAACGATTTTGATCTTTATGTCTACCCCAGAAAACTTAAAAAACCCATTCCCGAACAGTTTCAAAACCATCCTAAAATTCACTGGACTGACGCTCCTTTTGTTGAAATTTCTGCTACAGATATTCGTGAAGGAATTCGCCGTGGGGAGGATATGAGTGCTTGGGTTCCCCAACCGAGTTGGAACTACCTTACAGAAAAAAAACTTTACCTGTAAATTGAATCCTTAGCTTAACAATACATAAAAAAGGAAACGGCACTTAGTGTATATACCTTACTTTGGTTGAAAGCAAAACAGCATTCCAGCTAGTGAACTAATACATGAATTTGTTATGAACAAACCTTCCGGTTGTCAACTTTTACAGCAGCATCACAGAACCTCATTTACCAAACGCTTAGTCAAAGCCGCTCTGCTCCATTCTTCTAATTGAGGGGTTTTATTTTTAGGTTGTTTTTTTTGTTCAAGCATACCCTTAATGTAGCGTTTCATAGTGGTCGTATCTTCTTCTTCTACCATCCACGCTTGGGATCCTTGGGATAAAAATTGAGCAGCGGTTGAGGTTGGATCGCCTAGGGAAAGGATGGGTACTCCTGTAGCCATATATTCCAATAATTTTCCTGAGATCATTTGGGTTTCTGCCCCTTTAAAAATAAAATTCAGTAAAATATTTGCACTTTTCATCAGGGCAATGGCTTGTGCATGGGGTAGGTATCCATGGTACTCGACCTCCACTTTAGGTAAACTCTTTTTTATTTCAGCAATAAGAGAGGGATTGATATTTCCTGCAAGGGAAAAGTGAAGGATATGGCCTTGGGACAATTCTTGGAGAACTTCCACCACCCTTGCATAGGCTTGGTTTCGGGTTAAGAGGCCTGTAAATACAATATGAAACCCTTTTTTCTTGGGAGCCGCTTCGGTGTTTCGCATCAATTCCGCGTCATAGCCATTGGGAAGTGCAATAAAAGTTTGCTCTGGTGCTTTTTGTTGTAATCTTTGGTGCAATTCTCCCGCTGTAGTAGTAATCACACCTTTGGCATTTTGAAGAATCCTCTTTTCTAATGCAGCGTCTTTGGCTTGACTTTTATGAGTACGGCGCATCTGTTTGTTATAAAAAATATCCGTCCAGGGATCGCGAAAATCTACCCACCACTTGAGTTCAAATTGCGAGGCCAATTGCAAACCAGCTAGATGTGTAGAATGAGGTGGCCCAGTGGTGATTAGGCATTGAATTTTTTCCTGCCTCAAAACCTTTTGTGCCGCTCTTACAGCAAAGGGAATCCATCCTTTTCTTGCATCGGGAATAAAAAAATTCCCCCGGATGTAGGTGGCGACTTTTCCAAAAATACTTGAGGTTTGAATCTCCCCTTGAGGAATGCCCTTTTGTGGGTTTCCAGAAATCAAACGAGAGTACCACCGTAAAGGTTCTCTCGTTTTGGTTTTGATGATACGTATTCCTTCCACCTCTTTCATCAAACTAAGATCCAGAACTGGGTAAGAGGCTTGAGTTTCATTTACTGTAATCACTATAGGCTCATAGCCTAACAGCTTTAAATGTTTGGCAAAGTACATCCAACGTTGCACTCCCGATCCTCCTGAAGGGGGCCAATAATACGTAATAATTAAAATCTTTTTAGGAGATGGATTCACTGCACTTTTTTTGCCTTCCATAAAGGTACGGAAGAACAAGCTTCCCCGTAAAATAAACTTTTGGC
>JAFMLQ010000074.1 GCA_017852075.1 Flavobacteriaceae bacterium | reverse complement strand
GTTTAATATGACCTGATTTAGTTTTTATTTAGTGTTAGTTAATTATTAATAATTGTTTATAAATCTCATGTTAAGCTCAATTGCAGAGAGGGTTTTACACTCTCTGCAATTTTTAATTTATTGAATCACTTACCTATTCATGAAATATAAAAACCGAAGTGTTTAATGCAAATAATTGAAAATCAAAAACAATACGACGTTGTAATTGTAGGCTCAGGTGCTGGAGGTGGAATGGCAACAAAAATTCTTGCAAATGCAGGGCTTAAAGTTGCAGTAGTTGAAGCAGGACCCTTCTTTGATCCTGCCAACCCCCAACAGCAAACCCAACTCAAATGGCCTTACGAATCTCCTAGAAGAGGTGCGGGTACAAAAAGAGCTTTTGGAGAGTTTGACATGGCTTATGGGGGTTGGGAAATTGATGGAGAACCCTACAACCAGATTGGTAACAGTAAATTCGATTGGTTTCGTTCCAGAATGTTAGGAGGGAGAACCAACCACTGGGGAAGAATTTCACTTCGGTTTGGTCCAAGAGATTTCAAAGGAAAAGATCGGGATGGTTTGGGGGAAAACTGGCCCATTGGTTATGAAGATATCAGGCCTTACTATGATAAGGTGGATAAACTCATTGGAGTATTCGGAAGTAAAGAAAACCTATACAATGAGCCTGATGGGTACTTTTTACCAGCACCTAAACCAAGGCTCCACGAATTGTATTATAAAAAAGGAGCTGAAAAATCTGGGGTTAAAGTGATTCCTTCCCGACTGTCCATCTTGACAAAACGCATCAACTCTGATCGTGGTATTTGCTTTTACTGTAACCAATGTAGTCGTTCATGTTCCGTTTATGCAGACTTTTCTGCGGGTTCTTGTTTAATCTTCCCTGCACAAAAAGCAGGTGGGCAAGTGGACCTCTACGTAAACAGTATGGTGCGTGAAGTAGAAGTCAATGAAGAAGGTAAGGCAACTGGTGTACTTTTCATCAACAAAGAAGACCGAAAGGAATATCGAATAAAAGGAAAAGTTGTGGTCTTGGCTGCTTCAGCTTGTAGTACTGCTCGTATCCTTTTGAACTCAAAAAGTGCACAACATCCAAACGGCTTAGGAAATAGCAGCAATCTTGTCGGTAAATACTTACACGATTCCACAGGTTCTGATCGAATGGCATTTGTCCCGGAGCTTATGAACAGAAAGCGTTATAACGAAGACGGTGTAGGTGGAATGCATTTGTATTCTCCTTGGTGGCTTGATAATAAAAAACTTGACTTCCCTAGAGGATACCACATTGAGGTTTGGGGAGGACTAGGAATGCCTAGTTATGGAACTGGTTTCAATCCCAATGATCTAAACAAATACTTAGGCCTAAAAGTTGGAGGATACGGAAATCAACTCCGAGAAGATGTCAAGAAGTTTTATGGCTCAGTCATGGGGATGTCCGGAAGGGGAGAATCTATTGCTAGAGAAGACAACTATTGTGAAATCGACCCAACAACCGTGGATGAATTTGGAATCCCAGTATTGCGATTCAACTACTCCTGGTCGGATCATGAACGGAAACAAGCCCGTCACATGCACAACACTTTTGAAGAAATTATTGAAAACATGGGTGGAGTCGTTTTGGGGAATAAACCTGGGGCTGATCGGGACTATGGCTTATTAAATCCAGGGCGTATCATTCACGAAGTGGGAACCACTCGAATGGGGAGTGATCCTAAGAAATCTGTAGTCAATGAATTTGAACAGTTACACGATGCAGCTAATGTATTCATTGTAGACGCAGGTCCTTTCGTATCTCAAGCAGATAAAAACCCAACTTGGACCATCATGGCACTCTCATGGAGGACATCCGAATTTATTATTCAAGAATTAAAGAAACAAAATATTTAATCATGAACAGAAGAGACAGTATTCGATCGTTATTTTTAGGGAGTATGGCTGGAGGATTGATGCTTGAAAGTTGTGTTTCAGAGTCCAAAGAAACCTTAGAACAAAAACTGTGGGAATACCAGTACGGAAGAACCCCAGAGGAACAAGCCTATGATGAAAAGCTTTTAGGACAACAGTTTTTTAGAAATAATGAAATTGAAAAAATAAAGCGTTTAGCAAATCTGATTCTCCCTCCTACTGAAGAAAAGTTAGGAAACCTAGATTTTCCTCCTACTGCAGGGGGCAACATTGAAGAGGCAAAAGTGCCCGAATTTATAGAATTTATGGCCAAAGATATTCCAAGTATTCAAACACAAATGCGAGGTGGATTGATGTGGCTTGATATTCATACCCGTAAAACCTATAACAAAGATTTTTTAGACTGTTCAGAGGATGAACAACATCAGGTCTTGGACCAGATAGCTTACCCTGATCCTAAGGCTTCTGAACAAAAAATGGAAGTTGGCTTTTTCACCTTGATGAGAAATCTTGTGATGACAGGCTATTTTACCTCTGAAGTTGGAATCAATGAGCTTGGCTACAAAGGAAACCAACCCAATGTCTGGGATGGAGTACCCGATGAGGTCTTGAAAGCTCATGGAATGTCCTACGACGAATCGTGGATCCCAAAATTTGTAGATCAGTCCAAAAGAAATGATATAGCCCAATGGGATGAGGAGGGAAATTTAATTTCTTGACCCCGTTTTGTAATTCTTCATGGTGTATACCAATTCAGTATACTTTTTTACCACTCTACAAAAGATAACCTATTGTCAAAGCCCCATGTTTCATAAACACTTCGTTTGAACTTATGAGAATCACCAAAGAACGGGATAAACAGCTTTGAGCAATAGTTTGGGAATTATAACTTTATATACTCTACAATTATTTGACCCAAGTTCCAGCTTGGGATATAATACGTAAAAG
>JAFMLQ010000073.1 GCA_017852075.1 Flavobacteriaceae bacterium | reverse complement strand
AAGGTTTAAGAGGTACAAGTTTTTATAAATAAAAAACAAAAGCTATTTTGTTTTTTGATATTTATTTGAATACCGTTTCCACAATTCAGTTTGATGCGTTTCCAAACTAATTTCCCGACCCTTAATAAAAGCGTGGTGAATGCTATTGGTTCGCATATCAAGTGCATCTCCTTCACATAAAAAGAGAGTGGCTTGTTTCCCTACTTCCAGAGTCCCTACTTGATTATCAATTCCTAAAATTTTTGCTGGATTTGAGGTGATGAGCTTTAGTGCGGTTTCTTTTTCAATTCCATAAGCAGCAAAACTTCCTGCATAAAAAGGCAGATTTCTTGTGTACATTCGTTCCATTCTTCCGCTGACGTCAATGCTTACGATAAGTCCTGCCTTTACTAGTTCAGCAGCCAGTTGAAAAGCTGCTTTGGGATGGTGGTCTTCGTTATCCGGTAGTCGGTGAGGTCTTGAGACAATGACAGGAATATTTTTTTCTTTCAAAAATTGCAGCTGCTCTAAGGCTTCGTTTCCACCTACCAAAACAATTTTAGCAATTCCTATTTTTTCTAAATAGCGAACCCCATCAACTATTTGTTTTTCGTCTTTGGCGTGAAGGTAGAGGGTTTTACTCCCTTGAAAAAGTCCTTTCATCGCCTGATAGGGTAGGTGAACAGGATCCTGATTTGAATCGTAAACCTTAGCATTTTCAAAAAAAGTTTTAATCTTTTCTGTACGAGAAATATAATTTGTACTGACCTTTAACGCAGGATCTTCTCCGATCCATGAGCGTCCTCTGGTGTAGGGACTTGGCCAGTTTAAGTGAATGCCTTCATCTGCCTTGATTACAGCATCTTCCCAATTCCAAGCGTCAAGTTGCATCACAGAGGAGCTGCCAGAAATCAGGCCTCCTCTAGGAGTAATCTGAGCAATAAGTACCCCATTGGGGCGCATACTTTCTACAATTTTTGACTCGGCATCATAGGCAATAGCAGTTCTAATATGAGGTAAAAAATCTCCAATTTCATCAAAGTCCACTGTCGCGCGAACGGCATCAATCTCAGAAAGACCTAGCGTGGAATTGGTAGCTATAAACCCAGGGTAAAGGTGTTTTCCATTGCCATCAATAGTTCTTTGATAGTTTGGTGCCTCACTAGTGGGACCTACATAGTTTATAATTCCTTTTTCAAATCCTACGGCACCTTGTTCCAGTAGTGTGCCATCACCCTTGTGTATTACTGCATTAGTGATAAGGATAGACTGCTCTTGCTCATCTGCTGGTGTTTGCTGACCCAACAGTGTATGGCTTAGGCAAATAACAAAAAGTAGTATATAGTTTTTCATATGTTTGTTTTTATTGTTTTTCAAAGGTCACATAGAGCATCCAAATCAAGATCAATCGGTTGTATTTTAAAACAATTCATCGGGGGATGCTTCACAAAGTTTTAATCTAAAGTTTCACAAGTAAATTCTCTTTTTATTTGGTTTGGAGGGGACTGTGTTGTTACCCCTTTTTCTTTTTCCATGAGCATTTGACTGATCAGTTTTCTTTTTTCTGCTTCCATGGCTTTTAATTGTTCTTCAACTTTGGTGGAATCATAATATACGACTCCCTCAATCATGGTCATTTCTGCTTTCGAGTAGATGGACATGGGATGATCGGACCAAATGACGAGGTCAGCATCTTTACCTACTTTGATACTCCCAATACGATCGTCGAGGTGGAGTAATTTGGCTGGATTTAGTGTTACAAATTTCCATGCATCTTCTTCAGAAACACCTCCGTATTTAACAGCTTTAGCTGCCTCTTGGTTGAGCCGCCGAGACATCTCTGCATCGTCTGAATTAAATGCTACAGTAACCCCAGCGTTGTGCATGATGGCACCGTTGTATGGAATGGCATCTTTCACTTCATTTTTATAGGCCCACCAATCAGAAAAGGTAGATCCTCCCACACCGTGTTCTGCCATTTTATCAGCTACTTTATAACCTTCTAAAATGTGGGTGAAGGTGTTGACTTGGAAACCAAAACGCTCAGCAACTTTTATGAGCATATTGATTTCAGACTGCACATAGGAATGACAAGAAATAAAGCGTTCTCCTCTGAGAATTTGAGCAAGGACTTCCATTTCGATGTCATAACGGGGTGCTTTTGTTGATGCTTTTCGTTTTTTGGAGAGTCCGTTGTATTGCTCCCACTGTTTAGCGTATTCTTTTGCCCGTTGAAAATAATCTACAAAAACCTGTTCTACTCCCATACGGGTTTGAGGAAAACGACTATAACTCGACCAGTTGGATTGTTTGACGTTTTCTCCCAAAGCAAATTTGATAAAGGGATCGGCGTTTTTAAACAGCATATTGTTTATCGTTTCTCCCCATTTTAATTTAATAATGGCAGACCTACCTCCAATTGGATTCGCCGATCCGTGTAAAATTTGAATGGTAGTGACCCCTCCCGCTAGATTCCGATAAAGCCCCACATCATCGGGTTCAATAACGTCTTCAATTGTCACTTCAGCAGAAGAGTTTTGCCCTCCTTCGTTGATGCTTGAAGCCCCCAAGTGCGAATGTTCATCTATTATTCCTGTTGTAAGTTGTTTTCCACTAGCATCAATCACATGGGCACCCTCGTAGTTCAGATTGCTTCCTACAGCTGCAATTTTTCCATTGACTACAAGTACATCCGTATTTTTTAAAATGCCTTCTGCTTCGTTGGTCCACACGGTTGCGTTTTGAATTAAGGTGTTTTTCGCTTGGGGTCTTTCGGAAAAACCAAAAGCCTTGTTTGGAAAGGTAATCGGTACAGGATCGTAGTATTTCGGCGGACTTGGTTTTTTGGGCTTTTGTTCTTGGCTATCTCCGGCCTGAGAAGTCCATT
>JAFMLQ010000072.1 GCA_017852075.1 Flavobacteriaceae bacterium | reverse complement strand
GCAAAGGCAAAGGGATTCTTGATGGAATTGTCCACGTGAGATTCTGCAGCCAGGTGGACTACCGCATCAAAGTTCTGAGTTTTAAACAGTTCTTGTAACAAAGTAAAATCATTGATGTCCCCTTTGACAAAACGATAGTTTAGAGCTGCTTCACAATCCTTTAGGTTGTCTAAATTTCCTGCATAGGTCAGCGCGTCCAGGTTTAAAATTTGAGTGTTGGGGTATTTCTCAAGGAGCCTTCTCACCAAATGAGATCCTATAAACCCTGCGCCTCCCGTTACTAAAATGGACTGAAATGTACTCATCCCGCTTCTATTCTTTTAATACAGTCTTCCAATGCGACTTCCCACCTTAGGGGCTGTAAAAATAAGTGTTTTTCTATTCGTGTGGTATCCAAAACGGCATATAGAGGTCGTTTGGCAGCGGTGGGGTAGGCTGCGGTGGTACAGGGTATACTTTTGCAAGGGCTTTTTGTAAGACCTAAAATTTTCTGTGCAAAGTCAAACCAGGTAGTGGCTCCTCGCTGGGCAAAGTGATAACAACTGAAATCAAAAAAAGTGGGGTGATCGATATGGGATAAAACGGCTCTTGCCAAATCCATCCCGTAGGTGGGTCGGCCCCACTGGTCCTGCACTACTTCAAGCTGCTCTTTGGTTTTGCTCATTCGCAAAATGGTTTTGACAAAATTGGTTCCAAACGGACTAAACAACCACGAAATCCGAAAGGTGGTATGGAGGCACTTTGCCTGAGCCATTCGTTGTTCCCCTTCGTATTTGGATTGGCCATAGGCGTTGATCGGATCACATTGATCCGTTTCTTGATAAGGAACAGAAGCCATTCCATCAAAAACATAATCCGTAGAAAAATGAACCAAAAAGAGCTCGTTCTCTTCCGTAAAGTTTACAAGATTTTGTACTCCTTCGGCATTGATTTGATGCGCCTTTTCAGATTCTTCCTCTGCCTGATCTACCTGTGTATAGGCAGCACAGTTGATGATGCCGCTAAAGGGGTTTGTATCAAAAAAATATTGAAGTGTTTCTGGACGTGCAAGATCGACTTCCTGGCTGTTTGTAAAAATCAAGTGGTGGTTAGGAAATTCTGCTGCTACAGCACGAAAACACTGTCCCAATTGACCGTCCGCTCCGGTAACTAGAAAACTAGACATACAGATCGTCCTTAAAATCAAAAAGGGGAGCTTCCGACAAAGTGGGATGGTTTTGGTCTTTTTTGGATTGAATCCATTCGTCCTTAGGAAGTTGCCAGTCGATGGCTAGAGTGGGATCGTCCGGGCGAATACTGCCTTCGCTTTGGGGGTTATAATAGTTATCCACTTTATACTGGAAAATGGAAGTTTCGCTGAGCGTAATATAACCATGGGCAAAGCCTCTAGGAATAAACAATTGCAGTTGGTTTTCTGCACTTAGTTCTTGACTAAAATACTGCCCAAAAGTGGGCGACCCTTTTCGGATGTCTACAACTAGGTCCAGAACAGTTCCCTGTAGTACGCTCACCAGTTTGGACTGTGAAAAAGGAGGAAGTTGGTAATGCAGTCCTCGTAGTACTCCCCTTTTGGAGTGGGTCAAATTGTCTTGACAGAAGTGAATTTTTCTCCCTACCGCATTTGTAAAATTTTGATCCACAAAGTGCTCTGAAAAAGAACCCCGCTCATCAAAGTGGACAAAAGGCTTTACTAAATAAACTTTTGGAAACAAGGTTGCTATAGTCGTCATGAAAAAAGTTCAACTAACATTAGGATTTAAAACTTGATGTAAAAATAATCAATTTAAAATTGGAATAACCCCCTACCAGAGGCAATCAGGCTCCTAAATCCACTCTTACTAGCGGGGACTATCGTTTCCTCCCCTCTAACAAGAGGGGAATGGCTTTACAAAGTAAAGTCAAGGGGTGTGTTAATGGGAATAGCGCTCTAGTAGGTGGATCATTATGCTGATTTAATTATTCAGCAAATCAGCTCTTAGCAACAACTAAACATCTTCTACAAACAGCGGCAAGTCTTCACGCCCAGGAAGAGGCTCGGCAGGGCGTGTACCATGTTTTGGTACTGTGTAACAAAGTAGTAATTGAGTTAGTTTTATACGTTCGCTGTTATTAAGCTCATCTAGATGTGATAAGAGGTAATCTAAATTTTCAGCAGTTAAAAGATCCAACCTGTCTTGGATATCTGGGGTAAGTTTTGATTTTCCCCTTTTTGATTTTTTGCCGGCTAAAGAAGCTGTATGGGAATTAAAAGGCATTTTTTGTTTTAAAGCTACAATTAAGGCACTAAAAAGAAAACCTAAGTTTTAAACAAATAACAACAGTTATTAAAGTAAATTAAGAAGTTCTTGTTTTCTTAAAGAAGATAAAAATTTAATTTGATACAAATTTTTACAATTGGATTTCATTTTTTGATATTGAGGATCGTCGATATTAGAAAAACTATCAAAGACTATTGCTAAAGCGATTGAGTCCCCTGCATTAGAGACAAATCCTAAATTATTTTCTTTAATCAAAAAGTTAGTCTCCCCAGAGATTAAACCAATTATTGGGACGCGGCTTGCTAAATATGTTTGAAATTTAGCCGGGACTGTTTTAGAAAACAATGGGCTACTATTTAAGGATAAATAAAGAAAGTCGGACTCCTTAAAAAAACCTAAAAGATTATGTGAGTCTACTGAATCATAGAATTTTATTTGATCATTTAATCCTTCAGATGAAACTAAGTTTTTTAGATACTCTTTAGCTCTTCCATCACCTATTAATCTTATTTCGTAATTATTGTTTTTTGATAGTTTTACTGCCTTTACTAAACTTTCAAGATCTTGAGCTTGACCAATATTTCCTGTATAAGAAATTATTACCTTTTTAGTCGGGTCAAAGATTCTTTTTATTGGCTTTT
>JAFMLQ010000071.1 GCA_017852075.1 Flavobacteriaceae bacterium | reverse complement strand
TAACTAATATTCAACAAAAGCTTTTAAGACCTACCATGGTTCCGCTTTGGTTTGGCGATGTAATACACCCTGATCAATTTTCTGGTCAAACAGCAAATGGATACTCAGGACACAGTCTTGGCCTAGACGACCATGCTTGGAATGGTGATTTAGGATGGGTATACAATAGTTTTTATACTGATCTAGGTTGTTGGGATTGGCTTGCGGGTTACAATAGTGATTTAACTTCATACTTAAATAATGTTGGAGAAGGAGGCACTTTAGAGGATGAAATGTATTTTGCTCTTGGGCTAATAATGAAAGGGTATTATTATCAACTTTTTACTGAAACCTTTGGAATGATCCCATATACTGAAGCATCTGATCCTGATATTAAATTACCTAAGTACGACGATCAACTTACCGTATATAAAGGGATAGTTGCTGACCTTGACCAAGCCATAGAAATTATTGGAAACAATACAGAAGCTGGAAGTGGATTTGGTGTCCTTCGTGAAAATGATGTAATCTTTAAGGGAAATATGCAAAACTGGAAACAAGCAGCAAACAGTTTAAAGTTGCGTATTGCACTTCGAGCTCATGGTGGTGCTGGGGAAG
The DNA here is from genome assembly GCA_017852075.1 of Flavobacteriaceae bacterium. Classification (GTDB taxonomy): domain Bacteria; phylum Bacteroidota; class Bacteroidia; order Flavobacteriales; family Flavobacteriaceae; genus MS024-2A. The sequence goes on along the minus strand of JAFMLQ010000071.1, from coordinate 2,396 downwards.
ATTTTTCTACTACTGCTGTTTCTGAAGCAATTTCATCAGGTGTATTAGCTGATACTGATGCTTTGTTTGAAGGCTATGCTGACGAAAAAGATATCTGGGGAGGTTCTTCCTCATACGGAGATGTTTGGCATAATTTTTCTAATAGTCAGTGGAAAACTACCGAAGCATTAATAAATATTTTAAAAACTAGCGCTGATCCAAGATTAACTTTGATGGCAAAACCTGCCGTGGGCGGAACAATTAAAATAACCAAGCCAACTGCTGGTGATGGAGTTGCTCTAATCGCTGATCATGTTGCGTTCGTTAAAAGCACTCTTGATGATTCTGGACTTGTTTTAGATACGGATTATACATGGGTTGAAACAGCAGCTGATTTGACCATCACCATGCCAGAAAACACCAATTATGTAGGCTTACCCTCAAGATTAAGTCCAAAGATTAAAGGATATATGCATGCTAAAATGTTTTCTGATCCAGCGGACATCATAACCCAAAAGACAAATGAAGGTAAGCCATTATTCCCAACAATTTTAATGACATCCGCAGATTCACATTTTATGATAGCAGAGGCAATTGTGAAAGGGCTTGCTACTGGTGATGCGAATACTTACTATCAGCTAGGCTTAGAAAAAGCAATGGCTATTTGGAATACAGCACCAACAACTGAATTTTTAGAATCTACTATGGGTTCATTAACAGGAACTATGGAAGAAAAGCTTGAAAAAATAGCAACCCAACGTTGGTTAGCTAATTACACCAACGGCTATGAGGGTTGGGCTATCGTTAGAGATACCGGGTATCCTGCTTCAGCGGTTATAACCTCTGACAATAACGATATTATCAGTTTCGCTGGTGAAATGAATGGTAAACAAGCACAAAGATTAAGGTATGGCACAAGTGTTTACAGTTCAAACAACACCAATGTAAATGCTGCTATATCTGCACAAGGTCCTGATAACATGACAACCAAATTGTGGTTTGCTAAATAATATATTATAGTTAGTTAGTTAGTTTTATTTTTTGATATGGGGATTTGCATGCATCCAAATCCCCTTTTTATTTTCAAATTATGATTAAGTATATTATTCAACTCGTTTTTCTTAATTCACTTTTAACTTTTTCGCAATCAATTCATTCAAACTTAGAGTATTTATACCCTAGTGAAGGTTTAGAATTTAGGTATCAGGAAGATTGGGGTAGGGCTAATTATAATAAAGTAATTGAACAATTCAAAAAAAAGCCTTTAGAAAAAAATGATATTGTTTTTTTAGGAAATAGTATAACTGCTGGAGGCAATAATTGGTCTAAAAGGCTAGATTATCCAAAGATTAAAAATAGAGGTATTGGGGGGGATGTAACCGATGGAGTATTTGCTCGTTTAGAAGAAATTATTCATTACAAAGCAAAAGCAATTTTCCTATTAATAGGAATAAATGACATTTGGAACAATGGTTCACCAGATATTCCCTCACCAGAATATATTGGGACAAATATTATTAAAATAACTCACTACTTAAAAATGAGGAGTCCTAAATCTAGAATTTATGTTCAGACTGTTTTACCAACTGAAAAAGAAGATTTAATTGAAAGTATAAATACCGTAAATGAAATTATTAAGTCCTCTGAAAATAAAGATTTTAAGGTTATAGATCTCCATTCCATTTTTGTGTATGAGGATGGCTTGATTAATAAAGAATATACAACTGATGGAGTTCATCTCAATGAAAAAGGTTATGAAAAGTGGGCAGAGTTCATCAAGCCAATAGTACATTCAATAAAATAAATAGCTATACTAATACCTCGTCAAATCCTCAACAAAAAAGCCTGAGTAGATTGAAATTCCTTGGACTCTTCAAGTATGTTATTTCAACTCATTTTATGCCAATGAAAAATACACTTAAGACAAATTTTTCGCTTTTTAAATCAAAAAAAAGAATGAGTGCAATTCCAAAAAATTAAATTTACTTTTTGTTAAATTCACAATATGAAAAATCTCTTTTATTTACTAAGTATTGTTTCTTATTCAATTTTTTCTCAAGAAACACAACAAACCAAATTTTACGGAAAAGAACACTTTTTAATTGAAGGAACAATTGTTGCAGAGCACCTTAAAGAAAGTCCCTATGACAGGCTTCCTGCCTCATACAAAGAGCTTGTGCGGACTCCAGTATGGGATTTGTCAAAATCTTCTGCTGGCCTATCTATTCGATTTTCAACAAATACATCCAATCTGAAAGTTAAATGGGAAGTCTTGAACAACTTTTCAATGGATCATATGCCTGATACTGGGATAAAAGGGGTTGATTTATACCTTAGAAACGGTCAAGAATGGCAGTATATCAATACTGGTCGACCTCAGGGTTTAGTTAACGAGTATACACTTATCGAAAATATGA
>JAFMLQ010000070.1 GCA_017852075.1 Flavobacteriaceae bacterium | reverse complement strand
CCTGGTGAAATACCTATGTCGATCAAAGTAGCATTTGCTATTGGAGGAGTCGTTTTCCTATCAGCGATAATGTACACAATAGTGACGACTAGCGAATACCCTCCTGATGACTTGGAAGCTTTTAAAGCAAAGAAAAAAAGAAATTTTACTGCGGGTTTTCAAGATTTTCTAAGGCAGTTTTTATCTATGCCCTCAACTATGAAAAAACTTGGACTCATACAATTTTTTAGTTGGTTTGCTTTCTTTACGATGTGGAGTATGGCAAATCCCGCGATAACGGAGCATGTTTTTGACGCCCCTTTTCCTTTAGAAACAAATTATGACTTAAACAATGCTGAACAAGCAAAATTATTTGATGTGGCAAACGCCAAATTTCAAACCGCCTCAAACAGTACAGGATCTTTTATGGGCATTTACGGACTATCTTCAATGGTGTTTGCGTTATTTCTAACTTTCTACACCTCTAGACGAACAATTAGTAGAAAATACACCCATATGGTTTCTTTAGTTTTAGGAGGTATTGGATTCCTTTTGATGTATGTAATTAAAGAGCCAGCATACTTAACGCTTTCATTTACTTTAATCGGCTTTGCATGGGGCAGTATATTATCAATGCCCTATGCGATGCTGTCTGGTGCTGTAGATGAAAAAAAAATGGGAGTGACTATGGGTATTTTCAATATGTTTATTGTAATTCCTCAAATCATCGCAGCAACAGGAGGGATCAACTACCTGTCTTCACTATTTGGAGAGGCACCCATTTACGCAATGGTTATTGCGGGTCTTTCTCTAGTATTGGCAGGGGGGCTGAATTTTTTAATTGATGAACAAAAATTAAAAGGATGACAAAATCAAAACGTCCCACTTTTATTTTTGATCTAGATGGGGTTATAACTAAAACGGAAACCCACCATTTTGAAGCTTGGAAAGAAACAGGGGCATTTCTTAACTACCAGATTACTCCGGAAAATAATGAGGCACTAAAGGGTGTAAGTAGAAACGATTCGCTAAAAAAAATAATTTCTTGGTCAGGAAAAGAAGTTTCCTCCCCAGTATTTGACCGCTTACTAAAAGAAAAAAATGACCGCTACTTAGCGTCCCTTTCTTCTCTTTCAGAAGATGATATTATGGACGGAGTCCATGAGTTTATTCTTGAGGCTAAAGCAAATAATCACCAAATTGTATTGTATTCTTCAAGTAAAAATGCAAAAATGATTTTGACAAAACTCAATATCATTGCCTTATTTGATGCTATTGTTGATGGGAACGATGTGACCAATTCAAAACCACATCCAGAAGGTTTTGAACTAGCTGCTCTTTTGTCAAATACAGTACCACAAAATTGTGTTGTTTTTGAAGATTCCAGTTCGGGAATCCTCGCGGCAAATCAAATTGGAATGACAACCATTGGTATTGGAGATGCCAAAAGCTTATCAATGGCATCACGGATATATGAAAATTTTAAAGAAATCTCACTAAACGACTTTTAACTATGATTGACTTCATTAAAGAAAATGAATGGTCTGTAATTGAAGAAGGTTACGATGCAAAACGTGTAATGGCATGTGAAAGCATCTTCAGTATTGGAAATGGAAAGTTTGGTCAGCGGGCCAATTTCGAAGAAGACTTTTCAGGAAAACATCTCTATGGAAATTACATTTCTGGAATATATTATCCTGATCGTACCAAAGTAGGCTGGTGGAAAAAAGGATACCCTAATTATTTTGCTAAAACTGTAAATTGTCCTGTTTGGAATGCATTGCGAATAGAAGTAAACGGTGAAATTCTTGATTTAAATCAATGTAAAACTATTTTACAGTTTTCCCGAGAGCTAAATATGAAAGAGGGTTGGTACAAACGAGTCTCAAAAGTTGAACTACAAAATAGAACCCAACTTCAAATAACATCTACACGATTTATTTCTCTAGCAATAGAACAAGTAGGTGCTGTTTATTACACGCTTACAGTGTTGAACAACCCAGCAAATGTAAAGGTAACTCCTCACTTAAAAATTGACACTTCAAATAGAGATTCTAATTGGGGCGAACCTTTTACCAAAGAGAACTCCTCCTCTATTGAAGGACAACAAATTTTTCACCATTCTGAAGTTCTAAAAACAGGGTTTCAACTTTGCACTTTTAACAGTAGCAAACTCGAACTAAACGAAAAAAAAATTACCCCAGTAGGAACTCAACAAATGAACAAAACTAAGGTTGGAATCTCTTATGATGTTCTTATGAATTCAGGAGACTGTTTATCAATAACCACATTTGGCGGATATGTAAATTCAATGGATTTTCCAGACGAAAATTTAAAAGCAAAAGCAAAAAAAATAATTTATACCGTAGAGGGAATAGGCTTTGAAGACCTTTTAAGTCAACAACGATTGGAATGGGGGGAAATCTGGCGTCGCTCAGATATAGTGATAAATGGAGACATCTCTGCCCAACAAGCGATTCGCTTCAATATTTTCCATTTAAATCAAACCTACACTGGTAAAGATCCAAGACTCAATGTAGGCCCCAAAGGATTTACAGGTGAAAAATATGGTGGTGTTACCTACTGGGACACCGAAGCGTATTGTCTTCCTTTTTATATGGTATCTAAAGATAAAGGGGTTGCTAAAAATCTTTTGCGCTATCGCTATCTGCAACTAGATAAAGCTATTGAAAATGCTGAAAAACTGGGTTTTAATTCTGGTGCTGCCCTTTATCCTATGGTGACTGTTAACGGAGAAGAGTGTCATAATGAATGGGAAATAACCTTTGAGGAAATTCACAGAAACTCGGCCATTGCTTTCGCAATAAAAAAATACATAGACTACACCGACGATCAGGCTCATATGGCGGAAATGGGTTTAGAGGTGCTCATTGGAATTAGCAGATTTTGGGCACAACGGGTCAGCTTTTCAACTCATCTAAATCAATATGTTATTCTAGGGGTTACTGGTCCAAATGAATACGAAAACAACGTAGATAATAACTGGTACACAAACTATAGTGCTAGATGGTGTTTGCAATATACCCAAAAAGCCCTTGAGCAGATGTCCATTGAAGATCCCGAAAATTACCATCGCA
>JAFMLQ010000019.1 GCA_017852075.1 Flavobacteriaceae bacterium | reverse complement strand
GCCTCCATTGCAGAACCACCGATTCTACCGATACCCATACCTACACCGATTACTACTAAACCGGCACCTACCATTACTGGAATTTCCATATACTAAAATTTAAAATTAAACACTCTTTTTTTGACACACTATTGTGTTTTAGGTTAATGATGCTCATGTTCTTCAGCGGCAAAACCGAAATAAAGTGCAGAAAGCATCGTAAATATATAGGCCTGTAATAAGGCCACTAACAATTCTATAATTGATATTGCAAAAGCTAGTCCAAAGGACAGAGGGCTGCCCAACCAACTTTTAAAAATAAACATCAAACCTATCAAGCTCATTAAAACGATATGTCCTGCCTGCATATTGGCATACAAACGAATCAAGAGAGAAAATGGCTTGATAAAAATTCCCAAAACTTCGATGGGAATTAAAATAATATATAACGGAATCTTAGCATACCACTTCATCGATGCACCAAGAGGATCAAAAATATGAAGCCAGTAGTCTTTTGTTCCCGTAAGGTTTGTAATCAAAAAAGTCAGCAAGGCCAAACCAAATGTAACGGCAATATTTCCAGTTACGTTTACGCCAAGTGGAGTAAGACCCATAAGGTTTAAAAACCAAATGAAAAAGAAAACCGTCAATAAGAAATTCATGTACTTTCCGTATTTCTTTTCGCCAATGTTGGGTCTGGCTATGTCGTCTCGAATGTATAGTACAATGGGTTCAAAAAAGCGTCCAATCCCAGCAGGTACACCTCCTGTTTTTGAATATGATCTAGCAAGACTAGAAAACAAATAGAACATCAATATCGCTATCAATAACATGCTTGCAACGCCCTTGGTTATAGAAAGGTCTATTGGAGCAACATTGGTTGCGTGTTGTGTTTCGTCGTAATTGATTGTGCCTTCGGCATCGGTTTTGTAAATCTTTCCGTGATCCAGCTTGTAATAATTTGTTCCTACCTGTGCGACATGTTCTCCATGATGTAGTTTTGAAGAAGAAAAAATTTGAAGTCCGTCATCCCATAATATTACTGGCAAAGGAATCCCAATATATATATGTTCCCCAGAAGCGTTTGTATAAGAAAACAAACTAAAATCGTACGCATCCTCTAAGTGATGTGAAATGTATTCTTTTATTTCAGTTTTTAAATCTCCTGAAGGTTTACTGTCATTTGCTTGAAGAAAAAAGGGCGCAAAAAACAACGCAAGGAATAAAAATAAATTGGCGTTGGTTTTGTGTTGCATAGACAGCATAAAACAATGGTTTAAATCGTGTTTTTAGCGCTGCAAATGTAAGGCTTTCGGATAAATAAAGAAACTTTTAAATGTTTTTTTAAACTTCTTTTTTAGTGTGTTCCCTCACTTGGGAAAAGTTCCTTTCCAAAGCTTCCTATTTAAGTAAACCGCCTAGCTAACAAAATGATTTCTGCCAAAAGCCCTAGGGCATAAGGAATAAAAAACATGAAAAACTCACTTCGGTTTACTGTACCGTCCAACTTAAATTGGGGATGAAAAAAAAGAAAATATACGATAAGTTTCATCGCTACGGTGATCAAATAAAGATTGGCTAAATTATTTTTCTTCTTTTCCATTCCAAAACCCAAAAGAAGTAATGCGGCCAATGCGAGTACTGCATTGATGGAATAGCTTTGAATAAGAAAAAATTTTGCGTTGGGAAGTGCCTGTAGGTGAATAGTAAAAGCGAGGCCTAAAGTGATAAAAAAGAAGACTGTATACGTTGCGTTTTTTCTCATTTTTCTTCGTTCCAAAAACGTTTGCTTTGCTTGTAAATCATCCACAGAATTGCTACCAAACCCACGCTGCACAATAGCAGTACAAATTGATTTTCAGTGGACAGAAATTTCTCATCAAGATATTGTCCCAAACGAATAGCAGACCACATGATGAGCGCAATTTGAAAAGCGAGGCTAGAGAATATTAGCCATCGGTTCGGCTTTTCCCTCTTTTTCATTTGTGTTTTTTAGCTTTTTCACACCTTCTTCTGCAGAATGCATGGAACAGTTTGCGTTAAAGGTTGCTCCCGATTCGACAATAAGTTTTTGAATGCGAACTTTTCCCTTGACATTGGATCCTGTTTTCAAATTCAAAATTCCAGATACGGTAAGTTCCCCATCGAATGTACCTTCAATATCTGCATTACCGCACAACACAGTTCCCATCACTTTTGCTTCTTTTCCAAAAATCACTTTGCCTGTCGTATTTACGTCTCCTTCTACCGTACCGTCAATTCGGATATCTGTTTTTGCACTTATAGACCCTTTGAAAATGGTGTTTTTATCTATTTTGCTGTATTGTCCGTTGTTTTCTGTTACTCTCATTTTAAAATGTTTTTCCAGGTTTTGTTTTTCAGATATTCTCGGTATTGGGAAGCCAAAGTTACAAAATTATGATTGTTTGTATTGAGCTGTAACTGTGTTTTCCAATTTTCAATTTCTTTGGGGCTGCGAATTCCATGAACCACCACAAAAACAAACTCTTTGTTGTAGGGGTCCAGACTCACACTCCAAAATTTATTGTAGGAGAAAACGTCTTTTTCTAGAGTTTTAAGAAGGTTTTGAGCGTTTTCTTTTTGATTTATGGGAAAAGGGAAAACCCATTTGTAATTTTTATAAATCACCCCTGTTTCTTCCAGATCATTGGATGCATTAATCTTTTCTAGAAGGGCTTTTGCTTGAATACCTTCTTCTACAGCGCTAAAATTTGTGGCCACTTCATTCAATGAAGCTTTCCAAGCTGTAACTCCATTTAAACGGCCCAACGTATGGGCTTTTAGCAAATTGATTTTAGGTTCAATTGAGCTGCCACTTGCCAATACAGTCAGTTTCTCAAGCGCTTCTAAGGTTTCTAGAAGCTGTTGCTTATTAAACAAATCAAGCGCTTCAACATATAAGGTTTCTGGTGTAATCATTACTGAGTTGTCGTAATTTTCGGGGTCTGACAACAAACTTGCAAAGGCGGTCTCTGGATACTTTGTTATAAGTTGTTCTTTGTACATTTTCGCTTTTAACGAGCCCTCTTCTTCGTTCATTCGATACAAATGATAAAGTGCTTGAACTGCGATTTCATCCTTAGGTTTTAAGGACATTACTTTCTCTAAACGTTCATGTGCTAAAGGATAGTTTTTAAACTTTTCTTTGTAAATCATTCCTAACTGTAAATAGGCTTTTTGGTTGATTAATATCAGACTGTCTTTTTCCTTTTTTGTTTTGGGTAATTGGGATACAAAGCTTTCGGGTGTTTCTTGAATAATGGAAGCGGTGAGTTCGTCTGAGGGAGCGGCATCTTCATCTTGTGAATTGAGGTTTAATATCGTATTGGCACTTCTCCAGTTATCCACATTTGGGCGGTTACCCCAATTTGCCAAATACGTCTGTTTCCCTTGCAACAATTGGTTTGGATTGTAAAAATAAAAAGCTGTTTTCGTTCCGTCTAAAAATTGAAATCGTTTTTGCTCATTCTGCTTTTGAAGAATCAAGGCCTGTTTTTGTTGCTTTTGTTCTAAATAGTTTTCAAAATAGGCCAGTTGTTCGCTTTGAGGTAATCGGAGCAAGCCCAAAATACTGTCGGTTTCTTGAACGGTATTTTCATAACTTATGACTTCCCCCAAATTGTCTCTTTTTCTTTTTAATTTTTTATATGTACTGGTGGACTCATCAAAAAGGAGTAGTAATTTGTCTAAATATCCTCCGGATTTCAAGTAAGCGCCATTTGTAAAATGATACTCTGCGAGATCCCGAAAATTTTCTATTTCAGTATACGAATCTAGAGAGGGAGACTCAAGCGACCTATTAAAATATTCCAATGCCACACTATCATTCTCCTGTTGTAAATAGAGGTTTGCAATTGCTCGATTTAACACATGTTCAAAGGGCTGGTTTTCATAATTTTTCAGCATTTTTTGCAAAAAAACTACCCGATCTTCAAAATCAATTTCGGTGTCAACCAAGCTTTTCTTGATTTCAGCTTGAATTGAAAACTTTCTAGGCGCTTTTCTTTTTAATGCGAGAATCTCAGAATAGGCCCATTGTGCAGAATCTGTTTTTCCTAGGGTTTCAAAAAGTTGGCCAGTAATAAAAAGATAACGTGCTTTATTTTTTCTTTTCGGTTCTTTCAAAGCCGCCCTTTTGATATAGAAGGCTGCGGAATCCAACTGCTTTAAATTTATATAAGCGTCTGCAAGAGTCGCATTTGCCTGTGAATAGAAGGTGTTATTTTGGAACAGTGCTCTGGCAAGGGGCGTCAGGTTGTCAATGGCAAGCTCTACATTTCTGAGTCTGATATTTGTTTTTTCTCTCCAAATTTTTCCTTCAACAAAATTGGCTCTACTGGCCTCGCTCTCTAAAAGAAAATTGAAGGCTTCCAAAGCTGGGAAAAAGCGCCTGTCAAAATAACGTGCTTTTCCCAACAGAAGATACGCATCATCCATTTGACCGTTGTACTGAATGTCGTTGATTTTGATGGAATGTTTTTGAATGCTTTTTACCGCTTTTTCTTCGGCGCGATCAAAACCAGGAACAATCGTTGTTTCGTCGATGTTTTCCCCTCGAAGATTGATCGGTTCTACAGGCAGTAACTCATAAAAATTGTCTTCAAAGGTTTCTTCTAAAATGGATTCGCCTATGGAAAACGCTTCTTTCCCATTAAACAATACATTATACTTGGTAGTCAAGGTATGATACCCCTTGTTGAACACTCCCTTTTTTGTCGTACTACAGGAGAGCAAAAAAAAGAATGACACTATCGTACATGAAAAAACATATCGCATTGAGGACATCTGTATAAGGTTGCTAGATAATAACTAAAAAAGATGTGATTTAGTATCTGCCATCATTCTTTAAGTGAAAAATAGGATTCGAGTTCTTTTAGGGTAGATGAAGTTGTTTTAATGTCTTTTAATATTGTTCCGTTTTCTAATAATACGATTCGGTCACAAACTTCGGTTACATGGGTCAAGTCATGACTCGAAATCAAAAAGGTAATTTCACTGTTTTTCGCAATATTCTCAATTAATTTTTTTAACCTGATTTGCGAACTCGGGTCGAGGTTAGCAAAAGGTTCGTCTAAAATCACCAAATCTGGAGATCCGATCAAGCTTCCTACAATTCCTGCTTTTTTTTGATTTCCTTTGGAAAGGTCTCGGAGGTATTTCTTTTTTCCCAAAATTTCTCCATTAAAAAACGATTCAAAATTCAAGACCCAGGTGTCAATTTCCTTTGTGCTCAAACCACGAAGGTTTCCCAAAAAATAATAGTATTCTTCGACCGTTAAATAGCCGATCAAATAGCTTTCATCAATAAATGCGGCAGTAAAGGGTTTCCAGTCTTCACTAGATTTGACATCAATCTCATTTATTGTAATGCGACCACTAGTGCTCTCTATCAAATCTAAGATCAAGCTAAAAAAAGTGGTTTTACCAGCACCATTATTTCCTACCAGACCGAAGCGTTGACCTTTAGGAATATTCAATTCGGGGAGCTGTAAGACTAGTGTTCCACCATATTTTTTGGACAAATCTGTAACGGTTATCATGTTATGTTTTTTTGAATGAGGAAAGAGTTTTATATTTTCTTTTTTGATACGTCTTTTCTATAGCTCTGAGTAAAAAACCCCTAAACAACAAGCCCAAAAGTCCTGTCAGGATCAATCCAAGAATCCCAGCAGAAAATCCGAAAAACCGAAAGGGAACATAAAACACCAAAACAGGTAATACAATTTTCGGTAAGGTAAATAGCAATTGGGTAAGGCTAAAGTTTTGTGTGTTTTCAAAAGCCTTGGCTTTGACGTTTAGTTTTACTGGGGTCGCATTGAATGCCCCTGAATAGAGAGTGATAAAGCTACCCATGCCAAAATTGAAAATAGCGCATGCTATAATGATTGTCATGATCTTTAAACCGAAATAGAGGTAGGGCAAAGACAATACCATAGAGATGACTACAGAAAACATCATCAGATACAGTTTGGACTCAAGGTATTTTCGATAAGGAATGTTTTGACACATCAAAAAACTATAATATTCACTATCCCAGGCAGGCACCAATTGTCCAAAAGAGAGCATGAACCCACCAGTAGTAAAAACCCCAGCAAAAATCAACATGACATAAGATTCCAAATATACCTTCTGACTAAAAAAGATAATTCCATAAAATAAAAATAAAAAGCCCACAAAAACGACCTGACGCGCACGTACGTTTCGTAAAATCAATCGAATATCGTTTTTAATAAAAAGCCCTAATATTCCTGCCCGATCAAAAATCTTCAGATCTGAACCCACAATCCGTTCTTTCTTTTGGCTGAAGCCCTTGTCGAGATACAATTGTTTTTTTAAAAAAAAGTATTGTGCACATACTATCCCAAAAAATAATGCGAGTAGGACAACGATTGATATAGGATGTAAATAAAGATAATTAAATCCCTTGCCAAAAAAAGATAAAAGAGGTATGCCCAATACATGTTGGAAAAAAGAACCCGCAAGTAATAGTAGGAAAACGCTGAGTGCAACTACACGGTTTTTATTGATAAAAAACACAAGGAAATTATTAATTCCCGAAATAAACAGCACTCCAATAACCCATATCCAAAGGGTGTAGGTGGTGGGTTCGTTTAGGGAGTACACAATGCCAAAAGGAACCAAAATAACCATAGGAATCCAATTAAAGAAAGAGCCCAAAGAGCGAAGCATGACTCCTTGAACGATTTTGTTTTTAGAAATCGGTTGGACTAAAAGGGGTTTGATGTCAGTAATAGGAAGATTTTGGACAAAATAGCGGATCAAAAGCTCAATACCGAAATAGTAAATTAAAAATTCATTAACGAAAAAAACAGGGTTTTGATCTGGAACAGTTTTTTGAACAATAAAATAAATTCCTATTCCTAGAAATAAAAACGCAGCAAGAAAATATAAAACCAAAAAGCCAATTAAAATTCGGATGGCCAGTTTCAATTCCCATTGAGGAGCTCTAAAAAATTTCTTTTTGGATAATTTGAAGGAGTCTATTACAGAAAATGAGGCCATGAATTTGTTTTTCTACAATTGATTTACCAATGATAATCATTTCCCTAAATTTACCAAAAAAAAGCTATGTCTGAATTTCACTCATTGCAAATCGCAGCAATAAAACGAATGACTTCACAAGCCGTTGTTCTCACCATAGAGATTCCCGAATCGGTAAAGCCCCTGTATTCATTTCTTCCAGGACAATACGTTACACTAGAACTTGTCATTGATGGTACACCAGTACGTCGCTCATATTCGATTTGTTCAGCTCCTCACGAGGGGACTCTTCAGGTAGGGGTCAAAGAAGTTCCGCAAGGTTTGTTTTCTACCTATATCAATCAACAAATAAAAGTTGGTGATGCCATAAAAGTGGGGCTTCCCGAAGGGCGCTTTACTTTTGAAGAAAGACAAGACCCAATTCCAATAATGGCCATTGCTGCAGGAAGCGGAATCACCCCAATAATGTCCATATTAAAAACGGTTTTACACGGCAGTTCACTCAACCCTTTTACTTTAGTTTACGGAAACAAAACGCCTGAAGAAACCCTTTTTTATAAAGAATTACAAGACCTTGAAGACAAATACCCTGAACAACTCAAAGTGCACTGGGTCTTTAGTAAATCAAATGAAAAAGACGCTCATTTTGGACGGATTGATACGGCACTTTTGAATTATGCTTTAAATCAAAACTCTGAAGCGCCTGAACGTTTTTACCTCTGCGGTCCAGAGGCTATGATTCGGTCGTCTGAACAGCTTCTAGCCGATAAGGGGGTTGCCAAGCAGCATGTCCTCTTCGAACTTTTTACAGCCAGTAGTCAAGCCGCTAAAGTCACTAATGCCGCTGCAGAAGGTCTTCTGAAAATTACCTGTGATGAAACTGTACATACGGTAAAATTGATTCCTAATAAAACCCTTCTCGACATTGCGCTTCAAGCAAAACTTGATGTTCCCTACTCTTGCCAAGGTGGGGTTTGTAGTAGTTGTATTGGTAAAATAACAGAAGGAAAGGCCGAAATGCAAGCCAATCAAATTCTCACCAATGAAGAAGTTGAAGAAGGTTTGGTGCTAACCTGTCAAGCCATTGCTCAAACTGAAAATATAAGCGTGGATTACGACGATGTGTAAGCGCCTTATCCGACAGTTAAACTCAATCCCTTAATTGTCAAAAGGAGAATGACCACAACTGTTACTTTTTTGTCTGAAGCTGCATTTAGAAAAATTCCAAACAGATAGAGAAGTGGAAAAAGGGTTAATTCCCAAGGATTAAGGTGGGTTGTGCCTCTGAAAAAGGAAATGTAAATTCCTAAAAACAACCAGATAAATAGATAGCTGAGTATCAAAGAATTTGAAATGTAGTCTCTTCTTAAGCTTTTCTTTATTGGAATCAAAACAAGCGATCCGATTAGCGCAATATATAACAACTCATCCCGAGCAATTTTTTTTATGTCAAAAAAGTTCATCGAGTTTGTCCTTTGAAACAAGGGTTCAAGTTGAAAATAATGCTCAATTGTTCTCGCCCAAATAAAACAAATAAAAAACGCGATAACTATAACCATTACGTTTTTTAAGTTCCGAAACCGCTCCTCCAATAACAAAAAAACCAGTCCTACAAATAACCAAAGAAATAAGGGTTCAAATATCGCCAATACCGAGAGCACAAGGGTTAGATTAAAAAAGGGCTTGAGTGTGTCTTTGGTATTACAAATCAAACTAATGAAATGCAAGGTCATCACCAAAAAGAATTGAATTATCAAACCATTAAACCCTATACTCCCTTGAGGTAAAAACAGGACAATAAGCACTGCACTCAAACTGTGTATTGGAAAAACATTAACATGTCGATACCGAATCTCTTGTACCATTAAAAAGATCAGCGTTACAATCAAAATAAAGGTTTTTATTGCCGATTCTCCCAGAAGTTTTAATGGGTTTTCAGAGAGTGATTCAAAAGAATTGTGATAGAAAATAAAAGTCAAAAAAAGCAAAGCCGTCCCAAGGGAAAGGGAAATGATTTTTGTTTTTCGAAAAAGGTTGGCTAGCATCTTGGTTTCCCTTAAATTTGCAAGGTAAGTAAACTACTAATTATGAAAAACTTTTTTGAAGGAATCGCGTGGTTATTTGAAGAAATCCTTTTTCTTCCCTACAGCATCTTAAGAGAACTTGAGCTTACCAACTGGGCTTTGGCAAATTCCGTCAACTGGCTTTTTTTGATTGTAGGTTTTTCTGCCATGGTATACTGGGTTCTCCAACTGAATCTTTTCGATAAAAATGGCGAAGAAGACAAAGATCCCTCAGCACATTCTTTTTTATAAATCAAACCCAATATCCTTTCTGTAAGTAATCCCTTCAAAGTTAACTTTTGAAAGGGTTTCATACGACTTTTGTACTGCTTTGTGGTGATTCTCACCAAAGGAAGTCACTGTCAACACACGCCCTCCTGAAGTTAAAATGCTTCCTTCTATAAGCTGTGTCCCAGCCTGAAAGATCATTTCATCTTCCGAAATACCCGTAATCACTTTCCCTTTTTCGTATGCCTCTGGATATCCTTTGGATACAGCCATTACTGTGGCTGAGGTTTCGGGAATTACTTCGAGTTTCACTTTGTCCAAACGGTTATCTTGAACCGCTTTAAATACCTCTACTAAATCATTTTTAATGCGCGGAATGACTACCTCAGTTTCAGGGTCGCCCAAACGGACATTGTACTCAATTACTTTGGGAGCTCCCTCGACTTTGATTAGTCCGATAAAAATAAATCCTTTGTAAGGCGTTTTGTCTTTTTGAAGGCCTTCAATGGTAGGTATGATAATTTGCTTTTCAATTTTTTCTTTAAATGAATCGTCCACAAAAGGTACGGGTGAAATCGCTCCCATTCCTCCTGTATTTAAGCCTGTGTCTCCCTCGCCTATGCGCTTGTAATCTTTTGCCATGGGAAGAGTAATGTAGTTTTCTCCATCGGTCAACACAAAGCAAGAAAGTTCAATTCCCTTTAAAAATTCTTCGATCACGACCTTGCTCGAAGCCTTTCCAAATTTGTTTTCTAAAAGCATTTGTCTCAATTCTTTTTTGGCTTCATTGAGGTCCTCTAAAATGAGTACTCCTTTTCCTGCCGCCAATCCATCTGCTTTTAGAACGTAAGGCGGTTGACTTTGCTCTAAAAAGGCTTCGCCTTCTCCCACGGTTTCAGAGGTAAATTCAGCATAGGCTGCGGTAGGTATGTCATGCCGTTTCATAAACGCTTTTGCAAAAGCCTTGCTTCCCTCCAGAGTCGCTGCAGCCTTTTGAGGTCCAATGACGCCCACATCTGCCAAAAGAGGGTCTTGAATAAAGAAGTCGTGAATTCCCAATACCAGTGGATCTTCAGGTCCTACAACAATCATATCGATCTGGTGTTCGAGCACAGCTGCTTTAATTCCATTAAAATCAGTAACCCCAAGTGCTAAATTGGTAGCGCAAGTGGCTGTCCCGGCGTTTCCAGGAGCAGCAAAAAGATGTTTACATTGTGGGCTTTGACTTAATTTCCAACATAAGGTGTGCTCTCTCCCTCCGCCTCCGATTACCAATATATTCATGCTTATACGTTTTTAACAAAGATAATACCTATTCCCCGCTTCCCGCTTTGCCAAAAGTGTATTCTTTAAAAAAACGAGAAATTTCTTTTTTGAACCGTTCAATAAAAGGTTGATGTGCTTGGCTTGGTTCTGGAGTTTTAGATTTCCATTGTGCTAATTCGGTTGAATTGAAAATTGGGAAAAACGATTCCAACCCTTCTAAGCGGCTTTTCTGATTTGGATGTTCTAACCCATCTGACAAAAATAAGACAGGAGTTCCAAAAGCTACAGCAGGTAAAGCCGTATGTATCCGAGAAGTAATCACCAAACTGGCTTGTGCGATTGCTTTAAGCTGTTGTTTTGCTTCCTCCATACGTTCTTCTTCAGAAAAAGCCAAGGGATCTCGTAATTGAGAACTGTAGTGTACCGTTTCGCTTTGCTGCTCAAGAAAGTTTTCCAATCGTCTGATCGCTTGAAAATAGCGCTTTCTCTTTTGAGGCTTTTTGAGCGCTTGCATCATTTTGCTTATAATTCCTTTTGGCACAGGGTCTCTTTCTGGGTTCAGACGTTCCAATGGACTAATCACAAAAATCCCTTCGCGCTTTTGATTTTGATGAACATATTCATTGCGATTTAAAGAAAGTGTAAGACAGGCTGAAAAATAGGTCTTAATTCCATGACTTTCTAGCAGTTTTTGGGTGTAATTATCTCGGCAACCTATGGGTTGGTGTTTTTTTAAATAGGCGATTCCTTTTACATCTAGCATGCCTTTTCTAGCTGTCGGGTTTAGGTGAAAAGAAATAAAAAGAGGAATGATCTGGTCAGAAGGCGGCCAATTATCAGGTTTTTCCATAAACCAACCGTTCATCACCAAATACACGGGTTGCCCAACGTAATTGTGAAGATAATCTCGATCCAATGCCACAACTTTTTTGCCTTTTAGCCATTGTTCTGCAGCAAGACTTTGGATAAAATCTCCCAAATTATTCGAATGGGGATACGCCAAAACACCAAAGGTTTTATTCATTTTCGTCGTTTTGTGGAATGTTGTTTTTAAAGGCGTTTTTTCTTTTGGCCCACGGGTATTGTTCTATGATACGCTCTCTTGCTTTTACTCCCAAACCTTTATTTTCTGTGTCAAAAAAGGAAGTGATTTTTTCAATAGGTGTAGCGGAGTCAAATAAAAACCCTGTTTCGCCTATTGCGTCTGGAATTCCAAAAACATTTTTCCCAATGGGAATACACTCGCATAGCATCGCTTCACACAAAACGTTGGGAAGCCCTTCAACTTGTGATCCTTGAAAATAATAGCGATGTGACCCATAAAGAGTTTTTAACGCTTCCCGTGATTGTTTTCCTAAAAGAATTATGTTTTTGGGATAAGTATGAACTGCTTTAATTGGTTTTTCAATACCTGCTACGGTAAATTCGAAATCGGGTAATGCTTTGGCAATCTCAATAAATTGAGGAATACCCTTTCTTTCAAAAGTACGTTGATCAGAAATATTGGCAACGGTAAGGACCGTTTTTGGTTTTTTTGAATTCGTTTTTTTCCAAAAATTGGAATCGTATGCGGTTGGAACTTCTTCGATTTTTGTTTTTAAATGAGGCATGAAAAAACGTATTCCTGACTGGGCACCCGAGTCTTCTTCGGCATTCGGGCATCCTTCAGCAAGACTTTTATGAACCACCCAAATGGTGTTTGCCTTGGCATAATTCCAGCGTGCTAATCTTTGTCTGAAATTCTTTTTTAAAAAAATTCCATAGTTCAAACGATGACTTGATACCGCATCATAGCCCCCTACAATCAGGGTAAATGGGATGTTCAATACTCGCGAAAGAAACAAAGGAATACTGCTGTGATAATCGTTAAACCAACTGAAGCACGCTTTGGATTGGGGAAGGTAAATTAGGCATAATATCAATTCTCTTAGACGGTTTCCAAAAAAACGCAACGGATCGCTATAGGTCGGTGAATGAATCAACAAAACCCGATATCCCATTTGTTCCAACAGAGCTATGTCTTTGACTACAAAGGTGTTTTTAAGATTACAAATCAAGGTGATTTTTTCTCCTTGCATTTTTAAGTGTTTACTAGATAGGCTTCCAGTTCATCCGCAATTTTTCGGTCATCCGCAACCCGAGGAACCTTATTCTGTCCTCCTAATTTTCCTATACTTTTCATATAAGTAGTAAAACCCTCTTTTGCCACTTCTCGAATCACCAAGGGGCGTAGGACTTTTCCTACAATAAGGTCCTGATAATAAATGTTTTTAGATTGCATTGCCTGATCAATTTGTAAGGCAAACGCCTTTTTGTCTTGAGGTGGTGTATCAAATTCGATAAACCACTCGTGATAAGGAAGCCCCTCTTTGGGTTGAATCTGTGGAGCTACCGTAAATTCCCTAACACGAATGACCTCTTCATTTTGAGTAATGGCTTCTTCTAAAGACTGTTCCACCTCACTTACAATGACATGTTCTCCAAAAGCGGAAATAAAATGCTTAATTCTTCCGCTTACGATGATACGAAAAGGATGAGTGCTCGTAAATTGAACAGTATCGCCAATATTGTAACGCCATAAACCTGCAGTAGTAGAAATAATCATCACATAATTAACCCCAAGTTCAACTTCTGCAAGGCTGTGAATCGTGGGCTTTTCCTCATAAAAGGTTTGTGCAACGATAAACTCATAGTAAATCCCATGATCCAAAAGCAGTAGTAACCCACGTTCCTTTTGCTGGTCTTGATAGGCAAAAAACCCCTCTGAAGCGGGATAAAATTCAACGCAGTCTGTTGAACGACCTATAAGCTTTTCAAATACTCCTCGATAAGGTTCAAAATTGACTCCTCCATACACAAAAAGGGAGAAGTTAGGAAAAAGTTCACCTACAGTTGTATCTGTTTTAGCCATCAAACGTTCAAAATACATTTGTACCCAAGAGGGTATTCCTCCGATTATAGTCATGTCCTGTGCATAAGTCTCCTGGACTATCGCATCTACCTTGGTTTCCCAATCGTCAATACAGTTGGTTTTCCAACTGGGCATTCTGTTTTTTTGTAAGTAACTAGGAACATAGTGGGCAACTATTCCCGATAAACGTCCTAGGGCTACCCCATTGAATTCCTCTAAAACGGGACTGCCTTGAACAAAAATGTGTTTGCCTCTGACTACAGAGGCATTCCCTGTTTCATAGATGTAATTCAATAGAGCTTCTCGTGCTGCACGAATGTGTTGAGGCATCGAGGCTTTGGTAATGGGAATATACTTAGCACCAGAGGTGGTTCCGCTGGATTTGGCATAATACAAGGGTCTTCCTTTCCACAAGATGTCTTTTTTGCCTTCGAGCACCTCCTCGATATAAGGTTTTAACCCCTCATAATCTCGAACAGGCACTTCTTTTTGGTACGTTTTTAGGTCGTTTATTTTCTTAAAATTGTGGTCTTTTCCAAAACGCGTTTGAGCGCCATGATGAAGCAAATTTTGAAGTAATTTCTCTTGTGTTTCCAGAGGTGAATTTATCCACTTCTGATTTTTATAATGGGACCAAGCCGCATATATTTTTGCGCCCAAAGCTTTAATCATTCTTCAGAAAAATTAAAAAAGTTTTCTGGATTCATAGGGTAACCATCGATCCATAATTCAAAATGGAGGTGAAATCCTGTTGAAAGCTCTCCTGTATTTCCCGCAGTAGCAATGACTTCTCCACTTAGAACGGCATCCCCTTGTTTTTTCGCCAAAGTCGCATTGTGTTTATATATTGATAAAACTCCAAAACTGTGTTCAAGGATGATTACAAAACCGGTCTCCGCAGTCCATTCTGAAAAAATAACAGTGCCATCTGCTATGGCCTTGATAGGTGTATTCTCTTTCACAACAATATCTACAGCATAGTGGGACTCCTCTATATCAAAAGGCTGAGAAATAGGCCCCGTAACTGGAGGAAACAACAAGCTGTTGATTTCGACCTTATCGGTTACAATTGGGTTGTATTTATCTTGCCTGGAAACAAAAGCACGTAAAAGAGAATCTTCCAAAATTGGCGAAGTAAAAGATGTGGTATCTTGGTTTTGATTCTCAAATTCTACTAAGGAAAACTCTGGTTCCTCAAAGGAAATATCATCTGACAGGGCTTTTCTAACGGAATTTAAATATTGAATATTTTGATTATAAAGTGTAATAAGTGAGTCCGTTAAAAATAAATTTTGAAGCGCTTTTTTTCTCAATTCTGAAGAATCATAGCCTGGAATGTATTCTTTAATTGGTGTATACGCAATCATAGAAAAGAAAAAACCTCCAAAAAGTCCAAACAAAAGTACCCCCACAAAAATCATTTTAAGTCGGGAAAAACGAATTTGAGTTTGCTCCTCAAAAGTTTCCTCATCAATGATCATCACCAAATAAGGATTTAACAGCCTTTGAAAGAATTGTTTTCTCTTTTTTTCTTGTTGCGCCATATTAAAAACAAAGATACGGATTCCTAAAGTGCATAATATACTCCCCTTTAATTTTCGTGCTTTGAAAACTTAAATATTTCAGTACATTTGTTTTAAATAAGATAAATCATGTTGGTTTTAACATTTTTAGGTATGATTGGTGCACCACAAATAATCTTAATTATCGCAGTAATTTTGTTGCTCTTTGGAGGGCGTAAAATTCCCGAGCTAATGAAAGGGCTAGGCAGCGGAATTAAAGAATTTAAAAATGCAACAAAGGAAGAAGAGCAAACGCCAAAAGTTGAAAAAGAGAAGAAAGACTAATTCACCTCTTTCAACGTGCTGAGTATTGTGTTTAATTCAAACATATACTCCCGTTTACTCATTGAGGGCGCAAAAGCAAAACCTTCTACCGCTATCCATCTTTTTTTAACGCTGTCTCGAAGCATATAATTTACAAAGGGGCCTGCCATAAAGTCGTTTGCGACTTCCCAAGTACCTTTGGTCAAAAACCCTTGTTTTCCATCTAAAGAAGCTTTATAAAAATAGGGTCGAAATGCCCTTTCTGTAATCAAATAACTTCCTGGCAAACGCCCTGGAATGTATAGTTTTCCAATAGAGTCGCGTATATTTAATATCTTCTCGTTAAACTTTCCTTCTAGCGCTCTTTCGGGTAAGGTATACACTATTATGTTTAAATGCCCCTTTTGGACTTGTTTTTGAACCCAGATAAAATTTGTAGTATCTCTTACTGTTTTGTATGCAGAAGGATATGTTAAATGAATTCCAAAACGAGTATCTAAATTAGTCTCTGTCGTAGGAGATTTATTGATTCTACGAAGCTTTTCTTGGCGTTCATTTTCTGCGAGGGTTTGTCTCAAAAGAGTTGCGTTTTCTTCAAAAGAAAAGGCTTGGACTTCTGAATCTTCGCCAGTAATGGAAGCTACAATCTGTGGCCTTGCAAACTGGTTTTTTCCCAATTGAAATCTAGAGATCGAATCTTTTTGAAACCATATAATATTTCGGCTTTGGCGGGCAAAACCAGTAAACGCTTTAGGATTCAGGTAAACTAGCGAATATTGTGCTTCATCTAGCGGAAGACCTTCATAGATTTTACCCATCTGATCACGCACGGTTTTCCCTAAACTAGACTCCCAGTCTGCCTTTGGCATCACGACAGTAACGTGATTTAAATTTCCACTTGAAGTGGGAAAAAAGGCTTGTGATCGATCGCTTTTAGAATTACACGAAAGTGTTAATACGGCAAGAAAAATTAAACTGTATTTTTTCATTTTCTTAATCTAAGGCAGAGATTCCAGGTAGGGTTTTCCCTTCTAGACTTTCAAGCATAGCGCCTCCTCCTGTACTAATGTAGCTCATTTTAAATTCTAAACCAAACTGTTTTACCGCTGCTACAGAGTCTCCTCCTCCCACTAACGAAAAAGCTCCCTTTTGAGTTGCTCTACCGATAGATTCGCCTACGGCAATGGTGCCCATGGCAAAGTTGGGAAATTCAAAAACACCCATAGGGCCATTCCATAGAATAGTCTTACATTTTAAAATCAGTTCGTCAAATATTTCACAACTCTTAGGTCCAGCATCCATTGCTTCCCATCCTTTTGGAATTTCCATAACATCAAAAACCTCTTGTTCGGCATCATTACTAAAAGCGTCACCCGCCACAACATCCACAGGGAGGTGGATTTCCACGCCTTTTTGTTTTGCTTTATCAAGTAATTCAAGTGCGTAATCACAAAAGTCGGGTTCACAAATCGAATTTCCCACTTTTCCTCCTAGAGCCTTTGTAAAAGTATAAACCATTCCGCCGCCTATAATCAGATGATCTACCTTGTCTAAGAGGCTTTCTATGATGGTAATTTTTGAAGAAACTTTTGCTCCACCCAGTATCGCTAAAATTGGAGCTTCCCCATTTGACATTACCTTTTCGATAGCTAGAACTTCTTTTTCAAGGAGTTTTCCAAAACATTTTTTTTCAAAAAACTGCGCCATTATCGTGGTGGAGGCATGCGCTCGATGTGCGGTTCCAAAGGCATCGTTTACATATACTGTTCCCAAATTAGAAAGTTGTTCAGCAAAAGTTAGGTCCCCTTTCGTTTCTTCTTCATGAAACCTCAAGTTTTCCATCAACAAAACCCCCCCTGCAGGCAAAGCTGCCGTAAGAGCTTCCGCTTCACTCCCCACGCAATGTTCAGAAAAAGAGACTGGTACACCTAAAATTTCCGCTACCGTATTGGTAATGTTTCCTAACGATAATTTCGGATCTTTTGCTTTGGGTCTTCCCAAATGCGAAATCAAAACACAACTCCCTCCTTGGGCTAAAATATGTTGTATCGTAGGTTGGGCTGCTTGAATTCGAGTTGGATCAGTAACCTCCAGTTTTTCATTTAGAGGAACATTAAAATCTACCCGGATTACTGCACGTTGGTCTTTAAAATTGATTTGATCTAAGGTCCGCATTTTTGTTTTTTTCAAAAATACAATAAACGAAGAGGGATGCAACTCATTTTTTAAACTTCTCTAAAATAGTGCGGTTTGGAAAATGTATCTTTACCTATGATTTGGTCTCACGTTATCGGACAAAAACGACTAAAAAAACAGCTTGAATATCTTTTTTCTTCTAGTCAAGTTCCTCATGCACAACTATTTACGGGTCTTTCTGGGTATGGTGGACTTCCTTTAGCTATTGAATTTGCCCTTGGTCTTTTGGAATATGAGTCGTCTGATCCTCGCCCAAGTGAATTGGGGAAAATAAGCCAACATGCCGACCTTCATTTCGTCTACCCTGTAGTAAAAAAGAGTAATGAAAAACATGTATATGCTCAGGATTATTCCTCAGAATGGTCGACGTTCTTAGACCGGCAGCCTTATGGAAATTATACCTCTTGGTTTGATGCAATTGAGGTGGGAAACAAACAAGGGATCATAAGTGTTGCAGAAATTGAAAAGCTACATCATAAGATGTATCTCAAAGCTTTTTATGGTAAACGCAAGGTCTGCATCCTTTGGGGGTTGGAAAAAATGAATGCCCAAGCGGCGAACGCTTTTTTAAAGTTATTGGAAGAACCCCCCGAGCAAACTTTCTTTCTACTTCTCGCTGAGGAGGTAGAGCTTGTTTTGCCCACGCTTTTATCTCGTTGTCAACAGCTTGTCTTAGGTCCCATTGAGGAAGAAGCGCTTAAATTAGCCCTTCCAGAAACTACGCCAAATCCCAATCAACTGGTGACTCAGGCAGAAGGGGATTATGGCCGTCTTCTTCTAATGTTAGATCAAAGCGAAAATAAAGAACGAGAAATGCTTTTGATTTCGGGATTGAGAAATGCTTTTAAAGCCAAGGGAAACAAAGCAGTAGTTCTAGAATTAATGGAATGGGCTTCACAATTGGCCTCTCTAGGTAGGGAAGAACAAAAAGCCTTTTTATCCTACGGAATTCAATTTTTTAGAGACTCTTTTCTCACAAATTATCCCGTAAATGATCTCGTTCATTTTCGATCCGAAACAGGTTTTGAACTATCTAAATTTGCTCCTTATGTACATTCAGGAAACATTTCAGAATTGATTTCGCTTTTTGAAAAAACCCACTATCATATTTTGCGTAATGGTAGTGCAAAAATGCTGTTTGCTGATCTCGCCTTAAAATTAACGCGCTTAATTAATCTTCCTGATAAGGCTCGCTCTTAGAAAACACATAAATCAGTGAGGAATACTCTCCTGTAAACAAGGCCTTAAAATTGGAGAGTAACCCTATTATTACCCCTCGAAGAAAAGGGAAATACGAACCGCTATGTTTTTCCGAGAGATAAGAGATATATAGTGCATCAAACCATAGGGGATGCGTTTCTTTTAAAAAGAACCCTTCTGATTGCATCAGATTTAATACCCCTCTTGAGGTAAAGTGCCATAAGTGCCTTGGCACGTCTAACGCAGCCCATTTTTGGCCATAAAAGTCTGAATCATAGCTACTTAAGTTAGGAACTGCCACAATTATCACTCCCTTTGTATGTAGAAGTTTAGCCAGTTTATTTATTGTTTTTTCGGGCTTAGGAAGGTGCTCAAGTACATGCCAAAGAGTGATGATGTCATAATGTACAGTTTTAGGAATCTTTTTTAGAGATTGAAAAACATTAAGCCCTTTTTCCTTTGCGATCGTTCGTGGGCGATTCATTGGCTCTATGCCACTAACGTTATATCCTTGTTCCTGCATAAATGAACAAAAAGCACCAATCCCTGAACCAAAGTCTAATAGAGTTTTGTCTCTTGTCGTTTGCTTTACAATTGAAGCTTTGTAACGAAACATCCTGTTTTGGACGAATACATAAATTTTTTCAATAAAAGAGAAGTCGCTCTCTTTGTGAGAAGTATAGTCCTGCGAGTTATAGTATGCTGAAAGATCTAGCGAAGGCTTGACTTGAGTAGCGGCCCTCCCTTTTGTTGGGTCCCATTTTATTTTAAAGATCTCTCCGCTTACCAGATGATCTTTCGCTTCGATAAAATTGTTTTTAAAGTTCATTTTGTTCCACGTGAAACAATATATTATCTTCCCATTGATACCAACAGCACGCTTATGTCGCTTGGATTAATGCCACTAATTCTCGATGCTTGTGCTAGTGTAGCAGGTCGTAACTTATTTAGCTTTTCTTTAGCCTCATACGATAATGATGCCAGAGCATCGAAATCAAAGTTCTTGGGAATGTTGATGTTTTCAAGACGTTTGAGTTTGTCGGCATTCCTTTTTTCTTTTTCTATATAGCCCGCATATTTTACTTCGATTTCTGCTTGCTCAAAGATGGTATCATCCATTTGATTCTCCAACATAAAGCTGTTCAACAGCTCAAATGTCTTAAAATCCTTTCGGGTGATGTTTGGTCGTGCTAGGAGTTTCGCGTATTTATCAGTTTGAGTCACTGGGATTGCTTCCTTCTGAATTAAAAGTGTATTGGTGGCGTCTAATGGATAGCTTTCTTTTCTAAGGTAGTTCACTAAACTTATGCGTTTTTTAGTTTTCTCCTCTACCTTCTTTAATCTATCGTCAGATGCTAGGCCTAGCTTATGTGATCTGGCCGTAAGACGCTCGTCTGCATTGTCTTGACGTAACAAGGTTCGGTATTCTGCTCTCGAGGTAAACATACGGTAAGGCTCCTCTGTTCCCTTTAGAATAAGATCGTCTATTAAAACGCCTATGTAGGCTTCTTCTCTTCCTAGAATAAATGGAGTTTGCTCCATATGCTTGAGATGGGCATTGATTCCTGCCATAATTCCCTGTGCGCCGGCTTCTTCATATCCTGTTGTTCCATTGATTTGTCCAGCGAAAAACAGATTTTGTATAAGTTTTGTTTCTAGACTGTGAAACAACTGAGTGGGGGGGAAGTAATCGTATTCAATGGCGTAGCCTGGTCTGAAAAACTTTACCGTTTCAAATCCCTTTACCCGCCTTAGTGCTTCGTATTGTATATCGTCTGGCAATGAGGTAGAGAATCC
Source organism: Flavobacteriaceae bacterium (assembly GCA_017852075.1). Lineage (GTDB taxonomy): Bacteria > Bacteroidota > Bacteroidia > Flavobacteriales > Flavobacteriaceae > MS024-2A. The sequence continues at coordinate 21,572 of JAFMLQ010000019.1, read as the reverse complement.
GTTGACGTACACTTCCACTGTATTCCATCCTTCAGGTTCTACAAATATTTGGTGTTGAGATTTGTCGGCAAAACGATTAATCTTATCCTCAATGGAGGGACAATACCGTGGCCCTGTGCTTTGAATAGCGCCATTAAACATTGGGGAGCGGTCAAAACCATCCCTCAGTATGTCGTGTACTTCAAGATTGGTGTGGGTAATATAACAACTTCGTTGTTTGGTAAGGGGTTCTGTGTTATCGGAAAATGAAAATTTGGATGGGTTCACGTCTCCGGGTTGTTCAGTCATCTTAGAGAAATCTAGGGACCTTCCGTCCACCCGAGGGGGAGTGCCTGTTTTCATCCTCCCTGCGATAAACCCTAATTTTTGCAAGGCGCTGGTAAGGCCAGTTGCTGCCTTTTCTCCAGCGCGTCCTCCTCCAAAATTCTTTTCTCCGATATGAATAAGGCCGTTGAGAAAAGTTCCATTCGTAAGCACTACCGCCTTGCCATAAATTTTAGATCCTAGAGAGGTAACCACTCCTACAGCTTGATGTTCTTTTACTATTAAGTCAACAACCATGTCTTGATAAAAGTCAACGAATTGGGTTTGCTCTAGCATAGAGCGCCATTCTAGTGAAAATAAGCTGCGGTCGGATTGTACTCTTGGGCTCCACATAGCGGGGCCTTTGGATTGGTTCAACATTTTATATTGAATCGCGCTACGATCGGAAACAATTCCACTATATCCCCCTAGGGCGTCAATCTCCCTTACAATTTGTCCTTTTGCGATACCTCCCATAGCTGGGTTACAAGACATTTGGGCAACATTCTGTAAATTCATTGTAATTAACAATGTTTTTGAACCCAAGTTGGCAGCAGCAGCAGCAGCTTCACAGCCTGCATGGCCAGCTCCTACAACTATAACATCATATTGCGTATCAAACATATTTCTTTTGTTTCACGTGGAACAATTCTATGAATCTATTTTCACTTTTACGCATCATCGCTTTTTCTTCTCTGTTTTTGTCATTTAACCCCATACAATGTAATACACCATGTGAAATAACCCTAAGTGTCTCATTTTCAGTTGTTTGGTTTTCATCTTTAGCAGATTGGCGTATAGCCCACATGGAAATAAAAATTTCTGCACTCAGCGTTTTCTGTGATGAATAATCAAACGTAATGATGTCTGTATGTGTATCGTGATTTAAATATTCTTGGTTCATTTTCAGCAGCTCTTCTTTGGAAACAAAGTTATAAGACAGCTTTCCAATGGTATAGTTATACTCACGAACGAAATCCATTAACGCGCTTTCAAGTTCTGCATTTTTTAAAAACTCCGGTATGTTGTGAAAAGAAATGATATTCTATTTTTTTGCAAATATAAACGATTTGCTTGGTACGGATAGTGGATTCGGGTAGAAGCCCTTATATTTGCCCAAAAAAGATGAAAACACGTGTTCGTTTTGCGCCCAGCCCAACAGGGCCTTTACACATAGGTGGGTTGCGTACCGCCCTTTTCAACTATCTATATGCGAGAAAACACAAGGGAACCTTTATTTTACGTGTTGAAGATACAGACCAAAACCGATACGTAAGTGGAAGCGAAGCGTATATACAAGAAGCGCTAGAATGGTGTGGTATGGTCCCTGATGAAGGGCCTGTAAATGGGGGGGCTTATGGTCCTTATAGACAAAGCGAGCGGACGTCAATTTACAAAAAACACATCGATCAACTTATTGCATCTGGAACCGCTTATTACGCTTTTGATTTAACGGACACGCTTGACACTTCTAGAAAAGAAGCAGAAAAGAAGGGGGAAACTTTTCGATATGGCAGTCATAACAGAATGCAATTTCGAAATAGCCTTACTCTAAGTGATAGTGAAATAAAGGCAGCCTTAGAGGGTGACTATGTTGTGCGCCTAAAGGTGACTCCCGGACAACGCGTGAGTGTTACTGATGAAGTTCGTGGGAATGTAACGGTTGAATCCGATCTGCTAGACGACAAGATACTTATGAAAAGTGATGGAATGCCTACTTATCATTTTGCTAATGTAGTAGATGACAGGCTAATGGAAATCACAACTGTCATCCGAGGGGAAGAGTGGCTTCCCTCGTTGCCTATGCACAAGCTTATCTACGATGCTTTTGGTTGGGAAACTCCAAAATTTATGCACTTGCCATTAATTTTAAAACCCAACGGAAAAGGGAAGCTATCGAAAAGAGACGGAGATAAGGACGGTTTTCCTGTATTTCCATTAGAATGGGGAGAAGATACTCCGGGGTTTAGAGAAATGGGGTTTTTACCGGAGGGGCTCGTCAACTATCTCGCTTTATTGGGATGGAACGATGGAAGTGAAAAAGAGCTCTTCTCTTTAACCGAGTTAGAAGCTGCATTTAGTGTAGAAGGGGTACAAAAGGCAGGGGCTCGTTTTGACTACGAAAAAGCAAAATCTGTGAACCATCAATACCTTTCAAAAGCGGATGCAGGGACCTTGCTGGTCATGCAAAAGGCACAAGAGGTTCTGAACGACTTTGAGGAGGAAAAACAGTTACAAATCATCAACTTGTTCAAGGAGCGACTTTATACAATTAACGATCTTGAGGAAGAAATTGCCTTTTTGAGAAACCCGTATCCCTACGATGAGAAAAGTGTTGCCAAGATTCAAAATAAAAACCCCCTAATGGTTTTAAAACAAATTGCATTGCTTTTAGTAAATCAAAAAGAGGGCGAAACCATTAAAAACGCTTTGTTTCAGTGGGCTAAAAATAATGACGTGCCTTTAGGCCTAGTAATGCAATCTTTCCGATTGAGCCTCGTTGGAAAATTAACGGGTCCTGATTTATTTGAAATTTGTACTCTATTAGGAAAAAATGTATCTTTAAAAAGAGTGCAAAATTTTATTCAGTATTTATCCTAATTAAACCTTTTTCCCATGACTATCTTTTCCTATGTAATTACCCTTTTATTCATTCTGTTTCTGTTATCAGGAATTTTTGTGGTGAAACAACAAACTGCCGCTATAGTTGAACGTTTTGGTCGGTTCTTATCCATCCGTCAGTCAGGTTTACACTATAGAATTCCAATCATTGACCGTATCTCGGGAAGACTCAGTCTTCGAATTCTCCAACTGGATGTAATTGTAGAGACCAAAACCAAAGATGATGTTTTTGTAAAACTGAAAGTCTCTGTACAATATCAAGTGGTGAGAGAAAACGTATATGATGCTTTTTATAAATTGGATTACCCTCAAGACCAAATCACTTCCTATGTTTTTGACGTTGTCCGTGCAGTAGTTCCAAAGATGAAGCTGGACGATGTGTTTGAGAAAAAAGACGATATCGCCAATGCCGTAAAAGGAGAGCTTAATGATGCTATGACAAACTACGGCTATGACATTATCAAAGCTTTGGTTACCGACATTGACCCCGACCCAGAGGTAAAGGCGGCGATGAACCGAATTAATGCTGCAGAACGCAAAAAAGTTGCTGCTCAATATGACGGTGATGCAGAGCGTATATTAATTGTTGAAAAAGCAAAGGCAGAAGCCGAGAGCAAACGTCTTCAAGGGCAGGGTATTGCAGATCAGAGGAGAGAAATTGCCCGAGGTCTAGAAGAGTCTGTTGATGTGTTAAACAAAGTGGGAATTAACTCCCAAGAGGCCTCTGCGTTAATTGTGGTCACCCAACATTATGACACACTTCAAGCGATTGGTGGAGAAACAAATTCCAACTTGATTCTTTTGCCAAATTCACCGCAAGCAGGAAGTCAAATGCTAAATGATATGGTCGCCTCATTTACAGCGAGTAATCAGATCGGTGAAGCAATGAAAAATCAGAATTTGAAAGGCACAGGAGCTAAAGACAAATAACAGCTACTGGTTTTGTTTTTCCCAAGTATCTCTAAGGCCAACTGTTTTATTGAAAACCAGTTGCTGGGCGGTAGAATCTTGGTCTAAAACAAAGTAACCTAAGCGCTGAAACTGGAACAAGTCTCCCTTTTTGGCCTCCGAAAGACCAGGCTCTACAAATGCTGATATTTCCTGTAATGAGTTCGGGTTCACAAAGGCTTTGAAGTCCTTCTCTTTATCTTGGTCTGGTGAAGGCACGTTAAATAAACGGTCGTAGAGACGTACCTGTACTTTTAGTGCTTCCTTCTGTGTTACCCAGTGTAAGGTTCCTTTTACTTTGCGTTGGCTTGATTCAGTGCCACTTCCGCTTTTACTTTCAGGGTCATAAGTACAAAGGATTTCGGTAATATTCCCTTGCGCATCTTTGACAACAGATTCACCTTTTATAATGTACGCGTTTTTTAATCTTACTTCTTTGTCTAGTGTCAAACGAAAGAATTTTCGATTCGCTGTTTCTTTAAAGTCTTCACGTTCAATATAAAGGTGTTTTGAGAAAGGAAAACTTCGTTTCCCTTTTTCAGGTTGCTCTGGGTTAACTTCTCCTTCTAACAATTCGGTCTTGTCTTCAGGGTAATTAGTTAATGTGAGTTTAATTGGATCCAAAACCCCCATAACTCTTGGTGCTATCGCGTTAAGATCCTCACGAACCGAATGTTCTAAAAGGGACATATCAATAACATTTTCACGTTTGGCAACTCCTGCTGCATCCACAAAGTTGCGTAACGATCTCGCGGTGTAGCCTCTTCTTCTTAGGCCTGCGATAGTTGGCATTCTCGGATCGTCCCATCCAGTTACGTGCCCATCCTCAATTAACTCTGATAATTTTCTTTTACTTGTAACGGTATAAGACAAGTTCATGCGAGCGAATTCACGCTGTTTGGGACGTAATTTTTTTAATGGCATTAAAGCGTCCAAAAACCAATCATATAAGTCCCGGTGAGGCTTAAACTCTAAAGAGCATAAAGAGTGGGAAACTTGTTCAATATAATCCGACTGTCCATGAGTCCAATCATACATCGGATAAATACACCAATCGTCTCCAGTACGATGATGTGTTTTATATAAAACGCGGTACATAACAGGGTCTCGAAGAAGCATATTGGGAGATGCCATGTCAATTTTAGCGCGGAGTACATGAGCTCCTTCATTGTGTTTTCCTGCTTTCATTTGGGCAAATAGCTCTAGGTTTTCTTCTACTGAGCGATTTCTATAGGGACTATTTACCCCTGGTTTTGTGGGTGTCCCTTTCTGTTCCGCAATCGTATCCGAATTTTGAGAATCAACATATGCCTTTCCTTCGGTTATCAGTTTTTCTGCCCATTCGTAGAGCTGTTGAAAATAATCTGATGCATAACACTCTGAGTCCCATTGGTAGCCCAACCATTGTATGTTTTCCTTAATGGCATCTACAAACTGTTGTTCTTCTTTCGCGGGATTGGTGTCGTCGAACCGTAAGTTGACAGGAGCATTGTATCGCTGCCCTAAGTTAAAGTTGAGGCATATTGCTTTCACATGACCTATGTGTAAATAACCATTAGGTTCGGGGGGGAAACGAAAACGCAACTGATCCCGTTTATAATCTTGAGTCAGATCTTCTTCAATAATATGTTCTATAAAATGCAATGAACGCTCCATGACTCTTTTTTATTTGAGACAAAGATAATGAATGCTTTCTTTGAACGGAAAGAAGAAAACAGTCTTTATATTTGTGGTGTTATGGGGAAAATTTATTTGAAAAACATACGTTTGTATGCCTTTCACGGCTGTATGGACGAGGAGGAAAAAATAGGGAGTGACTATGTCGTTAACCTGGTTGTAGACACCGACTTAAATCGCTCTTCGAAAACGGATGATCTTAAAGATACTGTGGACTATGTCGCTTTGCACGCCATTGTTAAGGCAGAAATGGAGGAAAGGGCAAAGCTTCTGGAGCACGTAGCGGATCGAATCATCAATAAAATAATGATTGATTTTCCTGCGGTTAAAAAAGCCTCGGTAAAAGTTGCCAAAAAAAACCCACCCATTGGAGGAAATGTAGAAGAGGTTGCCGTTGAAAGAGAACTACAAAGATCTGAGTTAAATTTGGATTTATATTAGTACTTTTGCGCCATGGCATCGTGGCCGAGTGGCTAGGCAGAGCTCTGCAAAAGCTTGTACAGCGGTTCGAATCCGCTCGATGCCTCTCTTTGTTTATTGAATATAAACTATTGCGCCTATCCGCTTTTGAGTTATCCGCTTGCTCGGGCTACCCGAAACCCGTAATACACCACCATATAAATCTGCATCTATTAGGGAAGTAGCAAAGACGTAACTGTATGCTCCTCCATAGCTTTTTATTTTAGTTTGTTCTGTTAGGAGTTGTTCTGCTTCACAAACCCCACTACTCACAATAGACACTTCGTGATTGGTCACTTTTCCTTTTAAAAAAACCCTTCCTCCAAAACTCGCTTTGGTGTCTAAACGATCTGCTTGAATTTCCAGGTCTACGACAGCATTGTTTTTGGCTTCCAGGGTCAAACTTGTTTGTGTTAATCGTGTATTCGACGTTAAATGACTTCCTTGATATACATAAATTTGATCAAGAGGAAGGCTATGATATACTTTTATTTTCGTTTTCCCTGGTGTTAATAAACTCCCTCCTGAAACCTTCATTTTTAGAATTTCCCCTTTTAAGGACAGGACTACAAAGTCAGAGTTTTTACCAAAAGCGACCACTTTATTTACGTCGGAAGGTATCAACTCAACATCTAGATTAGAAAACACTTTTAGACCCTGAAAAGGACTTATGGCGAGAACTTTTTTGTCTGTATCCTGAGACCAAAGAGTAAGGGTTGTTAAAAAAAGGATTAGTATGTATTGAAACTTTTTCATGTAGTAAAATAACGCATTTATTCTGCAGGAATAAAATCCAAAAACCGCCTTTGTATATTTACTTTTTTTACTTTAATTCTGAGTGGGTCGCCGAGCTGATATATGATTTTTGATTTCCTTCCAATAATTGTATGGTTTTGCATGTCGTATTGAAAAAAATCATTTTTTAAGTCTACCATCCGAATCATCCCTTCGCATTTGTTTTCAACAATTTCAACATACAAACCACGGTCGGTAACCCCTGTAATAACACCTTCAAACTCTTCTCCTACTTTGTCTTCCATAAATACCATTTGCATGAATTTTATAGAATCGCGTTCCGCCTTTGTTGCTAGTTGTTCTCTTTGAGATGCATGCTTACATGCTTCTTCTAGTGTTTGTTTGGATGCCGCCTTTGCTTTGTCTAAAAATTGTTGCAAAAGACGGTGTACCATCACATCTGGGTATCTTCGTATTGGGGATGTAAAGTGGGTATAATGAGAAAACGCAAGACCATAATGACCAATATTGTCTGTTGTATATTCGGCTTTTGACATACTTCTCAGAGTTAAAGTGTCAATAAGGTTTTGTTCTCGTTTTCCGTTACAATCTTCTAAAAGTTTATTAATTTCTTTGTTTATGTTTTTTCCTTTTGGATTAAAAGAATACCCAAAAGAAGAAATAATCTGTTTTAAATTAAAAAGTTTTTCTTCATCTGGGTCGTCGTGGACACGATACACAAAAGGTGTAGGAGGTGATTGTTTGCCTATAAATTGTGCCACTTTTTTATTTGCAAGCAACATAAATTCTTCAATCAATTTATTGGCATCTTTAGAGGTTTTAAAAAAAACAGACTCTGGGTTATTCTCGTCGTCTAAATTGAAATTTACTTCCACACGGTCAAATGAAATTGCTCCATTTTTCATGCGTTCTTTTCTTAGCAGTTTAGAAAGAGTATTTAAAGTTGTTAACGCATCAAAAACAGGGTCAGGAACATTATACGATTCACCAGAAAGAGCGATCTGAGAATCCACATGTGGACTTTCACTGTCTAACATATATTGAACCTCTTCATAAGAAAAGCGGTAATCTGAATATATTATTGTTCTTCCATACCATTCGCTTACAACCTTTGCTTGTGCATTTAATGTAAAAACAGCTGAAAACGTATATTTTTCTTCTTTTGGACGTAAAGAACAAAGACCATTAGAAAGAACTTCTGGTAACATTGGCACAACACGATCAACCAAATAAACAGACGTGGCCCGATCATAAGCTTCTTTATCTAAAATGGTGTTTGGCTGCACATAATGAGAAACATCAGCTATATGAATACCGATCTCATATTCTCCATTTTTTTGTTTTTTGAAAGAAATCGCATCATCAAAATCTTTTGCAGTTATAGGGTCAATAGTAAAGGTCAATTCATTTCTAAAATCTCTCCTTTTTTTTATTTCTGATTGTTCTATTTCTATATTTAAGTGTTGTGCTGCTGCTTCAATTTCTTTAGGAAATTCATAAGGAAGACCATATTCATGAAGAATTGCATGAATTTCAGTTTCTGACGTTCCAGGTTCTCCTAAACTCTTAATAATTTTTCCATTTGGCGCATCCCTTCCTTCATCCCAACTTTTAAAAACAGCGACAACTTTTTCTCCATCTTTAAAATTATGTAATTCTCCTGGTTCTATAAACAGATCTGTATACATAGCACCTTTTCTACACAATACAAAACCAAAATCTTTTTGTCTTTCAAATATTCCTATATACTCTTTTTTTCCCCTTTCTATAATATCTTCTACGTGTGCCACATATTCATTTTCCTTCCTGTGTAAGCTAACTACAACAAGATCTCCATCAAGTGCTTTATTTAGTTGCTTTTTTGGAACCAGGATCTCTTCTTCATGTGTTTCTATAACCACTTTTCCCTTCCCTGTAGGGAGAACATTTAAAAGACTTTCATAGTATTTAATTCGTGGTGCATTATATCGATATTGCCCTCGGTTTACTTCACTAAGTTGTTTCTGATTACGTAACCCATTTAGAACACGAATAATATTGTTTCTTCCTTGGGTATCCTTTATTTCTAATTGGGCAGCCAATTGCTTGTGATTGTAAATACGCTTTGGTTGGCTTTTAAATAGACTTAATATTTGTCGTTCTATTCTATTGTATTCTTTTTTCTTTTTAGACATGAATTTGTTCTTCACAACAAAGGTACGATAATGCTTTTCTGTTTGTTATTAACACCATTAACATTATTATTATTCTTTTTAATTTAATTTTAAAAATAATGTTGATGTATATGGCTTGTGAATAATGCTGAAAAAAATATTTAGTAATAAAATCTTTTTTAAAAAACAGTAAACTTTCCACATCTTTTTATTGGTTATACACAACGTTACTTTCATAAAATCAACCAAATAAGCATTTATAAACAAACGGTTGATAAAAGAGAGTTGGAATAAAAAAGTTCGTTTTGGGATTTATTTATTGTTTAAAACTGACGTTATTTTTGAAGATAAAGGTGAATAAAAAGAGATTGATTTTCACCTGATATTTCATTTCATTTTCTAGGTAAAAAAATAAAATTAAAAGAATTCTTTTTTAATAAATGTTGTCAACAAAAAATAAATAAAGAAGTAAACACTTTGTAAACAAGAAATGATCTTTTTATAATTTTATATCAAAGAACAAGTTATGAAAATAAGCATCGGTAACGATCACGCAGGACCAGAGTACAAGGAAGCAATTATGAAAATCCTTAAAAATCAAGGACATGAATTAAAAAATTATGGTACAGACACAACCTCAAGTGTTGATTATCCAGATTTTATCCATCCCGTTGCTGAGGATGTAAGCCAAGGAAAAGCACAATTAGGAATTATTATTTGTGGTAGCGGGAACGGAGCAGCAATGACAGCCAACAAACATCAAAAAGTACGTGCAGCGTTATGTTGGAATAAAGAGCTGGTTTTTTTAGCTCGCCAACATAATGACGCCAACATTTTAAGTTTACCCGCACGTTTTCTTTCAATACCACAAGCAATAGCAATGGTTGAAACGTTTGTTAATACAGAGTTTGAAGGAGGAAGACACCAAGGAAGAATAGATAAAATACCATGTAATTAATGGTAGACTTTTTTATTAAAAGATTTAATGAACTTGATGCGGTTGAGCTATACGAATTGCTGGCACTACGGTCAGAGATTTTTGTGGTAGAGCAAGACTGTGTATATCAAGATATTGATGGTAAAGATCATGAAGCACTCCACGTGCTAGGGAAAAAGGATGGCCAAATCATTGCTTATGCGCGATTATTAAACAAAGGAGTATCTTACCCAGATTCTGTGGCCATAGGAAGAGTTGCAGTAGCCAATTCTTATCGAGGAAAAAAAATAGGTCACGAAATAATGCGTTTTTGCATACGGTTAATAGAAGAAAGAAAACCGCAAGAAGCCATTCGAATATCTGCACAAGCCCATCTGGAAGAATTCTATAAGCAACATGGATTCAAAAAAACAGGAAAACCATATTTAGAAGACGGAATACCTCATATAGGAATGATTAGAAGGTCAAGCTAAACACGAATATTGTTTATTATTAGTTTTGTTTCATCGATTAGGGTGGCAAACTCTGGCATATTCTTTCCCGTATAGAGTAGCATGTATTTCCCTCCTATACTAAAACTTTGCTCGTGATGTTTGAGAACAGCCCTTAGCTGTCTTTTAATTCGATTTCGGTCCACAGCACGATTAAAATTTCTTTTTGACACGGAAACACCAAAATTTAAAACAGACGTTTCTGTGTCTAAGACCAAGCGAAGCAAGAGGTTTTTTGTTTGATAGACCGTTCCTCTTTTAAAAAGGAAATCAATAGTTGTTTTGCCCTTTAATTTTTTTATTTTCAACTCATTCCTTATCGGGAGCATAATAGTTGTTGCTTTTATCAACGTCGGCCATAAGATTACTTGGGTCGACTATAATTGCCTCTATCGTTTCTTTTGGGTGGTCTATTTCCAAACTGTAATTTAAATGTGCCCAAGACCAGTCAGGATGAACAGACCACGATATTGGATATGTATTTTCTTTTTCTCCTCGCATGAGAGAAATTGGAATATAATGCAATTCATTTTCACCGTTTTTTAATACGACTAAAATCTCAAGAGGCATAGGCATCAACTCCTTTCGTTCTAACTGAAGTACAGTTGACGTCCCGTTATCTTTTACTTCTGTCAAAGCATAGTCAATTTTGTTGGTCGTTTGAGTCCAGTCTGTCAAATACCATTGCAGTTGAAGCCCAGAAACACGCTCTGCAATTCTTCTAAAGTCATTGGGTAAGGGGTGTTTGAATTTCCATTCAGAAAAATAAGTTTGTAGTGTTTCAAACAATTTATCAAACCCAATGATATAGCCCAATTGACCTAGAAATACAGCTCCTTTACTGTAGGCGGTACGTTCGTAAGCGTAGTTGTGATGATAGCGGTTGGCATTGGTGCTCTGAGGCATCTCTCCACCAGAAGAAGCTAACTGGTAATAGCCACGATAAGACCCTTCCAAAGGAAAGTCTCTATTTTGCTCTAAAATTTCATTACTCGCAAGACTAGAAATAAAAGAGGTAAACCCTTCATCCATCCACTCGTGTTTCGTTTCGTTGGTAGCCAACACATGTTGAAACCAAGAATGTCCAAGTTCATGAGCAGTAACACCAAAAAGGGATTCGTAATTTCGTCCTCCAGTAATTAGGGTTAGCATGGCGTATTCCATGCCTCCGTCGCCACCCTGAACCACAGAATATTGTTGGTATGGGTAAGGGCCAATTTTTTCATTGTAAAACTCGAACATTTGAGCAGTGTGAGGCTGAAGCTTTTTCCAGTTTTCAATGATTTCAGGATTGTTTTTATAGAAAAAATGAAGAGTTACACCATTGGGACCGGGATGGGTATCGTGAATATATTCTGGGTCTGCAGCCCAAGTAAAATCATGAACTTGGGGAGCTACAAAATGCCAGGTGATCTCCCCCTTTTTGGTTTTAGGCTTTTTGCGATCAGAGTATCCTTTACCGATTTCATCCGCATTTTGAAGATAACCACTAGCCGCTACCATAAAGTCTTTGTTCAAAGTGATTTTTACGTCAAAGTCTGCCCAGACCCCATGAAACTCTCTTCCTGTGTAAGGATCGGCGTTCCACCCTTCCAAATCGTATTCCGCCATTTTAGGATACCATTGTGCCATGGAAAAAGCAACACCCTCTGCAGAGTTTTTACCGGCACGACGAATGACATCAGGCACATGACCTTCAAAGTCAAGTTCAAAAGTTGTCGTTCCCCCTGGAGGAATGGGTTGATTTAGAATAACCTCTAGTATTGTCTCAGAATCAACCGTTTGAACAGCCACACCATCTTGTGTGAGGTTTGAAACTTTTAATAGACCCTGTTGTTCTTTTGTCAAACTGTCCAAGTCTACTTTAAAACGTCCATTGCGATCGGGTGAGCTCTTCAGTCTTACTGCCATTTCACTCCCAGGTCGGAATGCGTTGAAATACAAATGATAAAAAACTTTGTGAAGTGTCTCAGGAGAATTGTTGGTATACACCAACGTTTGAACGCCAGAGTAGTTTGCAGTTTCAGTGTCTAAGGAGACCTCCATGGTATAGTCTGCCGCTTGTTGCCAGTATTGTGCGTTACTCTGAAAAAATGCTGTAAATAGGAGCAGGGGAAGAACAAAATGTTTCATTTTATGTTTATTTCTAGCTAAAATAAGAATCCAATTGATAATGATCGTCCATTCGGATACCTTTTTCTGTTTGTTTTAAAGAGATTAATTCGTGATAGGGGTCGTGTTCAAGGAACAATAAGGTCTCTTTTTGAAAAGCGTCTTCCAAGAAAGTGCTTTTTTCTTTTAGTGTAAGCAGGGGTCTTGTATCATATCCCATTACATACGGGATAGGCAGGTGTCCAACCGTTGGAATGAGGTCAGCCGCAAAAACAATTCGCTTTCCCCGATATTCGATTACAGGAAGCATTTGTTTTTCAGTATGCCCACTGACCAATAAAACAGAAAAGGGAAGGGGATTCTGTGTGAGCAAAGGACCCTCACCTTCAATAAACTTCAGTTGTCCACTTTCTTGGAGGGGGAGAATATTTTCTTTTAAAAAAGAAGCTTTTTCTCTAAGGTTTGGATGGATTGCCCAATCCCAATGCGCCTCGTGTACCCAAAAAAAGGCGTTTTTAAAGGCAGGCTGTAGCACACCCGATTCGGATCGGACGATAGCACCACCACAGTGGTCAAAATGAAGGTGCGTAAGAAACACATCTGTAATATCATCTCTATGAAAGCCTGCTTTCTCAAGTGAGTTATCCAAAGAGTGGGACCCCCAAAGATTGTAATGCCCAAAAAACTTTTCATTCTGTTTGTTGCCCATGCCGGTATCAATGAGAATCAAACGAGCTCCATCTTCGATCAACAAGCAGCGGCTTGCCATTTCTATTTGGTTGTTTTGATCGGCAGGGTTGGATCGCTCCCAAAGTACCTTTGGCACGACACCAAACATAGCGCCTCCATCAAGTTTAAAATTTCCTGCTTCAATGGGGTAGAGTTTCATTTTTTGTTAGGTTTTAATTTAACGCATTTAGGTGAGTTATGATGGCGATTGGTTTTGTCCCTTCAAAATAAAAATAAACAATAGGAAGAAGCCTGCTTTTCTAATTTAAGAGTTTGACAAGCTTTCTGCCGTAATCAATTAAGGAAATTGTTTCATCCGTTCGAGCCAACTTAATTTTATCAAAAATAATTATTGCTTCTCCGTTACTTTCAATATGATAAATATGATTTTTTTCAAAAAAGGTTACAATCTCATTTGTAAAAAAGGATCGGATCTCAGGTTCATTTTTTCCAGTAATTAGAAACTTTCCTGAAAAGTCCGGATACATTTCAAAGTCGATGTCTTTATATCCTGTAAGAGCCATCACCCGGTCAAAAATTTTCTCAAAAAGACCTTCCTTTTCCATAGTAAAGACGGGGATTTTCTTATTCAGTTTGAGTACAATGAGCGTGGTGTTAAAAGTTTCTGCCGAGAAAGCGTCTCCTTCGTTGAATGTTACATCAGAAATTTCCCAAGAAACCCCAGTTTCATCAAATTGTCCTGTTAGGCAATTTGATTTTCGTTCTATGGGACGGATTTCAAAAAAATGAAACTGTTTTAGATAGTTGGTGTCCCAGTCTACCTCATGATTGAAACGATAGTCCCTTTCATCAGCAAGGTTTTTTAAACGATTCTGTCTTGGGGAGAGTTTCACAACAGAATTTTTTAAAGATATTTTTAATGCTCTATTGAAGGTAGAGTAAGAAACATGTGAACCCAAGCCTTCCAATACGACATTGCCTCCTAAGGTTTTTTGAACTTTTAAGTAATCAACGATATAGTCCATAAATGTAATCCCAACGAGCTTAGTGTCCTTTAGATCGACCCTTACATCAACACCATCTGGGATTTTTTTGATTAATTTGTCGATTCGAGGGATGCTTAAAAAATTAGCAATTCCTTTGATTTTTAGTTCATAGCGATTTTCGGAGATTTGGGTTAATCCGGAACCCGAATTATAGACCATTCTAAAAAACTGACTTATAGGCAATTTTGCTAACAACATATGAGTCGCCAAAGCCAATAACAACCCCCCAATTAGCCCCACAAGCAAGTTTGTATAGAGTGTTAATACCATAGTAAAAACGAAGAATATTAATTGTTCGGGACCGTGGTCATAGACTTGTTTAAAAACGCCAGGAGAAGCTAATTTAAAGCCGGTAAAGACGAGTAATATTGCAAAGGCACAGAGAGGCACTTGCCTCATCAAAGGGCCCAACACAACGATTAAAACAAGCAGTAAAATACCTTGGTACAAATTAGACCATTTTGTCTTCGCTCCATTATGGATATTCACAGTACTTCGGATGATAACCGAAATAATTGGCAACCCTCCAATAAACCCTGAAGCGACAGTACTAAGCCCAATTCCAGTCAAATCCTTATTTAAGTCAGTCTTACGCTTATAAGGGTCAATTTTATCTACTGCTTTCGCAATGGCTAAAGACTCAATACTTGTAATTATTAATAAAGAGAATACCGTAGTCCAGAACTCGACAGTGTTAATTTTCGAAAAATTAGGGAACATAATAGAGTCCATAATGTTTTCGGGAATTTCCAACAGAAGTTTAGGGCCAACTTCATAAGGCTTTCCAAAAAAACTGAGGGTTTGCGCATCAAAAAAATTAAACCAATACACGAAGGGAATGGAAAGTGTAATGACCCAAATTGGTGCGGGGAAAAACTGAAAAAAACGAAAAGATATTTTTGAGTGAAATAATAAGATGATCAACCCTGTTAAGGAAATAAGCACAACAAAAGGGTTGGCTTGAGGGAGCAGAAGCACCGCATCAATTAGATTTTGTACAATACTGCTGCTTTCCGAGTGAGTTCCCAAAGCAACATGAATTTGTTTCGCAAAAATAATAATTCCAATTGCAGCCAAAATACCGAGAATCACGGAAGAGTGGAAAATGTCCGCAAATCGCCCTAGTTTGAGAAGCCCTAAGAGGCTTTGAATGGCACCCGAAACAAC
Source organism: Flavobacteriaceae bacterium (assembly GCA_017852075.1). GTDB lineage: Bacteria > Bacteroidota > Bacteroidia > Flavobacteriales > Flavobacteriaceae > MS024-2A. The sequence goes on along the minus strand of JAFMLQ010000019.1, from coordinate 6,211 downwards.
AATGGCGCCAAGGACATAATTAAACGCCTGCCCTGTACCGTCATCCATTAATGCGATACCTAGCAGTATTACAGCGATAACCCCTTTAGCTGGGCCATTAATCGAGATATGTCCACCTCGAAAAAAAGTGGTTACTACCCCGCCTACCACAGCAGAAAGAATCCCAGACATGGCTGGGGCCCCTGCAGCTAAAGCAATACCCAATGAAAGCGGCAAGGCAATAAGAGAAACACTTATTGCTGCGATTAGATCACTTTGAAAATTTTCTACTAACCCTTTAAATCCTTCTTTTGGCTTTTGTTCCATTTTTCTTTTAGAGCGGTTAAAAATAGTTCCTTCCTAATATAATTGATTTCCAAAAACAAAACGGTTTTCAAAGAACGAATTTTTTTATCCTTATTAACTCAATTACGGATTATCAGCATACAAATTTCGTCCTATTCCAAATCAAGAATCCAACGGTAAATTAATTCGGGCCAGTCCTACAATACCCCTATCCCCCGCGCTAAGGCAAAACCGTGTCCATCTTCGGGATAGAGATGCATTTCTGCAGGAAAGCCATTTTCTATCAAAGTATCATAGAACAGTAAACTGTTTGCTACAGTAATAGCCATGTCACTTGCACTATGAAATAAAAAGAGGATTTAATAAATAAAATTAATCGTTTAGCTTAAGAACTGCCATAAACGCTTCTTGGGGAATTTCCACGCTTCCTACTTGGCGCATTTTCTTTTTCCCTTTTTTCTGTTTTTCTAGAAGTTTGCGCTTTCGGGTGATGTCTCCTCCATAACATTTGGCAGTCACGTCTTTACGAAGCGCTTTAATGGTTTCTCTGGAAATAATTTTTGCTCCAATGGCGGCTTGAATGGGAATATCAAATTGTTGACGGGGAATAAGTTGGCGCAATTTTTCACACATTTTCTTACCGATGGCGTATGCGTTGTCTGCGTGAACTAAAGCGGAGAGTGCATCCACCTGATTGGCGTTGAGCAATATATCAACTTTAACTAGTTTTGAAGAGCGCAAACCAATAGGACCGTAATCGAAAGAGGCGTACCCCTTGGAGACTGTTTTTAAACGATCGTAAAAGTCAAACACAATTTCTGCCAAAGGCATGTCAAAAGTTAACTCCACACGCTCTGTTGTCAGATAAGTTTGGTTTGTGATCAGTCCGCGTTTTTCGATACACAGTGACATTACATTTCCTACATAATCTGCTTTAGTAATGATGGAGGCCTTGATATATGGTTCCTCTACTCGGTCTAGAGCTGAAGGGTCGGGCAAGTCGGAAGGGTTATTTACCCATAGAATTTCTTCAGGATTCTTTTTCGTAAAGGCTTGATAGGATACATTGGGAACCGTAGTGATTACAGTCATGTTAAACTCACGCTCCAACCGTTCTTGTATAATTTCTAAATGAAGCATTCCTAAGAATCCACAACGGAAACCAAAGCCAAGTGCAGCAGAGCTTTCTGGGAAAAAAACTAGCGAAGCGTCGTTGAGTTGTAATTTTTCCATGGAAGCACGAAGCTCTTCATATTCTTCTGTATCTACAGGGTATATTCCTGCAAAGACCATAGGTTTTACCTCTTCAAAACCTTCAATAGCTTCTTGAGTAGGGTTTTCGGGGTCAGTTATTGTATCACCGACTTTAATTTCTTTAGCCTCTTTAATACCTGTGATCAAGTAGCCTACATCACCGGCAGCAATTTGTTTTTTTGGTTCTTGCTTGAGCTTGAGGGTTCCAATTTCATCTGCAAAATAATTTTTTTGAGTAGCTATAAACTGAATTTTCTGCCCTTTTTTAATGGTTCCGTTAATGACACGGAAGTAGGTTTCTACACCGCGAAAAGGATTGTATACTGAATCAAAAATTAACGCTTGTAAAGGCTCGTCTGGGCTTCCTTTGGGTGCCGGAATCCGATCGATGATGGCAGTTAGGATTTCTTGAATCCCAAGACCCGTTTTGGCAGAAGCGGGGATAACCTCCTCTGGGGTACAGCCCAACAAGTCCACGATATCGTCAGTAACCTCTTCAGGATTGGCAGAAGGCAGGTCTATTTTGTTGAGCACGGGGATGATTTCTAAATCATTTTCAAGGGCAAGGTATAGGTTTGAAATGGTTTGTGCTTGAATACTTTGGGCGGCATCTACAATGAGCAATGCGCCTTCACAAGCAGCGATGGAACGAGAAACTTCGTAAGAAAAATCTACATGTCCTGGGGTGTCGATGAGGTTGAGAATGTAGGTTTCTCCTTCATGGGTGTATTCCATCTGGATCGCATGTGATTTGATGGTAATCCCACGTTCGCGTTCCAAGTCCATATTGTCCAAAAGTTGGTCCTGTTTTTCGCGCTCGGTGACGGTTCCAGTAAAATCCAACAAACGATCAGCCAAAGTACTTTTACCGTGGTCGATGTGGGCAATGATGCAAAAGTTTCTGATGTTTTTCATACGACGCCGTCATTCATAGCGGTACAAATATACGAGATTGTCATCTGTGAAAATCTATTTTAGGGAACTTTTGAGTGGGCTAATTTTTTTTGTAAATGGAATCGTGAAAATCGCGCATACAATGAAAACATAGTATTCATAATGACTCATCCACATAATAGTGCTCGAATTAAAAGATCACTAAACTACCCGGTCAAAGATTCTTTTTCAGGCAAACAACTTGGACTCAACTGGCAGGAAATTAAGGAAGAGGTCAAGTAAGCTTATACTTTTCCCTATTTTTGACAAAAATTAAGAGCGTTGGTCAAAATAGGAGATATTGAATTGGGTTGTTTTCCTTTACTTCTTGCCCCGATGGAAGACGTGAGCGATCCGCCTTTTCGCGCGTTGTGCAAAGAAGGGGGTGCGGACGTCGTGTATACAGAGTTTATTTCTAGCGAAGGATTGATTCGCGATGCAGCAAAAAGTATTCAAAAGCTTGATATTTATGAAAAAGAACGCCCTGTAGGGATTCAAATTTTTGGAGCTAATTTGGACTCCATGCTACGTTCTGTAGAAATAGTTGAGGCGACAAAACCAGACATTATTGACATTAATTTTGGATGTCCGGTCAAAAAAGTAGTATGCAAAGGTGCAGGTGCGGCCATTTTAAAAGACATTCCCAAAATGGTGGAACTGACCCAAGCCATGGTGAAGCACACAAATTTACCAATCACAGTAAAAACCCGATTGGGCTGGGACCATGACTCTATCAGGATACTTGAAGTAGCGGAGCGACTTCAGGATGTAGGCTGTGCTGCGATTTCCATTCACGGGCGTACGCGTGCACAAATGTACAAGGGAGATGCCAACTGGCGTCCTATTGCAGAGGTAAAAAACAATCCAAGAATGCACATTCCTGTTTTTGGAAATGGAGACGTAAACTGTCCAGAAAGGGCAGTTGAAATGCGAGATCAATACGGTCTGGATGGTGCAATGATTGGCAGAGCTAGTATCGGAAACCCTTGGTTTTTCAATCAGGTCAAGCATTTTATGGAAACGGGAACTCATCGTGTGCTCCCCACTATTGCGGAGCGTGTAGAGGTAGCACGAAGACACCTTGAAATGTCCGTAGCTTGGAAAGGCCCCGTACTAGGCGTGTTAGAAACAAGAAGACACTACACGAATTATTTTAAAGGATATTCTAATTTTAAGCCCTACCGCACAAGGATGGTAACTTCAAATGAAGCGGAAGAGGTATATGCTGTATTGGATGAAGTTCTCGACACATTTGCCACTCAGGAGGCTCTATAATCTCGCACTTTTTTTGTTAATCCTCTTGTGGCCCATGCCGTACTCAATGTCCCTAGAAGCATCAATGTGCCCAAAACGAGGAAAAGGTTTTTGAATTCGAAGAGGACTGGATAAGAAAGGCTGGTACCAGGAACGTAAATAAAAGGGGATGAGGATTGTATCAAAACCAAAATGATACCCAAAACTAAGCCAACGAGACCCCCTACACCACAGATTAAAAGTCCTAAAAGAAAAAAGATTTTGTGAATTCCTTTGGGCTCTGCACCCAAAGTCAACAAGATTTTTAACTGTCCTTGTTTGTCTAAGATCATCATGATTAGCGCACCCACTACGTTAAATAAAGCTATTATCATTACCAGTGTAAAGATAAAATAGATGGCCAAATGTTCCACATTCAGCATCCGGTAAAGAGCGGCATTTTGTTCAAATCTGGAAACAATACGAACAGGGTTTTTAAAAAGAGGTTTAAGTTTTTCTGCTAAAATAGATTTATCGATTTGGGCATGAGTTTTTAATACAACTGAAGAGAACTGATTGGGCTGGAGTTCCAAAAGTTGCTGTCCAAATCTCATATCAGAAAAGAGGTATTTTTTATCGAGATCTTCACTGATTTGAAACAAGCCTGAAATCACACTAGAAGATGTGGTAAAAGGGTTTTGGTTGAGTATGGTCTGTTTTTTCTTTTTAGGGACGCTAATGTTTAAAAAGGTGTTGTAGTCATAAATTCCCAGCCCCATACTTCCCGCAATACCAAATCCAGCTACAACATCGGGACCATTAAAAGAGAGCCAGTCACCCAAAGCAATTAAACTATCTATGGGAATCACAGTGGTGTACTCTGGAGAGACAGACTTGAGAAAGGCCACTTGGGTTTTGTCTTTAAATGACAAAAACACTTTTTCCTCTATTTCAGGTGCGGCAGCGATGACCTCAGGAAGGGAGTGCAATTGTACTAAGGTACTGTCTGGAACAGAAAAGTAACTCCCTCGTTCTGGAAGTATTTCAAAGTCCGGGTCGAAGGTATTGGTAAACGAAAGACCAAAGTCTTTGAGCCCTGCAAAGGCACTTAGTACGACAAACAGCGCTGCAGAAGCGACAACTACCATAAAAAAAGCAAAACTGTTAATCCGGTTGATTACCGTTTGCTTGCTTTTTGAAAAAAAGTAACGCCAAGCGATTTTAAAGGTGTAGGACATGGGATGTTTCGTGTTTATCTTTTCTGACGAGACTCTAAATTTTCGGGATTTTTGATGGGATTTTTTCCTTCGTTCAGTTCTTGTTCAATTCTCTCGATGTAGTCCAATGAGTCATCTAAATAAAAGTTCAGTTCAGGAATTCGCCGTAACTGATTTTTCATGTTTTGGGAAAGGTCATGGCGCAATTGACTTTTATTTTCTTTGAGGTTTTGAAAATAGTTTGAGGCCTGGTCGTTTGGGAAAATACTCAGATACACCTTGGCAATAGACAGGTCAGAAGTGACATTTACTTTGGTAACCGAAATCATTAGGTTTGAAACATTTCCTTTGCGAATGGCTTTTTGCAATAAAGCGGCAATTTCTTGTTGGAGCACAGTTCCTATTTTTTTTTGCCGAGGCGTTTCTTGTTTTTCCATTTTACAAAAATAGGGAGAAAAAAGGGCTTAGAGACGTTCCCACTTATAATCGCTATTGAGGCGAAAGGCACCTAAGTGTTCTTTGTCCCAATGACTCGGCTCTATAAGTGAGAGAAAGGTGTTGTTTTTGCCTTGATACAGAAAATAGGTTTCTCCCACAATAGGTTCAAATTTAAAATGGGCGTTATACACCTGTTGGGTATCTGCAGCGAGTGCTACAAAGGATTTAATTTTTTCTTGAAGGTCGGTAAGCTCAGCTTGAAATTGTTTAGAAACCTTATCTACCCCCTTTTTTTTAAAGGCATCTACATTAGGCACTTCAATAATTGGCCCACTGAGAGAGCTGGCATATGGAAGGAGTTTTGCAAAGTAGGTTTCATGGGTTTCATCCCAAACAACTGCATCGGGCTTCTTTTTCTTCAAAGCGATTTTTTTGTAAAGATAAGAAGTATTCCTTTGAATGAGAAACCCCTGATCTAGAGGGACGAGAAGAGCGTTATGGGTCTATTATAATTTTATGGCAGATCTTTTTTGATGAATCTTGGGTCATACGTTCTGACCAGAGAGTAAAAAATCCTGATTTAAGAAAAAAAGGGTAGAACTAATGCAAGTGTTTTTATTATGAATGTTAAAAATATAACAAACGTTAAACAAAACAGCAACTGGGTTTTTTTAAAAACGCAGTAATTTCACTACCATCCATTTGATGGTTTCTGACCATGAGTATCGGTCAAACTTGATTTTTTTCTCTCGAACATCAAAATAAGCGTATTCTTTTCGTTGCAATTCCATGTTTAGCAATTTTTTACTAAAATTAAACAAAACTGTATTTTTGTCCAAGCATTAGACAAA
>JAFMLQ010000069.1 GCA_017852075.1 Flavobacteriaceae bacterium | reverse complement strand
CAATAGATTAGGAAGGATTTGGATTGTGTCCGTTGGTGTAAAAGAAAAACCCTCCTCATTGGAGGGTTTTCTTTTTTTGAAAGAAGTGTTGAAATTTAGTGGGTTTTCTTACTCTACAGACCCCTCTATTTTTAGCTACTCCTAATTCGTTATTTGGTCTTAGAAGGAGCGCCCCTATTCAGCGCTTAAAACTTTAACTTTTATTAAGATTTAAATTAAATTTATTAAATTACACTTTTGAATAATTAACAATATCTATGAAAAAACGCAACAAAAATTTAGTTTTTCTCCTCTTTGTCTGCTTCGGGTTATTTGCCCAGCAAATCTACAGCCAGACAACCATAAGGGGAAACATTACTGATGAAAGTGGAGTGCCCCTACCTGGTGCCAATGTCATTATAGAAGGAACTTCAACAGGAGTTTCTACTGATTTTGATGGTAATTATCAGATACAAGCCGAACAAGGTCAAGTCCTTCAGTTCAGTTATATTGGATACAGTACACAGAGCATTACGGTGGGCAATCAAGATACTATAGACGTCCAATTACAACCCGATAACCAGCTGGAAGAGGTCATCGTTACCTCATTGGGTTTTACTGTTGTAAAAGACCAGCAGGGATCAACTTCCTCAGCCATTAATACTCAATCGGTACTCCGTTCGGGAGAACCCACTATCGCCAACGCCCTTAGTGGAAAAGCTTCAGGGGTTCGAATTTCTCGATCAAATGGTGACCCAGGTGCAGGAAGTACAATACGAATTCGTGGTGCCAATACCATTGACGGAAGCAGTCAGCCTCTTATTATTGTAGATGGTGTCCCTTTAGATAATACAACCAGTTATGCGGGAGGGAATAGTATAACAGGTGGACGTACTGGAGGAGTGAGCCAAGGATCACGACTCAATGATATCAACCCAAGTGACATCGAGTCACTACAGGTTTTAAAAGGAGCTTCTGCTGCAGCCCTATGGGGGAGTAGAGCGGCCAATGGGGTAATTGTAATTACCACAAAAAAAGGAAGCCGCGGGGAAGCGCAAATCTCATTTAAATCAAGTTATTCACTTGATGAAATTTCAGAGCGTATACCCATGCAAAACACTTGGGGACAAGGTATAAATGGAAAATTTAAAAGCGGTCAGGCAGAAGCTTGGGGGGATTATATCCCAGACCGTTCAGGTGGTGCTGATGAGGTGAATACTTCAGGAGCTTATTTTGAAGCGGCAGATGGAACGCTTTATTATCCCATTGTTCAGAAAAACTCTAAAGAAACTTTCCTTGAAGAAAACTTTAATTCTTTATTTCAAACGGGTGTAGTCTGGCAAAACGACCTTACTATAAGTGGAGGTGGTGAAAACAGCACTTATTTTTTCAGTTTGGGTTATTTGACACAGGACGGTATCATTCGTGAGGCAACTTACGACCGAACTAACTTGCGCTTAAACTATGAATCTAAACTCAACGACTATTTAACATTCTCTAGTAAAGTAGCCTATACTTATACAGACTCGAATAGAATTCAGCAAAACTCCAATACAGCAGGGGTGATGTTAGGATTTTTAAGAACACCCCCTGATTTTGATCAAAGAGATTATATCGGGACGTATTATTCTAGTAGTGGTGAAGCCTTTATTAATAGACATCGCTCATACAGAAAACCTTTAGGCCAAACTTTAAACCCAACTTATAACAACCCACTTTGGACGGTCTTTGAGCAAGTTTCTGACACCAAAGTAAACCGTATCACAGCGACACCACAGCTTACGATTAAGCCAACAAATTGGCTTCAGATCATAACTCGTGCCAATACAGATATCGGGGACGATCGAAGAACTTATTTCTTTCCAGTAGGCTCAGCAGGAGATAGAAGTGTTGGGGTATTACAAGAAGACGTTATTGGAACACGAAATCTGAGCTTTGACGCCATAGGGAAAGCCAATTTTGAATTGACTGATCAGATCAATTTAACTACTACGGCAGGTTGGAGTATCAATGACAGAAAATACAACAGAACTTCTGGAAATATTACGGGCTTTTTGGTGAATTCAACAAAACAAACGACTTCCCTAAATACGGCTGCAGAGTCTTCTTCTTTTGAAAATTTCAAAACTTTAAGAAGATCAAACCGCGGGTATGGTATTTTGAATTTTGATTTATATGACGAGCTGTTTATTAATTTCTCAGGGGCATTAGAGGCTTCCTCTACGATAAATGGAGCTTTCTTTTATCCTGCTACAGACTTGGCTTGGAATTTTACTAATAGTTTAATTCAATCCGAAGCATTAAGCTTTGGAAAGCTTAGAGCGTCTTGGGGTAAAGTGGGGGTACAACCTTCTCCCCATCGATTTGAAACCCTAGCCGAAGGGAGCTTTAGTTATTCTACTTACAGTGATCCACTCAGCGTAGATTTATTTGGCGGGGGCTTCCGTTTGGATAATAACCTCGGTAATCCAAATCTAGAACCTGAAATTAAAACAGAATGGGAAATTGGAGCAGATTTAAGATTCTTAAATGACGATCTTTCTTTTTCATTTACCTATTATGACAATAAAATTGAAGGAATACTCCTCGATGTTACATTATCCCCTTCTTCGGGTTATGCGACACAGTATGGAAATTTCGGAGAAATGGTAAACCAAGGTATTGAATTTGATTTAGGTTGGAATATCGTTGAAAAACCTGATTTTGGTTTTTCAGCTTCTATAAACTGGTCTAAAAACGAAAATGAAGTAACGGATCTTTATGGAACAGAATCTATTAACTTATCACCTGGAGCGTCTGTAAGTTCACGCGCAATTGTGGGGCAGCCCCTCGGCGTATTATTCGGAACAGGTTCCAAAACAAATCCAGATGGAAGTTTTGATTTAGATGAAAACGGATTCCCTCAAATTACGTCTAGTGAGATTATATTAGGAGATCCTAATCCAGATTGGAGAGGGGGACTTTCACTTAATATGAATTATAAAAAGTTCAGATTTAGTGCCCTGATTGAGCATTCTCAAGGAGGTGTATTCTCTCCGAGAACACTCCACGTATTAAATCGTTTTGGAACAACCGAAATGACAGCCAATCGTGAAACACTCACCCAAGACTTGGTGAATTTTACTGGAAATACAATTCC
>JAFMLQ010000018.1 GCA_017852075.1 Flavobacteriaceae bacterium | reverse complement strand
TTCCCGTTTTGGTCAATGCAGTGATAGATCAACAAAATGAAATTGAAAGACTAAAAAAAAGGATTTACAAGTAAGGTTTACCATGCACTGTAACCCCCTTTAAGGTCATAGATTTCTTTAAATCCTAGAGATTCCAATACTTTCGAAGCCCGAGCACTTCGGCCTCCAACTGCACAAAATACCAATACGGGTTTGTTACGGTCTAACTTGGAGACTTGTGCCTTAAAGTCAGTTGAATTAAAATCTATGTTTTGTGCGTTGCCTATAGATCCTCCCTGGTATTCTCCTGGGGTACGAACATCAACCAACTGAACCTCTTGTTTTATTAATTCTTGAAATATTTTTTTTCCTACTTGTTGAATTTGAGGTTTTTGCTGTGTACAAGAAACCAAGATCAAAAAGAATACTAAATACTGTTTCATTTCATCATTTTTAAAATAGATCTTCTAAAGTTAATTAATAAAATACAAACCTACAGCCCAAAAAATCGGTATAGATTCCACCCAAAAACTGCTAAAATAAGTCGTTTGATTGGTACTAGAGCGAGCTAAAAAATAAGCGAGTAATCCAAAACTGAAAATAGTGCTATAAGTAAAGGGTGCAGTTAATCCAAAAAAATAAAAGGTGAAAAGCAGTGCCACACTCAACAAAACCCAACCGAGTACTTTTACTCTATAAATTCCCAAACGTTGAGGAAGGGTGCTCAGGCTTGACGGATCAATAGCTAAATCCCTTATTTCAAAAGGCATAATGGCTACAAAAATATAAACTCCCTGAATCAACGATAGCTGCAAAAACAAATAGACATTAAAATTAGGAGTCATCGCTAAAGGTAAACCCACCGTTAGAAAAACCCAGGTCAGAACCACCAAATAAATTTTCCAGCCTTTAGCATTTCTTAAGTTTTCTTTATTCTTTGCGAACGGTACACTGTATAAAAGCACTAACACACCTCCAAACAAAACGAAGAGTTGCCCAAGCAAAGTCAGTCTGAAAAAAAGATAGATACTCAAAAGTCCACATTCAAAGGTTAACCAAAAAATAAGATGAGGGAAATTTGTTCTGTTTGTTGTTCTAAAAACAGATTGAAATTTGACAAAATTATATGCGAAAAAAGCACTACTAAAAATAAATATTAACAATAGATAAGAGAACTTTTCTGTTGTAACTTTCATCGAAATAAAAGCAAGTGAAGTAACAGATAAAGCTACGTGAATGCTGGATTTAATATAAAAATCAAAAATATTTTTTAAGTGATTTCCCACATGTAAATATCGAAAGTTTCAGGATAGAGATTCCTTTTTTTATAAAAAAATTTCAAAACCCAAATTGAGAATGAAAAAATTCCAATGGAAAGTTTAATTTTACACAATCAAATTGTTACGCATGAGAACGGATATGTTTTTGAATAGACATTTAGGTCCAAATGAAGAAGAAATTAAAAAGATGCTACAAAAAATTGATGTAGCTTCACTTACCCAACTCCTAGATGAAACCATTCCCACTTCCATTAGGCTGCAAAACCCGTTGGATTTGCCTGAAGGGATAAGTGAATATGAATTCTCAAAACATATCAATGCGCTAGGAAAAGAAAATAATATTTTTGACACTTACATAGGACTAGGTTACCACCCAGCCATTACCCCTGCGGTGATTCAAAGAAATATTTTAGAAAACCCAGGTTGGTACACGGCTTACACTCCCTACCAAGCAGAAATTGCGCAAGGTAGGTTAGAGGCCTTGTTTAATTTTCAAACAATGGTGTGTGACCTCACAGGAATGGAATTGGCAAATGCCTCCCTTTTAGATGAAAGTACCGCAGCAGCGGAAGCTATGACAATGCTATTTGGAGCGAGAACCAAAGATCAAAAACGCAATCAAGCATATCGCTTTTTTGTTGATGAAAACGTATTACCCCAGACCCTTTCCCTGCTTTACACTCGTGCTACTCCTTTGGGAATTGAGATTGTGATCGGCAATCCAGATCATTTCGATTACGACACCACATTTTTCGCAGCCCTATTTCAGTATCCTGGAAAAAAAGGATCTATTCCCAACTTAAAATCATGGATTGAAAAAACACAAGATCAGGGTATTTGTTCGGTTGTCGCCGCAGATATCATGAGCTTGGTTGTTTTAGAAAGTCCAGGAAAATTTGGCGCAGATGTAGTTGTGGGTACCACCCAGCGCTTTGGAATTCCACTAGGGTACGGGGGACCACACGCTGCATTTTTTGCAACCCGTGAGAATTACAAAAGAAACATCCCTGGACGCATCATCGGTCAAACCCGTGACTTGAATGAAAACCCAGCTCTTCGCATGGCGTTGCAAACCCGAGAACAGCACATCAAAAGAGACCGTGCTACCTCCAATATCTGTACTGCACAAGTACTCCTGGCTGTTATGGCAGGAATGTATGCTGTGTATCATGGTCCTAAAGGACTTCGATTTATTGCTGAAGATATTCATCAAAAAGCAGTAAAACTGAGCCAAAACCTTGAAGCCCTAGGCTTCTCCCAAAAAAACCAATACTTTTTTGACACTCTTCAAATTACAGGAAATGTTGCCTTAATCAAACCCCTTGCAGAATCAAAGCAAATTAATTTCTATTATCCAGACGAGGAAACCATCTGTATCGCTTTAAATGAAACCACTTCTAAAGAAGAAATCGATAATATCATAACCGTTTTTAAAGCCTCACTAGAAAAACAAGAAGCTTCCTTAAAAATTGAAGATGTAAAACACAAATTACCTTTAGATCACCTGCGTAAAAGTGCTTTTTTAACACATCCTATTTTTAACTCATTTCATTCAGAAACAGCGTTGATGCGATATATCAAATCTTTAGAACGTAAAGATTTAGCATTAAACCACTCGATGATTTCGTTGGGTTCTTGTACGATGAAGCTCAACGCAGCAGCAGAGATGTTGCCCTTAAGTGATCCCAACTGGGGAAGTCTTCACCCATTTGTTCCCATAGACCAAGCAGTGGGATATCAAAAAATGTTAGCTCGTCTTACCGAACAACTCAATGAAGTTACTGGATTTGCCGCTTCCTCTCTTCAGCCCAACTCAGGCGCTCAAGGAGAATATGCGGGTCTGATGGTTATCCGTGCCTATCACGAAAACAACGAAGATACCCACCGCAATATCTGTCTGATTCCTGCTTCAGCTCATGGAACCAATCCTGCTTCAGCAGTGATGGCTGGAATGAAAGTAGTGGTGACGGGAACAGACTCTATGGGAAATATTGACTGGGATGATATCTATGAAAAAGCAATGTTTCACAAGGATAATCTAGCCGCATTGATGATTACCTATCCAAGTACTCATGGTGTATTTGAAGCCAAAATAAAGGAAATCACTCAATTGATTCACGACTGTGGAGGACAAGTGTACATGGATGGTGCCAATATGAATGCGCAGGTAGGACTGACCAGTCCCGCAGCTATTGGAGCAGATGTGTGTCATTTAAACTTACATAAAACCTTTGCAATACCCCATGGAGGTGGTGGACCTGGTGTAGGACCCATTTGCGTGGCTGCTCATCTTGCGCCCTTCCTGCCTGGAAATCCAGTCATAGAAACTGGAGGAGAAAAAGCCATTACTTCTATTTCTGGAGCTCCTTTTGGATCTGCTCTGGCATGTCTTATTTCCTATGGTTATATCAAAATGTTAGGCAGTACTGGACTTCAAAAAGCTACAGAAATCGCTATCCTCAATGCCAATTATATTAAAAAACGTCTAGAAGGTGCATATGCTATTTTATACACTGGTGAAAAAGGGCGTTCCGCTCACGAACTAATTATTGACTGCAGACCGTTTAAAGAATACGGGATAGAAGTTGTTGATATCGCAAAACGCTTAATGGATTATGGATTTCATGCACCTACAGTTTCTTTCCCTGTAGGAGGAACCATGATGATAGAGCCTACCGAAAGTGAAAATATGGCAGAAATGGATCGGTTTTGCGATGCTATGATCTCGATTAGAATGGAAATTGCCTCGGAAAATGAAAATGACCATGCCCTGCTCAAGAACGCACCTCATACACTAGAAATGATAACCCAAGATCAATGGGATTTTCCTTATTCTCGTCAAAAAGCCGCTTTCCCACTAGAATTTGTTGCTGAAAATAAATTTTGGCCTACGGTAAGACGGGTCGATGAAGCCTATGGAGATCGTAATCTTGTATGCAGCTGTAATCCCATCGAATCATATATAACTAATTGATTTACATATATTTGTAAATATTCTTGTGAATCATAATTACCTAAATTTTTAGATTAGGCTTCGTAGCAATTTTCTGACACTCCTGAAAAGAAACTCATTATTAGAGTACATTTATGCCCAAGATATGAATATAAAAATCACAGGTAGCGGCATTAGTATTCCCCAAAAAACAGCCCCCAATTCTGCTTTTTTGGATCATTCTTTTTTCGACACAAGTGGAACTCAAATAGAAAGTTCTAACGTTGATATTATTGAAAAGTTTAAGGCCATAACTGGAATCGAACAACGCAGATATATCAAAGACGACCAAACCGTGGCAGATATCGCTGTGGAAGCATCCCAAGTGGCTATCAATGATGCCAAGTGTGACCCTGAAAGCATTGATTATATAATCGTAGCACATAATGTTGGAGATATTTCTCTTAACTCGAACCAGGTAAATACACTCCCCAGTCTAGCCTCTAAGGTAAAGGCTGGACTAAAAATTAAAAATCCAAATTGTGTTGCATACGACATTTTATTTGGATGTCCAGGATGGGTAGAAGGCGTCATACAAGCACAGGCATTCATCAAAGCTGGAATGGCGAAAAAATGTTTAGTAATTGGTGCAGATACACTGTCCAGAGTATTGGATCACAGTGATCGGGATTCCATGATTTATGCGGATGGCGCAGGAGCCACTATGATTGAAGAAACCTCGGATGAAGGGGGAATTTTATCACACAAGACAGTAAGCTATACCTCTGAAGGAGAAGCCGAGTTCATTTTTTACGGGCCTGCAAACGACAAGGGAGCAGGAACGCAATACATAAAAATGTTTGGAAGGAAAGTCTATGAATTTGCTTTAAGCAAAGTACCTCTCGCCATACAGTCCTGTCTAGAAGCTTCCGGAGAACCCATAGATGACGTCAAAAAAATATTCATTCATCAAGCCAACTTAAAAATGGATGAAGCCATTGTAAAAAGGTTTTATCGTCTGTACAAAATGTCCATGCCTGATGATGTATTACCCATGAATATTCAGGAGTTTGGAAATAGTTCAGTGGCAACAGTACCTACTCTTTTTGATTTAGTTCGTAAAGAAAATTACGGCGGTCATGAATTGAAAAAAGGGGATTTAATTATTTTTGCTTCTGTGGGAGCGGGAATGAATATCAATGCTATTACCTATAGAATTTAACCCTACGGTCTCAAATTCTAACTTTAAAAACCAAATGAATTTTACTTAAAATTGCTACCTTTGAAAGGGTATGAAAATCCTTTTAAATATTGGAAAATACTTCTTAATGCTCCAAAGTGTATTTGGGAAGTTTACGAAGTGGAGAATTTTGAAACAATTGATTTTAAAGGATATTGATTCCCTTGTCATTGGTTCATTAGGGATTGTGTCTTTCATCTCCTTTTTTGTAGGAGGGGTAGTTTCTATTCAGACGGCATTAAATTTAGAAAACCCTTTACTCCCAAAAAATCTAATTGGTTTTGCGACACGCCAGTCCATCATTCTAGAATTTGCACCCACTTTTATTTCAGTCATTATGGCAGGAAAAGTTGGCTCGTATATTACATCGAGTATTGGTACTATGCGTGTTACAGAACAGATCGATGCGTTGGAAGTGATGGGAATCAATACCTATAATTATCTTATTTTTCCGAAAATTGTTGCTCTTTCGCTTTACCCTTTAGTGATTTGTCTTTCAATGTTTCTAGGAATTTTTGGAGGTTATATAGCCTGTGTGTATGGTGGTTTTTCATCCAGCACTGAATTTGTAGAAGGGATTCAATTGGATTTCATTCCCTTTCATATTACATATGCCTTTATCAAAACTGCTTTTTTCTCTTTTATCCTAGCTACAGTCCCTTCATTTCACGGATATTTTATGACAGGAGGGGCACTAGAGGTTGGAAAAGCCAGCACCGTTTCTTTTGTTTGGACCAGTGTCGTCATTATTTTAATAAATTATCTGATCACTCAGCTATTACTTACCTAGATGATTCAAGTTGACCAAATTGTAAAATCTTTCGATGGAACCCAAATACTCAAAGGGATTTCCACTGTTTTTGAAAAAGGAAAAACCAATTTGATCATCGGTCAAAGTGGATCGGGAAAAACTGTTTTTCTTAAATGTTTGCTTGGTCTTTTTCAAACCGATTCCGGAAAGATTTTTTTTGAAAATAAAGCCATTGACGAGATGACCACAAGCGAGCGTTCAGTTCTAAGACAGGAAATTGGCATGGTATTTCAAGGCAGTGCCTTATTTGACTCTATGACTGTAGAAGAAAATATTATGTTTCCTATGCAAATGTTTACCAATAAGCAAGATGACGAAATTCGGGATCGGGCAAATGAGGTGATAAAAAGAGTAAATCTAGTTGATGCTAATGAAAAACATCCAGATGAAATTTCTGGCGGTATGAAAAAACGTGTGGCTATTGCTCGCGCAATTGTAATGAATCCCAAATATTTATTTTGTGATGAGCCCAACTCCGGATTGGATCCAAAAACAGCCATAATAATCGATAACTTAATTCAAGAAATCACTTCTGAATACAATATTACTACAGTTATTAATACTCACGATATGAATTCGGTAATGGAGATTGGGGAAAAAATCGTTTTTCTACTCAATGGAAAAAAAGCTTGGGAAGGGAGCAAAGAAGATATTTTCAATACGGAAAATGAAGCGGTTTCTAACTTTGTTTATTCCTCTGATCTTTTCAAGAAAGTCCGAGAGATGTATTTGAAAACTTAAATTCACAATGGGAGTACTTCAGCATGAGGACTAAAAAGGTATATTCTTCCTGTTTTGAGTTCCTTGCATTCAAAACGAGTTCGGCGTTTTTTTAGCATGATAAAAATACGCCCATTATCCAAAGTAAATTTTTGACCAGACTCCATTTCACAAACAGGGGCTTTTAGTGAAGGGGGATCGTATTGTCTTAATGCCATTACTAGTTTAAAATCACGATCTGTAGATGCTTTTGGATTTTTCATATGTTGTGCCAGTTCACTACATATTGAATCTGGAAAAATTTTAGGGTTTAAAAACGGAAGCACAAGATTTCTATAGGCGGTTTTCCATTCAGATCCGTGTGGTTTCACTCCAAAGGAAAATTGCTGCGAAACTTTAAAATGAGCCAACTCATGTAATAGGGTAATTAAAAAACGATAAGGATTTGGAGTTGAATTTATTGTGATCAGAGAAGTTCCATTAAGCTGTCTTCTAAAATCTCCATGCTTGGAGAGCCGCTTTTGGGTAATTTTTATTTCAATAGGAATTGCTTCCAAAATCTCAATGACTTGCGGTTTTGAAGCCGGAGGAATAAAAGATAAAAGTTGCTGCATTTACCCTAAGGTGTTGAGGAAGAAACAGGTACTACTTTCCCGTTAAAATACCGCTGTCCCGTCAAGGAAAACTCCAACACATAGGCTGCCATTTCTTGAGCAGACAAGGGCGCTTTCAAACCAGGAAAGGCTTCTTCCAACATTTCTGTTTGGACTGCACCTAGTGCTAGTGTATTGAAAGCAGGGCCACTTTCTTTAAACTCTTCTGCCAGCAATTCAGTTAAAATATTTACTGCTCCTTTACTACTACTGTAGGCTGCCAAACCCGGAAATTTTGCACTCCCAGCCACTCCTCCCATACTGCTAATATTCACCACATGTCCCTTGGGATGAATTTGAGATAAAAGTTTACGAGTGATAGAAGCCAAACCAAACACATTTACTTGATAAATGGATTCAAATTCCTCCCTAGAAGTTTCAGCAAAGGGTTTGTTTAAAAAAGTACCTGCATTATTCACCAAGGCGTCAATTACTACACCTTCTTTATGAAGGGTTAACGCAAAGGCAGAAAGTGCCTTTTCATTTGATAAATCAATCTCTACTGGATGAATGAATTGTGTTGCAGTAAGAATTTTACTATTGCGGGAAAGTGCATAAACACGATGTCCGTCAAGGGCGGCAAGTTCTACCAAAGCACGACCGATACCTCTACTTGCTCCAGTTACTACTATTGTTTTTGACATATTTTAAAGGTAAGGAAAATCGATAAAATTATCCTTATAATACCATTGTCAAAGGATTTTCCACATACTCACGTAGAGTTTGTAAAAACTGAGCTCCTGTAGCGCCATCTACCACACGGTGATCACAAGCCAAAGTGAGTTTCATTGTATTCCCCACGACCACTACCCCCGCTTTGACCACGGGTTTTTGCATGATTGCACCTACGGATAAAATAGCTCCGTTGGGTTGGTTAATAATCGATGTGAACTCCTGAATCCCAAACATTCCAAGGTTTGAAATAGTAAAAGTACTTCCATCCATTTCTTGAGGTTTTAATTTTTTATCACGCGCTCGAAAGGCATAATCTTTTACTGCTGCTCCAATTTGCGGAAGAGTTTGCTCATCTGTAAACTTTACAACAGGCACCACTAAACCGTCTTCAACAGCAACAGCCACCCCTACATGCACATGATGGTGTTGAGTGATTTGATGATCTTCCCATTTTGCATTAACTTTTGGATGCTGTTTTAAGGCTAGTGCTACTGCCTTGACCACTATATCATTAAATGAAATTTTAGTGTCAGGAATGGAATTGTATTGGTTTCTAAATGCAATGGCATTGTCCATGTCAAATTCTACTCCGAGGTAGAAATGAGGTGCAGAAAATTTAGAGGCAGACAAGCGTTTGGCAATGGTTTTTCGCATTTGCGAATTTGCTATTTCTGTAACAGACTCTGTGCCCCGGGGTGTAAAAACTTGTAAATTTACCCCTGCTTGAGGCTGGTATTGGTCAATATCTCTTTTTATAATTCTACCTCCTTCTCCTGTACCCTGAATCCTACTAAGGTCAATGCCCTTTTCTACAGCCAATTTCTTTGCCAACGGAGAAGCGATGATACGACCATTTGAATGCACTGGAGGAGTTGAAACTTCAGGAGTTGCAATAGGAGACGTACTTTGAACTTCGGGTACAATCTCTATTTTTGCAGGAGCGGGTTCAGGATTTACCTCAGTTTCTTGTGAAGTAGTGGACTCACTTCTAGTTGCCAAAGCTGAAACTACTTGCCCAACATCTGTACCTGGCCTTCCAATAACTGCTAAAACACTGTCTACAGGTGCAGATTCTCCTTCTTGTAAACCAATATGGAGCAATTCTCCTTGGTAAAAAGATTCGAATTCCATTGTAGCTTTGTCCGTTTCGATTTCTGCTAAAATATCCCCCTCACTTACCTTATCTCCTACTTTTTTATTCCATTTTGCCACAGTTCCTTCTTCCATTGTATCACTGAGTCTGGGCATGGTAATAACCTCTACCCCCTCAGGCATCATCACAGTTTCGGTCTCTGCTGGAACAGGAATAACAGTTTCATTTGTTGTTTTTTCTTTTGCTGTAGGTTCATCCCCTCCAGAAATCAAAGCTGATATATCTTCCCCCTTTTTACCAATAATAGCTAAAAGTGTATCCACAGGGGCAGTTCCCCCTTCTTGAATACCAATATGCAATAATTCTCCTTCATTAAAGGATTCAAATTCCATGGTTGCCTTGTCAGTTTCAATTTCTGCCAGGATATCCCCTTCGCTAACTGTATCTCCCACTTTTTTGAACCATTTTGCTACGGTTCCTTCTTCCATGGTGTCGCTCAACCTCGGCATATTTATTATTTCCGCCATCTGCTATAATTTGTGTTTTATAAATGGATAATCTTTCTGCTCATAAACCGCATCATACATCAGACTCGTTTCCGGATAAGGAGAAGCTTCTGCAAATTTTTCACATTCGCTTACGCGTTCTTTAACAGCAGCGTCTATGGCATCCAACTGTTTTTGGGTAGCATATTTTTTGGAAAGAATGACTTCTTTTACTTGGGTAATCGGGTCAATTTTTCGGTATTCTTGAACCTCATCTTTGGTTCGGTAATGCTGTGCATCGGACATAGAGTGTCCGCGATATCTGTAAGTTTTCATTTCAATAAAAGAAGGCCCCCCTCCCTTTCTAGCCAAGCTTATGGCTTTATCCATGGTTTTAGAAACCGCTACTGGATCCATACCGTCACAGGGCTCACAAGGCATGTCATATCCTAAGCCCAATTTCCAAATTTCTTCATGAGAAGCGGTTCGGGCAACAGAGGTTCCCATGGCATAACCATTATTTTCAACTACAAAAACAACGGGCAATTGCCATAGTGTTGCCAAGTTTAAAGTTTCGTGAAGAGACCCTTGACGCACTGCACCGTCTCCCATAAAACAGAGAGTGACATTATCACGTTCAAAATATTTATCCCCAAATGCCATACCCGCACCTAAGGGAATTTGACCTCCTACAATTCCGTGACCGCCGTGAAATTTGTGTTCTTTTGAAAAAATATGCATGGAACCACCAAGTCCTTGAGAGGTTCCTGTAGCCTTACCATAAAGCTCTGCCATGACGCGCTTGGGATCAACACCCATGCCAATAGGTTGTACATGATTTCTATACGCAGTAATCATTCGGTCTTTACCAATTTCCATTGCGTGAAGCGATCCTGCCAAAACAGCTTCCTGCCCATTGTAGAGATGTAAAAAACCACGCACCTTTTGTTGGATATATACAGCGGCTAACTTGTCCTCAAACTTTCTCCAGAAGAGCATGTTTTCATACCAATCTAAATAGGTTTGTTTTGTTATTTTCTTCATAAAATCCTAATAATCTAATCCTAATATTGGAGTTCAAAATTACTCAATTCTGTTCTAAATTCGGGTACAATTTGACCTATTTTGTTAGATCGTCATTACAGACTGCTTTACAGACTATTGTCAACAGGAGACTGGGAAGAAGATTGATCTAGGTTTAGGGATAATGAAAAGCGAATTGTATTCTCCAGTGGATTTCTCACTCGAGAAGTTGAAAACAAATAAGAAAGATCAATTTCTATAAAATCAAGATTAAATCCTGCTCCCATAGTCAGATAGCGTCTAGATCCTTTGTCTTGACTTTCATTAAAGAACCCTGTCCGAACGGAAAAAGACTCTTGAAAACGATATTCTAAGCCTATGGCCGTAGTAATTTCACTCAGCTCTTCTGACCACCCATCTGGCGCATCAGAAAAAGAAGTGAAAATTCCATTTAAAAAATCAATATCAGGCTGACGGTATCCCAAGAAATTTTCGTCTGTATCAAAAACGGCTACGGGTGTGGGAACTAAAAGTTTACTAAATTCCGTATAAAATCCCAAACTGTTGTCATCATCAAAAAAGAGCTCAAGACCGGTACCTATTCTCAAATTCGTGGGGATAAAACTTTTTTGAGCCCCAGAGTCGTAATTCAGTCTAGGACCTATATTTGAAATATTGATGCCAGAGCGAAAAATAGCAGTATTGGTACTCATTTCAAAAGGCTCACTCTCATAAAAAGCGGACACATCTACCCCAAGAGATCTGGCGGAAGAGGTATCTGCATCCATGGCAATTTTTAAATCTGAATATATAAATCGTCCCGCCACAGCCATTGAAAATTCATTGCTCAATTTTAAGGCATAAGATAAATCCAGAGTAAGTTCGGCGGGGCGTTCCACCCCTTGGTCAACAATATTTCCTGCAATAAATTCATTGAATTGAATGTCGCCTAAACTAAAATACCTCAAGCTCGTTGCCCATGCACTACGATCGTCTATTTTTTTGTAATAAGTGATGTTGCCAAGGAAGATATCATCTACCAACTTACTTAGATAAGGAGTATAACTCAACCCAAAACTCTTTTCTTTTGTGGCAAAGGCATATTTTGCAGGATTCCAATGTTGGGAATAATTATCTGCTGAAGTAGCAACACCCAACTCTCCCATACCTGCCGCACGAGCGTCTGCAGTGATCATCAAAAAAGGAACTCCTGTAGTAACGACCCTATTTGAATTTTGACCAAAGCAATAAACAAATCCAAACACAAAATAGAATACAGTTACTTTGATAATTCTCATGGTGTTGTTTGACATATACATAAAACGCTTTTTTTGTAAAAATCGTGTGTGAATGAGAATTTTAATTTCTTTCTCAGTTTAAAACAATAATTGTGCAAGGATACCGTTTAATGAATTGTGTAAAGAATTAAATCAAAAAGCAAATACAGCTAAATTCGATTATTTGTATATTGCATTCGTATTTGAACAAATATAAAACTATATGAAAGTGAGTAATTTGAAACTATTCTCAATCGCATTCATTGGAATCCTTACTCTGATTGCTTGTGGCGGTGGAAATTCTTCCCGCGGTACGGGGTGGGATATAAATTCCAAAAAAGGTGGATTTCAATACAATATTGAGTTTGACGACCAAGAAACAGGTCCCGGACTGGTTTTCGTAGAAGGAGGTACCTTTACAAAGGGTCAGGTTCAAGACGATGTAATGCGCGATTGGAATAATACTCCTACAAAACAACATGTAATGTCGTTTTACATTGACGAAACAGAGGTTACAAATTTAATGTATATGGAATACCTCGATTGGTTAGAGTATGTATTCCCAACCAATGAACCTAGATACCGACTAATCTATGAAGGAGCACTTCCAGACACGCTTGTGTGGAGAAACCAGCTGGGTTATGTTGAAGAACTTACAACAAACTACTTACGTCACCCCGCCTATGCTGAATACCCTGTAGTAGGGGTTAACTGGCTTCAAGCAGTACAATACGCGGAATGGAGAACAGACCGGGTGAACGAATTTATTCTTGAAAGAGAATCTTATGTTCAAAAAGATGTTCGTTACAGCGAAGTTGAAACCAATAGTACTTTTAATACTCAAGCTTATCTCAAAAGACCTGAAACTTCCTACGGTGGAAAAATGGATAGCTTGGCAGGAAAAAGGGCTGAGCAGAAAAAAGGAGATTCTATTGTTAAAGTCTATGCCGGAATAGAAAAAGGGATTCTTCTTCCTTCATATCGACTTCCTACTGAAACAGAATGGGAATATGCAGCACTAGCTCTTGTTGGTGATCGTGAATACAATAACTACAGAGGAAAGAAAAAATACCCTTGGTCTGGCGAATACACTAGATCCAGTGAAAGACGTACTGAAGGAGACCAATTGGCAAACTTTAAACTCGGCAAAGGAGATTATGGTGGTATTGCAGGATGGTCTGATGATGGAGCTGACATCACTATCCAAGTAAAACAATATCCACCCAACGACTTTGGAATTTACGATATGGCTGGAAATGTTTCGGAATGGGTTTCCGATGTATATCGTCCCATAGTAGACGATGAAGCCAATGACTTTAACTACTATCGTGGAAATGTTTATACCAAATCGGTAATTGGTGAAGACGGAAAAGCATCGATTATCGCTGCAGACCAATTGGTTTTTGATACACTTCCCAATGGAAAGGTTTTACTAAAACGACTTCCGGGTGAACTGGATGAAGTAGCTATTGATGAAAACGAAACTTTTTTACGCCAAAATTTTTCTGAAAGCGACAATCGAAATTTTAGAGATGGAGATACCGAGTCTTCAAGAAATTTTGCTTCAGGAAAACAAGAAAATGGATTGAACGACAAACCAGAAACAACCCAAATGTATGATGCTCCAACACCTCCCAAAGTGACTAAAGACGCCGATGGTGGAATCCAACGTCAATTTGACCGAAGTCCCTCCCGCACCACTTTGATTACCGATGAAGTTCGAGTGTACAAAGGGGGATCATGGAAAGATCGTGCTTACTGGTTAGACCCCGCACAAAGACGTTATTTGCCTCAGTACATTGCAACGGACTATATTGGCTTTAGATGTGCCATGTCACGCCTGGGGTCAAAAAGCCAAACGAAAAAGAGTGCCCGTCACAAAAGACGAGGATAAGAATACAGAAATCAAGCATCTTTCTACTAAGATGCTTTTTTTTTTAGGATGGAAATAGAACAACTATATATCGCTTTCCTCAATGCTACTGAGATTAGTACCGATACGCGTACACTAAAAAAAGGAGCTCTTTTTTTTGCGCTCAGTGGTCCAAATTTTGATGGAAATCGTTTTGCTAAAGAAGCTTTAGCAAAAGGAGCCGAGTATGTGGTTGTCAGTGATCTCAATACCCTTACAAACCATTCTAAAGTATTTCTAGTAAAAAATACCCTTGCGACCCTTCAACAGCTCGCAAACTACCACAGAAAAAAACTCAATATCCCAATTATTGCTCTCACAGGAAGTAATGGCAAAACTACAACCAAGGAATTAATTCGGGAAGTCCTCCAGAAAAAATTTAAAGTTCTTGCAACTCAAGGAAACTTAAATAATCATATTGGTGTACCTCTCACCTTATTACAACTTACTGAGCAACATGAAATAGGTATCATCGAAATGGGAGCAAATCATGTTAAAGAAATTGAAAAACTTTGTGAAATAGCATTACCCAATTGGGGCTACATCACAAATTTTGGAAAAGCACATTTAGAGGGATTT
This sequence comes from Flavobacteriaceae bacterium, assembly GCA_017852075.1. Lineage (GTDB taxonomy): Bacteria > Bacteroidota > Bacteroidia > Flavobacteriales > Flavobacteriaceae > MS024-2A. The sequence goes on along the minus strand of JAFMLQ010000018.1, from coordinate 28,079 downwards.
GGAAGTGAGGAAGGCGTAGTACGTGGTAAATCTGAATTGTACACACATCTGATACAAAATCAAGGTCAAATTTTAATTAATGGAGCAGATCCCAAACAGGTTGAACAAACAAAAAATTATAAAGTAGTTCAATTCAGCAATAAAAATACCCCAGATTTTAAAATTGAATACTTGTCTAATGATGAAAATCAATTGGAGTTACGGTTTAAAGAGAGAATATTTAAAAGCCCTTTGTATGGCACATATAATTTTAACAACATTGCTGCAGCTATAGCTTTCGGTACTTTGTTTGAAGTTCCTTTAACAGAGATACAAAATGCTATAGCTGCTTATGATTCAAAAAATAACCGTTCTCAAAAGTTAAGTATTAAAGGTACACAAATTATTTTAGACGCATATAATGCAAATCCAAGTAGTATGGAAGCCGCACTCCGAGCCTTTGCCAAATATAATACTAGCAATAATGTTGTAATTATTGGTGACATGCTGGAGTTGGGTAAACAAAGTGAAGAAGAACACAACGACATACTTAGCCTCAGTCTTCAACTTGGTTTTGAGAATATCTATACCCTTGGTTCACATTTCAAAAAAACGACCATTACACATCCTAGTATTCAAAAGTTCGAGAATTTAGATGCGCTTTTTAATACTCTAAAAGCACAACAAAAAAAATCCAATCGCATTTTGATAAAAGGTTCACGATCTATGAAACTAGAGCAAATTATTCCTTTACTTGAATCTCTTTAAACTTATGCGACAGTTTCTTTTTTGGGGTTTATTTTTATTTGTGGTAGGGTGTCAAGCAACTGATGATCGATGTGGTACCATAATTCAGAAGGTGGAACAAAACGAAAACTATTACTTCGTCCTTCAAACCGATGAATACGTCAACTATTACAACAACCCAAACCAACCGAATCTTCCCGATGACGGAGTTCGACAGGGAATAGTGTCAGAACAAATTTTTAACGATTTCTCAATTGGAGATACTTACTGCTCCGAACTTTGATGTTTAATTGGTCCTTGCACCTTCTATGATCTCATCTACTACTTCAGGATTTAATAATGTTGATGTATCTCCTAAATTAGTAAAATCATTGCTTGCGACTTTCCTCAAGATACGCCTCATGATTTTTCCTGAGCGAGTTTTGGGTAACCCTGAAACAATCTGAACCTGATCTGGTTTTGCGATAGGACCAATAATTTTTCGGACAGTATCTTTTATTTCCTGAATCAAACCCGATTCGGTTCTTCCCTCCATATCGCAGATCACATAGGCGTAAATACCTTGTCCTTTTATCTCATGAGGAAAACCTACAACCGCAGACTCTATGACTTTTGGATGTTCATTGATTGCATTTTCAACCTCAGCGGTTCCCATACGATGTCCTGAAACATTCATAACATCATCTACCCGTCCTAAAATGCGCAGATACCCATCATGATCACGTTTCACTCCGTCCCCTGTAAAATACATACCTGGATAAGTAGAAAAATAGGTGTCTTTACAACGCTGATGGTCACCATAAGTCGTTCGAATCATTGAAGGCCAAGGAAATTTGATGCATAAATTTCCTTCGACATTATTCCCTTTTAATTCATTTCCTTCCGCATCTACAATGATGGGTTGAATTCCAGGTAAGGGAAGTGAAGCATGAGCTGGTTTATTGGGCGTTATTCCTGCCAAAGGAGAAATCATAATTCCGCCTGTTTCGGTTTGCCACCAGGTATCTACTAAAGGGCAGTTTCCTTTTCCTATATGATCATGATACCAGTGCCATGCCTCCTCATTAATAGGTTCTCCTACAGATCCAATCACTTTTAATGAGTCTAACTTATAAGGTTCCAAAGGCTCCAATCCATGAGCTTGCAGGGCACGTATGGCAGTCGGGGCAGTGTAAAATTGGTTAACTTGATATTTGTCAACAATCTCCCAAAAACGCCCAGCATGTGGATAAGTAGGAACACCTTCAAACATTAGGGTGGTGGCTCCACTCAACAGGGGTCCATATATAATATATGAATGTCCAGTAATCCATCCAATATCTGCTGTACACCAATACACATCATTTTGTTCATATTGAAATACATTTAAAAATGAATATTGAGAATAAACCATGTACCCTCCCGTAGTATGCACTACTCCTTTGGGTTTTCCTGTGGATCCTGAAGTATAAAGTATAAATAATAAATCTTCAGAATCTGTAGTAGCTGCCTGATGTTCCGTAGGCTGATTTTTGATTACATCGTGCCACCACAAGTCTCGCCCTGCTTCCATCTGAACCTCAGCTTTAGTGCGTTCACATACAATTACTTTTTCAACACAATTTGTCTTTTCTAGCGCTTCATCTACCACCGCTTTGACGGCAATATTTTTTGCACCCCTGTAATTTCCATCCGAGGTCAACACCATTTTGGCCTGACAGTCATTGATTCGATCTGCTAATGCCGAAGATGAAAAACCAGCAAAAACCACAGAATGTACTGCTCCAATACGTGCACAGGCAAGCATGGCTATCGCGGCTTCTGGAATCATAGGCATGTAAATGATGACACGGTCACCCTTTTTTACTCCTTCAGCTTCTAACGCATTTGAAAATTGACAAGTTTTCTCAAAGAGTTCTCTATACGACAGATGTATAGAAGCTTCGTTGGGATCGTTAGGTTCCCATATAATTGCGGTTTTGTCACCATGGGTAAAAAGATGTCTCTCAAAAATATTTTCTGTAATGTTGAGTTTTGCATTTTCAAACCATTTGATTTCAGGTCCTTCAAAGTCCCAAGACAAGACGCGGTCCCAGGGTTTTCGCCAAAAAAAAGAAGATGCAATTCTATCCCAAAATTGCTCGGGTTGGTGAATGCTTTTTTGATATTCATGAAGGTATCCTGAAAGGGATTGTATTTTTTGATTCATAAGGCTTTACTTTAGTTGTGTTAATGTGGAATAGCATCGGGGTTTTCTGATCCTCTGGGAGTACGAATACGCTCTGTCAATTCGAGTACTTCCAGTGGAGGTGGTGCAGTAAATCGAGAGATCGAAATTGCCACAATAAAATTAATGAACATTCCCAAAGTGCCAATACCTTCAGGGGAAATACCCCACCAAAAATCTTCTGGAAGTCCCGATCCTCCTAACTGAGGTTTGAAGTGTAATATGTAGGACGCTGTAAATACAATTCCAGTAATCATCCCTGAAATGGCACCTTCTCGATTCATACGTTTGTCAAAAATCCCTAAAATAATAGCCGGAAAAAAAGAAGAAGCTGCCAAGCCAAAAGCTAATGCAACTACCTGAGCCACAAATCCAGGAGGATTCATTCCTGCTAAGCCCGCTGCAACTACAGCTACAGCAATAGCCACTCGAGCTGCGTAAAGCTCTCCTTTTTCACTGATATTTGGACGTAAATAATTTTTCAACAAATCATGCGATATCGAAGTAGAAATGACCAATAAAAGTCCTGCGGCTGTAGAAAGTGCTGCAGCCAATCCTCCTGCCACAACCAGACCAATGACCCAAGGGGGCAGATTTGCAATCTCAGGATTTGCAAGTACAATGATATCCCGATCCACGGTTAACTCATTTAAAGTAGTGTCCGCTACATATTGAATTTTACCGTCCTCATTTTTGTCCTCAAAAGAGAGTAAGCCTGTTTTTTCCCAATTGGTAAACCAACTAGGCACATCACTGTATTGAGTCTCAGACAGGGTATTGATGAGGTTGGTTCTTGCAAAGACAGCTACTGCAGGAGCTGTGGTATATAGGATGGCAATAAATAAGAGTGCCCAGCCCGCAGAGATACGGGCGTCTTTTACTCTTGGAACCGTAAAAAATCGAACGATGACATGAGGCAATCCCGCCGTGCCAAACATAAGGGCAGCGGTAATAAAAAACATATTAATTAAGTTTTCCTTATTTATGGAGGTATACGCATCAAAACCTAAATCCATAGAAATTTGATTGAGCTTTTCCAGAAGATATACCCCGTCAGTACCTTTGGATCCAAAACCCAACTGAGGGATTGGATTTCCTGTCATTTGTAAAGAAATGAAAATCGCAGGCACAGTAAAAGCAAAAATCAATACACAAAACTGAGCCACTTGGGTGTAGGTAATACCTTTCATTCCTCCCAAAACAGCATAAAAAAAGACAATTCCGATACCAATAAGGACACCTGTGTCGAAAGGCACATTTAGAAAACGTGCGAAAGCAACTCCCACCCCCTTCATTTGTCCAACCACATAGGTGAAGGATATAAATAAGGCACAGATTAAAGCTACTAATCGAGCATTTTTTGAATAATAACGTTCTCCTATAAAGTCGGGAACAGTAAATTTTCCGAATTTTCTGAGGTAAGGTGCCAGTAAAAGTGCCAAAAGGACATAACCTCCTGTCCAGCCCATCAGATACTGCCCTCCTGAATAGCCCATGAATGCGATAAGACCTGCCATAGATAAAAACGAGGCTGCTGACATCCAATCTGCCGCAGTAGCCATACCGTTTGCAATCGGATTTACTCCACCTCCAGCTACATAAAATTCTTTTGTAGATCCTGCTCTAGAGATAATGGCAATTATAATGTATATAAAAAAGGTAACCCCTACCAAAAGGTAAGTCCATGTTTGTGCGCTCATAAATTTTTCCAAGTTTTATATTTCATCGACATCAAATTTCTTGTCGAGTTTGTTCATCAAATAGACGTAAACAAAAATTAAAATGACAAATGAGTAAATAGACCCTTGGTGAGCAAACCAAAACCCGAGGGGAAAGCCCCCTATTTGAAATTGGTTTAAGGTTTCAGCTAAAAGGATTCCAAATACAAAAGAGACGATGAACCAAATACAAAGTAATATACCCAAATACTTAAGATTGGTTTTCCAATAGGTGGTTGAATTTTTACTCATGTTTAAATATAATTAATATTTATGAAGTAATTGGTGCAGATTTCTCCGATCAAAAAGTTGGTGTGAAAGTTTGGGTTGAACACTCCTTGCAAACCCTGAGGAAAAAATTCCTTAAGGTATTGGTTGAAGTTCCTAAAGCATCCAATGAAGACAGTAAATAAATAAAGTATTCTCGCACTACTCCTTCTGGTCTATTTTTTTTGAATCATTATTAAATCGATTCATGTCGAAATTTTGAAAATAAAATTTTTAAACAAAAAAAGGCTCGTTTTATGAGAAGATTAGAAGCTACTGAAAATCATTTTATTAGTTGACTACAAAGAGTCTAAAAACCAAATACATCCCATCATTTGTACGTAAGGATATACTAGGTAATATTTTTTTGTCTGATCCATCTGAATTTAAATTATATAATGAAATTAAACGACTTTTTTTAAAGCTCCATTATGTTGTACCTACAATTGTTGTATTTAAGCCTATAATTTTGCAAACCTTAAACAAAACTGTCGATTAAGGCCGTCAAAAGAGAGCTCAAAATTATTGTGACTTTAAAGTCAGAAAGAAAGCATCTCCTTTCCAAGGTTAGCTTTAGAAGTGTTTTATGTGAAAATTGGGGTGAAAATGAGGTTTATGGCAATAAAGCCAAGCCATTAAGGATAATTGTGGGTGTTACTGGATTCGAACCAGTGACCTCTACCCTGTCAAGGTAGCGCTCTAAACCAACTGAGCTAAACACCCTTTTCTAGTAATTGGGTTGTAAATATATTATTTTCTCTTAAAAAAAATAGTTTCTGGATAGCTTTAGTCGCTATAGATAATAAAAGTAATTCAGACTAGTTAGATTACTGATTTTGACGTTTCCAAATTTGTGTTCGCCCCAGTAAAGAAAATCCCAGAAATCCACGGACTTTAAGTGTATTTGAATCTTCTAGACTCAAATAACAATCGTAAACCTTTCCCGACTTGGGATCTGTGATAGTGCCATCTTCCCATACATTGTCTTCCCAAATCAAATCTTTTAAAATGACCATACCTTCAATAGGTTGGTTTTTATCCGATCCCTTACAATTCTCACAGAGCTTCCCTTGGTCTTCAGGTAATAGTAATCGGACAATTTTTCCGTAAAGCTTACCCTCTTCTTTGTACAATAAAACCTCGGATTTGTTTTTGCCTGTTTCGTCGTCTTGGGTAATCCACAACCCTTCAATAGAGGTAGGCTGATTTATACTTGAAAATAGGACTGTTAAGAGTATGTAAAATGATGTCATAAAACGATCTGTTTGTTTTTTTATTAAAAATAACAAATCTCTTCTTACTTTAGTAAAACAATCAACTTATTAATGAAATTATTAAAACGCTTTAGATTTGTAATTATTCTTCTTCCATTAGCTATTTTCATATCGTTTTTGGACAAAAAAATAATATCTGGTTTTTTAGCAACAAACCAAATTCCAGACCACTATTTATTTATTGGTTCTTTGATCGTAGTAATAAGTGTCTTAATTTTTACTGTACTTCGTTTTGATAAGAATATAAATCCTTGATAAACTTACCCCTGCTTTATTACCTTTGCAATTAAAAGCGATGCATCACTTTCAGCTCAAGGATCTTGAGAAATTACCAAAAATCTATCGTCTCAATTTGATGAATAGTGTCACGGGCTATAAATCTGCTCATCTAATAGGAACACAATCTGTAGAAGGTAAAGACAACCTAGCCATATTTAGCTCTGTAGTGCACCTGGGGAGTAATCCAGCACTTATTGGATATATTTTACGCCCAACCACAGTTCCAAGACATACTTATTCTAACATGAAGGCGACTGGTGTTTTTACCTTAAATTCCGTTACAACAAAACAAATTGCAGATGCCCACCATACTTCGGCTAAATATCCAGAAGAAATTTCAGAATTTGACCGAACTGACTTGGAAGTAGAACGCAAAGAAACATGGGAAGCTCCCTTTGTCAAGGGGAGTCCCATTCAAATGGGCTGTCGTTATCAAAATGAATACCATATCAAAGAAAACGATACACTTCTGATTGTGGGGCGTATCGAACACCTTTACATTTCAGATCCTCTACTTTTAGAAGATGGCTGGGTACAACTAGATCATGGAGACATTGTTAGTATCAATGGATTGGATGGATATGCAAAACCACAACTTTTAGAACGCTTTGCATATGCAAGACCTAAATCATAATTTCCAAACAATCCAAGAAGAGTGGATTGCTTATGCATTGTCTCACAGCGATTCCGTACCCGAAATTCTTGTAAAACTAGAAAAAGAAACCCATCAAAAGGTACTGCAGCCACGTATGTTGAGTGGCCCTCTCCAAGGAAGACTCTTGAGTCTTTTTTCGACATTATTACAACCTAAAAAAATTTTAGAAATCGGAACTTTTACAGGCTATGCAACCCTTTCCCTTGCTGAAGGACTTCATGAGGATGGAGAGCTTCATACCATAGATTGGAATGAAGAACTGGTATTTTTACAACAAAAATATTTTTTAAAAAGCCGATACAGAAAAAATATTTACGCACATTTAGGCAATGCCCTGGAAGTAGTTCCAAAAATAGAAGGACCTTTCGATCTCGTGTTTATCGATGCAGACAAAATTAATTACGATACTTATTTTGAACAAGTACTTCCCAAAACACGTTCTGGAGGATTAATCATTTCGGACAATGTAATGTGGAGTGGAAAAGTACTCCATAAAGCCAAAACAAAAGACAAAAGTACTCTTGCTCTGCAGCTATACAATGAAAAACTCAAGAAAGACCCAAGGGTAAAAACCGTACTACTCCCCTTTCGAGATGGACTCACACTGAGCTGGGTTCGCTAAAGATCGCGCTTGATAGAATCGCCAAGGTCTTCAAAATCTTTTTTGACCTTATCCACTTCACTTTTAAAATCTTGTGTAAGTGATTTTGTGGGATTTTCAACATCTACATCTACACTTTTTTGGATTTCGCTTTTAATATCATTTGTTGCCTGACGCACTTGTGTGACTCCCTTCGCTAGCGTTCTAGCAATAGAAGGTATTCTATCTGCGCCAAAAACCAAGAGCACGATAAAAAAGACAAACACAATTTCTGCACCACTAATAAATAAAAGCATACGGTTCTTTTCAACAAAGATAAAAGGTTTGTTAAAACATTGCTGAATCTACATGTAGATTCAGCAATGAGTGATTTTATCCTTTTATTTTTTCTTTAAACTTATCAAAATCTGAAGGGGTTTCTTGTTTTGGCCAACTGTTGTTGTCGGTGTTCACATCTGCAGTTTCCAAATTAGGATCCACGGTAACACCCACCAACTCTTTATCTGAAGCAATGATTTTTTTGACACTTGCATCATTTTTTCTCCATAATTGCACAGGGTAGGTGACCATCTCTTTGGAGCCATCGGCATAGCTGTATTCCACAATCAAAGGCATCACTAGTCCACCTGGTTTTTCAAACTCTACTTCATAGAAATATTTTGGCGTTGTTGCTTTGGGATCCAGATTCTCTTTTTGCAAATATTCTTTAAGTATTTGAGAACCTTCAATTGCTGTATTTGCTGCAAGATTAGGGTCAAATGACTCACTATCTTCATCAATTTTAAAGACCATTTTAGGCAAGTTGTCCAAATCCATTCCATAAGATTCTAAACGTTCTTGTGCTTCTAGATCTGGAGTATCTGAAAAGTAAAAGCGCTTTACATTTTTAACTCCAATATCTACAACATCAGTAGTGTAAAACCAACCTCTCCAAAACCAATCCAAGTCAATCGCAGATGCATCTTCCATGGTTCTGAAAAAATCCTCTGGAGTGGGGTGTTTAAACATCCAGCGTTGTGCATAGGTTTTAAATGCATGGTCAAAAGATTCCCTTCCCATTACTGTTTCTCTTAAAATGTTTAGAGCCGTAGCGGGTTTTGCATAAGCATTAGGTCCTAACTGATACACATTTTCTGGATTGGACATAATTGGAGAAATAAAATCTTGATTGCCGGCCATGTAGGGAACAATCTTTTGAGGATCACCTCTTCTAGAAGGGTATTTATCAAGAGTCCCTATTGATTCCGGATAGGAAACTCCAAAATCTTGCTCGGTGAGATATTGAACAAATGTGTCTAAACCTTCATCCATCCATCCCCATTGACGTTCGTCTGAGTTGACAATCATCGGAAAATAGTTGTGACCGACCTCATGAATTATCACACTGATCATCCCAAATTTGGTGCGATCTGAGTAGGTTCCATCTTCATTGGGACGCCCATAATTCCAACAAATCATAGGATATTCCATTCCTTGGTTTTTAGCGTGTACCGAAACAGCCTTGGGATAAGGATAATCAAAAGTAAACTTAGAGTATGTTTTTAAAGTTTGAACTACCGCTTTGGTAGAATATTCTTCCCACAATGGGTTTCCTTCTTTAGGATAGATCGATACAGCCATTACTTTCTGATCTCCTACTTGTACGGCCTGACGTTCCCAGATAAATTTTCTAGAGGTTGCAAATCCAAAGTCTCTAACATTTTGAGCGTAAAACTTCCAAGTGCTTTTCTTTTTTGAAAAACCAGACTCTTTTGCCGTAGCCTCGTCTTGATTTACAATGATAACTGGTTTGTCAAAGCTATTTTCAGAAGCTTGAAAACGCTTGTATTCTTCTCGGGTTAGAACCTCTTTTGGGTTTTGTAAACTTCCTGTTGCCTCCAGAATATGATCTGAAGGAACGGTAATATTTACTTCATAATCACCAAATTCTAGGGCAAACTCACCATTCCCCCAAAATTGATAATTTTGCCATCCTTCTACGTCGTTGTAAACACAAAGTCTAGGGAAGAATTGAGCAATGACATAAGCCTTGTTGCCGTCTTTTTCAAAGTATTCATACCCCGATCTACCTCGCCCTTCAACGTGATTGTTGATATTGTACCACCATTTAATTTTAAATACATAAACACCCCCTGGCTCCAGTGCTTGGGGTAAATCAACCCGCATCATTGTTTGATTAATTCTATAAGGAAGTGGTTTGTTTTGAGCATCCAAAACCCACTCGATGTTAATCCCTCCATCAAAAGGACCTTTCACATAACTACTCACAAAAGAAGAAGGCGTCTGAGTAAAGGAATTACTCGATCCATTTTTTTCTAGGGCTGGGGCATCTTTTTTTCTAATATTTTGATCGACTTGTAGCCAAAGGTAGGGCAGGTGATCTGGAGAATTATTTGTGTAGGTGATGGTTTCCTCTCCGTAAATCCTACTCTTTTCATCATCCAACTCAATGTCCATAGCATAATCCACTTTTTGCTGGAAATATTCTACTCCTGGGGCTCCTGAAGCATTGTGGTATTTATTTGGATCAGCAAATTGATCGTATAATTGTCTGAACTTATTTTGGTTGGTATGTCCTTGTTGGACTTGAGCTTCCATGCTAAAAGAAACTAAAATACCCAATAACAAAAGTGTATTAACTGAGCGATTTGTTTTTTTCATAATCTAAAGTTGTTTTTAATAGGATAGTAAATATACAAAGTAATTCGACTTTAATTGAAAGAGATGGTCTTTGTGTCTTCTGCAGCATGCAGCAAAATACTCTTTCGATTTTCCTCATTTTTAAAATGTATAATATGCTGTTGCTCTTCAAAAAGATCAAAAAGCATTCGGTTTTGTAAAACTAAGGATTGTGGAGTTTGTGGAGTTTTAACTTCTAGATAACAGACCAGAATTTCATTTTTATATTCTTTTCCCAAAAAGGTATGGTCTACCCACTTTTGGTCAATTTTAATTCTAAAATGCTTCTTAAGTTCTATTTCAAACAATTGGTCAATTCGTTTAGAATCGGAATCAGGGGCGAGTTTTAAATCAGCTTCATACTTTCTCAAAAGGGATTCAATGTCATCTATAAAAAACTGACTGGTAATTTGGAGTGTACCGGACACCTTCTTGTATTCTATGGAAGTTGTGCTTACATAAAACTTATGTTCCATTTTTATAGGAATCGCTAAAGAAATTATCGTAAACAATAGAGCATATAGAATTGGCATAGTACGTGCTTAGGTTTATTGTGTTTCCAATTGTGACCTGTAGATCGCACTCTGGTCAATAAGATAATCGATAAGCTGAAATTGTTTGTCTTTTTTTAGTAATGCACCTGTTTTCATTTTATCATCAATAAATTCCAAAAACCCTGTGAGTTGTGTTTTTTCTATTTTCAAGTCGGACTCAAAAAAACTAGCCTCAAAAACCAATGGCAAAATTTCACTAGGTTTCATTCGGAGTTGCTCCTCAGGAGTTTTATTGGCAAACGCTTTGGCAAGTAGTTTCGCAATATTGACAAAGTCGATACCATTGGAGAGTACCTGATCTCGAACAGCTCTGTTTTCAAGCTTTGATGATTTATCTGTTTCGTAATCAAACCCTTCAAACTCTTCTTCTTTCAGATCTAAAAACTTTTCTACATCTTCTGTAGTCACTACCACTTCTCTTAGCTCGTTGATGTTTTCATTGACCGAGACCACAAGTCGATTTTTAGCGAGAATTTCAGCGGTAATTTTCACTGCTCGAATCTGATATTGAACTGAAGAAAATATAACTTCATCCCCTTCTGCTACATCAATTTCAAAGGCCCCCTCGCTGTCCGTTATGGTATTCGTTTGTGCTGTATTATTTACAACATTGGCGGCTACCACCTTGGTGTTTTTGTAAAGCAATTGACCTTTTATCGGTCTTCGTTCTTGCCCGAGAACAAAACCAGTAAGGAGGAGTGAAAAACACATAAATAATGTACTTTTTACCCGTAAATTTAAAGTCCTTTCTAAGGATTTGGAAGGTGCTTCAAAAAATAACATCCTATAATACATTCATTCCACACTTTGTAATTGAATTTATAAAGATAGTTTTGTAATAACAAAGAACTTGTTTTTAGCTGTTAATTTTTTAATAATGAATATTAAGATCGTTGAAATTGAAGCCCTTGAAACCCATTCACTCCGGCATGCTTTGCTAAGAAAAGGAATGCCTTTAAGCAGCTGTCATTTAGAGGGAGACAATGCTTCGGAAACCCTTCATCTTGGTGCTTTTGAATCAAAAAGCTTGGTTGGAATACTCAGTGCTTTTTTAAACCCCTGTCCTCAATATCCAAACTTAAAAGGAGTTCAACTAAGAGCCATGGCTGTTGCAACTGAACACCAACGCAAGGGAATTGCATCCCAACTCATTCAACAGGTTCTCAAGAGAATTGAAGAAAATTTAAATCCGGATTGCATCTGGCTCAATGCTCGAATAGCAGCGAAAAAACTCTACGAATCCAATGGTTTTGAATCAATTGGCACGCCTTTTGAAATTGAACTCATAGGTACACATCAACGTTATATCAAAATACGATCTCATGAAAACTAAAATTTATTTCCTTTTCACTTTACTCTTTTATTTACAAATTTGCCAAGCCCAAAATGAGTACTCTTTTTCTCAAGAAGCATTACTAGGGCAAAGTGTTCCCCGTTTTTACAGTACCTCTGTACCCTTGTTACCCGAGGTTGGTAAAGCCTTCGAAAAAATGCAAAAAGCAGCACGTAATGCAGGTATAGAACTGGAAATTGTGTCAGCGTACCGCTCCTATGCACAACAGCAAAGTATCTGGAATAGAAAATATATCGCCAATGCTAAAAAAGGTCTCCAACCCGAAGAAAACATCAAAAAAATTATCGAGTATTCAACCCTTCCTGGAACATCAAGGCACCATTGGGGTACTGATGTAGATCTCATAGACGGATCAAAACAACGCAATGGAGATGTACTCCTAACTGAAAAATTCCATGGCGATGGGCCTTACGTCTCTCTTAGAAAATGGATGGACAAAAACGCTAGTAAATTTGGCTTTTTCCGTCCTTATACCCAAGATCCTGACAGAAAAGGGTTTTATTACGAGCCTTGGCACTACAGTTATGCACCTCTCGCTATTCCCATGCTCAAAGCTTATTTAAAACTCGATTTGAATCGTTTGTTGATTCCAGAAAGCTTGGAGGGAATTCACGCAGTTAATCCCGAATTTTTATCCCAATACATTTCCGAACACGTTCTTGGAATAGCTCCGAATTTGAAATAATTGATAAATTGATGTATTTTGGTGGTAACCAAATTTTACACATCATGGGAAAAGGAGATAAAAAAACACGAAGAGGTAAAATCATCAAAGGCTCTTATGGAGTAAGACGCCCTCGAAAAAAAGCTAAAAACAAAACCACTCCTTAACGAATAAATACAGGCTGCATCTCGTTTAAAGTCTCTTCTTTACTAAAGTGATATCCCCCTTTTGTAAAGGAACGAATGTCATCTATGGAAGTTGCAGTTTGATCGATAAGATGACGTGCCATCATTCCTCTGGCTTTTTTAGCAAAGAAGGAAATGATTTTAAGTTTGCCATTTTTGAAATCTTTAAATTCTGGGCTTATCACAGGAGCATTTAATGTTTTGGTGTTGATTGCACCAAAATACTCTTTGCTTGCCAAATTAACGACCAATTCTCCTTCCTCCATTTCACTATTCAGCTGGTCCGTCACTTTATCTTTCCAAAATTCGTATAGATTTTTATGAGTTCCTACTTGAAATGAAGTTCCCATTTCCAAACGATAGGGCTGTATGCGATCAAGTGGTTTAAGTAAACCATATAAACCCGATAAAATCCGAAGTTGACTTTGCATTTGTTCTATTTTCTCTTCATTAAGACTAAAAGCGTCTAAACCAGAATACACATCACCATTAAATGCATAAACAGCTGCTCTGCTTTCTTTCTCTGCAACTTCAGTAGCGAAATTTTGATTGCGTTCCCAATTCAATTCTGCTAATTTTTCAGAAATATTCATCAAATTTTGCAACTTCTTAGGAGTCTCTTTTTTCAACAACTGGTTAATTTGAAACGCTTCTTTGGCAAATAAAGGGGTTGAAAATTCGGAGATTGGCAATGGTTTTTTAAAATCCAAAGACTTCGCTGGAGAAATCAGTATTTTCATAAGGCTACTTTTTAGAAGTTAAATTTACAAGCTTTTCTCACCAAACACAAGAGAGGTAAATTGATGCTTTATATGGCTCTATTACAAATTCTTATGCTGAGCATAATGCCGCCATTTTTCTATTACAGCAGTAAAGTCCTCGGGCAACGGTGAATCGAATTGCATGAGCTTACCAGAAACGGGATGAGTAAAACCCAAGGTCTTAGCATGCAAGGCTTGGCGTGGTATGAGCGTGAAGCAATTCTCTACAAATTGTTTGTATTTAGAAAAGCTTGTCCCCTTCAAGATGGCATCGCCGCCATAGCGCGCATCGTTAAATAATGTATGTCCAAAATGTTTCATGTGCGCGCGGATTTGATGGGTTCTTCCAGTCTCAAGCTGACATTCCAGTAAAGTCACATATCCGAACCGTTCTAGCACATGGTAATGGGTTACAGCTTCTTTTCCTTGTGAATTGTCTTCAAACACAGCCATTTGAAGTCTGTTTTTGGGATGACGTCCTATAGACCCAACAAAGGTTCCAGAATCTTCCTTTACATCTCCCCATACCAAAGCCCTATATTTGCGCTCCGAGGTCTTATCAAAAAACTGTTTTGCCAAATGGGTCATAGCCGATTCGGTTTTAGCGACAACCAAAAGCCCACTCGTATCTTTATCGATCCTATGTACCAAACCAGGACGGTTGTTTGCATTATTGGGTAGTTGTTTGAAATGATGTAATAAACCGTTAAGTAATGTCCCAGAATAATTACCATGACCAGGATGGACTACTAAACCCGCAGGTTTATTCAGTACTACCAAAACCTCATCTTCAAAAACAATATCAATTGGAATAGGTTCGGGCACCAAGAGATTTTCGTATGGAGGATGAGAAAAAAGGACTTTAACCTGGTCTCCACCTTTAACTTTGTAATTGGATTTTACGACTTTATCACCTACAAAAATACTCCCAGCTTTGGCAGCTTGCTGAATTTTATTTCGAGTAGCATTTTCTATTCGTGCCATCAAAAACTTGTCCACACGGAGTGGAGCTTGACCGGGGTCAGCAGAAAATGCATAATGTTCATAAAGGGAATCCGAAGAAGGAAATTCTTCTTGAGGATTGGGTTTATCGTTTTCCATTCCCCAAAACTAAATCAATTTTACTAGTTTTAGGTAACAATGTACCAGGTTCAATTTTATTACCTTGAAAGCGAATTTCAAGAACCATATCTTTTCCAATATTATCCACATAGCTGTATTCGCCTAATTGAAACCCAGTAGATTTTAGCAATGATTCCGCATTTCGTTTTGTGATTTGAATCAAGTTGGGGACGGTCACTTTTCGATAACCTGAGGGATTTACAGTCAAATAAATTTTTCGGTTTTCTTTTACTTCACTGCCCGCCTCAGGAAGATGAGAAATCACAGACAATGGTGGCAAACTCGGCACAAATCTACTGGAATCAATCACTTCAAAACGCAGGCTTTCTTCTTTCATTATACTGGGCAGAGCACTTAAAGAAACGCCTTCTAAGTCAGGAACTTCCAAGTAGGAATTGTGCTTGGTAATAATTTTAAGTCCAAATGAAAGGACAAAAAACAACACCCCTGTAGTGAGTCCAATGTAAAAGACCTGCTTGATAAAAGATTTGCTAAATAAAAAACGTATAAAATTCATTGTAAAAATTGATGTTCAAAGATAATAAAACCTACGCTTTTTGGTTGCTTTGAAATGCTATACCTTTGTAAAAGAACTAAAAACCATGAGTAAAAAAAAGGTAGGTGTAGTTTGTGGAGGCTCCTCCTCTGAACATCAAATTTCACTGCAAAGTGGTACAACCGTATTTACCCACCTCGACCGGGAGCTATGGGAAGTCTATCTGATTGTTTTAACGAAAGAATCTTGGACTGCCACAGACGATGCAACAAACACCTACACTGTTTCTAGAGGAGATTTTTCGTTACACAACTCGGACACTTTGGTTCGTTTAGATTTGATTTTCAATCTCGTTCACGGTACTATTGGAGAAAATGGTCAATTGGCCGCAATTTGGGAACTTATGGATATCCCTTTTTCCAGTTGTGATAGTTATTCTGCTGCACTGACTTTTAACAAAAGAGACTGCCTTTCCGTTTTGCGTGAATGGCAAATTCCTACAGCAAATCATTTTACCGTAGATCAAGGTGATATTTTAGATGCAAATGCGATCATAACCAAAGTGGGGCTGCCCTGCTTTGTCAAAGCCAATCGAGCTGGAAGTAGCTTTGGCGTTTATAAAGTATCTCGAAAAGAGGATTTGATTCCTTCTATAGAAAAGGCCTTTGCTGAAGATTCACAAATTCTCATTGAAAGTGCCCTAAATGGGAGAGAGTTTTCTGTAGGTGTCGTTGCTTTTGACAATGAAATACAAGTACTCCCTATCACCGAAATTACAACTGAAAATGATTTCTTTGATTACGCTGCAAAATACGAAGGACAATCAGAAGAGATCACTCCTGCAGTGATTTCAGAGGATTGGGAAAAATCCTTAATTGATCTCTCGCGGAAGATCTACGCAAAAATGGGATTGAAAGGAATTGTGAGAAGTGAATATATCGTTGTTGAAAATGTTCCGCATCTTTTAGAGATCAACTCCGTTCCCGGAATGACAGCAAAGAGTATTGTCCCACAACAAGTCGAAGCATTGGGTTTGGGACTCTCAGAATTTTTTACTAAAATACTGTTTCAAACGCTACTGCATCATAAAACAATTTGATATGAAACGATTTGTATTTCCGGGGTCTTTTGACCCTATCACTTTGGGACATCAAGACATTATTTTGCGTGCATTGCCCTTGTGTGATGAACTGATAATCGCAGTGGGAGAAAATTCGGAAAAAAAATACCTATTCTCCTTGGAAGAACGAATGAAATTTATCTCTAAAACCCATGGAGAGAATCCGAAAATTAAAATTGAATCATTTGAGGGCTTGACCATCAATTTTTGTAAAAAAGTAAATGCCACAGCCCTAGTTAGAGGGCTTCGAAATCCCGCTGATTTTGAATTTGAAAAAAGTATTGCTCAAATGAATCGAAGATTATCTGGAATTGAAACTCTTTTTTTACTCACCGCAGCAGACTACTCCTACATCAGCAGTAGCATTGTAAGAGAAATAATTCGTCATGATGGGGATTTTTCTTCTTTAGTTCCAGAAGCTGTAAGGATAGAAAAATAAAATAGTTTTAGCGGGCTAGATAATTTTATCGATAACAAGCTTGATGTTTTCATAAGCGTTTTCCATCAACTTTGGAATTTCAGCTTTTGTTTTCCATTCTGCCTTTTCAATATGTTCTTCAACTTGAGGATTCAAAGGGCCATTAAAGGAAGTTTTCATCAAAAACCAGTAGGTTTTTTTTACTTTATATCTCCCGTTGGCATTATAAATGTGATAGGTAATCGGCAATGTTTTTTTAACAACCAAATCTGCTGCTCCGGTTTCTTCCACTACCTCTCGAACAGCCGCCTCCACAATCACTTCCTTCTTCTCTATTTTTCCTTTGGGCAAATCCCATTTTTTATTTCGGAAAATAAACAAAAAGCTTCCGTTGGTGTGTTCTACAAGACCTCCAGCAGCTTCAATAGATGGAAACGTTTTAAAAAAATGCTTTTCAATTTTTTCGGATTTGGGATGATACAAATAAACTGCCGTTACTGCTTTGTCCTTGAGGGCCTTCATAATAGACTCAGAATTGGCGTATTTAATAAAGAACAAGGGGGTGTTTTTCGAATTTTTATTTAAATCTGTAGTAAAATGAAGGGGTTTTTGATTGTAAAAAACTTTATACATTTGTGTATGATTTTTGATAAAAATATAGCGCAGCAAACCGCTCAACATCTCTTACAAATTAATGCAATTAAATTGAATCCTGAAAATCCATTTTCTTGGGCAAGTGGATGGAAATCTCCAATTTATTGTGACAATCGAATTGCCCTTTCCTATCCTGCTACAAGAAATTTTCTTAGCCAGTCACTCGCTCTGAAAATAAAAGAAGATTTTACAGGTGATTATGTGATTGCAGGTGTCGCGACAGGAGCAATAGGCATAGGGATGCTAGTGGCTCATATACTGGAATTACCATTTATTTATGTACGCCCAGAACCTAAAAAACATGGGCAAAAAAATCAAATCGAAGGTCATTTCAATTCTGGTCAACGCGTACTTGTCATTGAGGATTTAATCAGTACGGGTAAAAGTAGCCTAAACGCCGTAAATGCTTTAAGGCAGTCAGGTGCTGAAGTATTAGGTATGATGGCATTGTTCACTTATGGTTTTGCCATAGCAGACAAAGCCTTTAAAGATGCAGAAGTACCACTTCAAACCTTGTGTGATTATCAACAACTCCTTGCCGTAGCACTGGAAAAAGGAAAAATTTCAACTCAACAACTCGAAAATCTAAAAAAGTGGAGGGAAGACCCTGCACATTGGAATATTAATGATCGGTAGTTTTGTAAAGCATTCGAATTTGTTGCGTATCTTTTTCTACAACCCGTCTGTCCTTCAATTCTAAAAGTAGTTTACCTTGTGGGTTAACTCCCAACAGTTTGGCCTTTATAATTTTCCCATCTTCCAAAAATGAACTTACCATATTCCTTTTCCAAAGTATGTTTTGATATTGTCCTAGTAACGCTTTTTGATCTTGAAAATCTAAATTGTACAATGCGTTTTCTAAAAAAGGAGTTAACGCTTCCAAAAGCTCATCAGCTTTCCATTGCTTTCCAGAGACCTGTTTTAACGATGTGGCTAAAGGAACATGATGGAACACATCTTGACTGACATTCAACCCAATTCCAATAACAGAAGCTTTTAATCTTCCTTCACTAAAAAAATTCTCAATCAAAATTCCTCCTGTTTTTAAATTACATGACAAAATGTCGTTTGGCCATTTCACGGCAAGATTAGGAATTTGAAGCTCTTGGAGGGTTTCAATTATTGCTAAAGAAACTGCCGCACTTATTAGAAAAGGAGAGATTCCTTTTGTCCCACTAAAATCCCTATAAACACTAAAGGTTAAGCTGTTTTCAGAGTCTGATTCCCATTTATTTTCACGTTGCCCTCTTCCCGAAGTTTGATCTTTTGCCCAAACTAAATTCCCATCAAAAGCACGCCCCTCTTTGTGCAACTTTTTCAAATAATCGTTGGTCGATGGGATGGCATCAAGTTTGATTAAGTTAAAATGGTTCATTTCAGTCGGTATAAACGATTCAAAAAGTAATAAATTTGTCACAATAGAGCAGCACTTAATGGTAAATAAAAAAGAAAATGCTAACCTCCTCTTAGAAGAAATAATTAGAGGAATCGAAAATGTGAAGGGAGAGGATATCCAAAAAATGGATCTTAGGGAGATTGAAAATACACCATGTGATTTTTTTGTTATCTGTAGTGGAAATTCAAACACTCAAGTCTCCGCCATTGTCAACTCGGTTCAGAAAACTGTAAGTAAAGCACTTAAAGAAAAACCACTCCATACGGAAGGTCTCGAAGTTGCTGAGTGGGTTTTGCTTGATTATGTAAACGTTGTAGTTCATGTCTTCCAGAAAAAGACACGAGAATATTATAACATCGAAGAACTATGGGGTGATGCAATCAGCACTCAAATTGCTTCAAACTACTAAAAAAACTATGAAAGAAGAAAAAAGACCAACTCCCCCGAAATTTAACATATATTGGATTTATGGTGCTGTTATTTTTGTACTCCTAGGCCTAAGTCTATTTGGTGGCAACGATTGGCAGACCATGCAAAAAACCAATATCTCAAACTTTGAAAACTACCTGAATGCTGGCGATGTAAGTCAAGTCGTAGTGATCCGAAATAAGAGTAGTGTTCATGTTACACTTACTCCAGAAGCTTTGAATAAAAGCGAACATCAAAGTATCAAATCAAAAAATATTTTAGGCCAGGAAAATAGTAAAGGACCTCACTATCAGTTTGAAGTTGGGAGCTTAGAGCTTTTTGAGGAAAAACTAGAAAAAGCGCGTAACAAGGGAATCGCATTTCGTTTGGAATTTATTACGATCGAAAATCGATGGCTAGATACACTTATTGGCTTTTTACCCATCATCATTATCATTGGTGTGTGGATTTTTTTAATGCGAAGAATGTCTGGCGGTGGTGCTGGAGGACCTGGTGGTCAGATTTTTAATATTGGCAAATCCAAGGCCAAGTTGTTCGACAAAAATACAGATGTCAAAACTACCTTCAAAGATGTAGCTGGTTTAGAAGGCGCAAAAGAAGAAATTCAGGAGATTGTAGATTTCCTTAAAAATCCACAAAAATATACAGTTTTGGGGGGTAAAATCCCTAAAGGAGCCTTGCTGGTAGGGTCTCCGGGTACAGGAAAAACATTACTTGCCAAGGCAGTTGCTGGAGAAGCTAAAGTTCCTTTCTTTTCTCTTTCTGGTTCCGATTTTGTAGAAATGTTTGTAGGTGTAGGTGCCTCTAGGGTAAGGGATCTTTTCAAACAAGCCAAAGATAAATCGCCCTCTATCATTTTTATTGATGAAATTGATGCTATAGGAAGAGCTCGAGGAAAAAGCAATATGACAGGTTCTAACGACGAACGTGAAAATACTCTGAACCAACTTCTTACAGAAATGGATGGCTTTGGAACCAATACAAATGTGATTGTGATTGCAGCTACAAACCGGGCAGATGTATTGGATAAAGCCCTGATGCGAGCAGGACGTTTTGACAGACAAATCTATGTGGATTTACCCGATCTCAACGAGCGTAAAGAAATTTTTAAAGTACACCTAAAACCGCTCAAAACTATAAAAACTTTAGATGTTGACTTTTTAGCGAAACAAACCCCTGGATTTTCTGGAGCCGATATTGCTAATGTCTGTAATGAATCCGCTTTGATAGCCGCTAGAAAAAATAAAAAATCGGTAGGAAAACAAGATTTTCTAGATGCTGTAGATCGAATTGTAGGAGGTTTGGAAAAGAAAAATAAAATCATCACCCCAGAAGAAAAAGAAACCATTGCTTATCATGAGGCTGGTCATGCCGTCGTAAGTTGGTTACTAGAACACGCTGCACCTCTTGTGAAAGTGACTATCGTCCCTAGAGGACAATCCTTGGGTGCGGCATGGTATTTACCCGAAGAACGTCAAATCGTGAGAACAGAGCAAATGTTAGACGAAATGTGTGCTGCGTTAGGAGGTCGTGCTGCAGAAAAAATCATATTCAATAAAATTTCCACAGGAGCACTTAGTGATTTGGAAAAGGTAACACGTCAAGCAAAGGCGATAGTTTCCATATATGGTTTGAACGAAACTCTTGGGAATATAACCTATTACGACTCCTCAGGGCAATCAGATTATAATTTTTCTAAGCCCTATTCAGAGCATACAGCACAGGTTATTGACAAAGAAATCTCAATAATTATTGAGAAACAATATGAGCGAGCCATTGACTTACTCAAAAACTCAAAAGAAAAATTAAAGCAACTTGCTGATCGTCTTTTAGAAAAAGAAGTTATTTTTAAAGATGATTTGGAGAATATTCTGGGAAAAAGACCCTATAAAACTAACAATGAAAAGATAGAAGAGGCAAAAGCGCTGAAGCAAAAAAAATGAATTGGAACACATGGGACTATGGAATAAATTTTTTGGTAAACCAACCTCAAAAGGCCCAGAAAAAAGTCCGTATCTTCCAAAAAATGATGACCCTTTAGATATTCGTTTTGCCGAAAATTTTACTGCTAACGGAGGCTTTTTTTTGTACAGCGATTCTCTAGAACAAGTACAATCCAACTATAGCAATATCTATATTGAAAACGGTTGGGAGCAAAACGAAATTGTTACTCTAAACCCCACTCTAGCCCAAACATTTCAAACCTCACTTATCGATTCTCACTCAAGTTCGCTTCATCATTTTAAAGCACTTCTAATTGAATGTGAATTTTTAATTGGCAATACAGGAAAGATTTTATTGAGTAGCCAACAGATTCATCATTTCAAACTGAATGAACTTCCACAAACTCTTATTATTACTGCCAACATACAGCAACTTACCTTAGATGTAAGCGAGGGGATGACACTCCTCAAAAACAAATACAAAAATTCTATTCCCACAAATATTACATCACCCAAAATTAAATCAGAGCATCTGGTGGATAATAAAATCCAAAACGCAAAGACTAGCTCAAAAAACATATATTTGTTACTAGAGGATTTCTAGGTTTTTAAATCGTTCAATTAAAAACAACTGCTGCTCTGAAAAAATAAATATGATAGCATACATGACGTCTGCCCTGGAGCATTCAATTGCAATAAAAAACGAAAACGTTTAGCCGATGAGAGATTTGATTATTCGGAGTATATCGGGTCTTTTATACGTGATTTTAATCCTATTTGCTGCCTTGTTCTCTGAACTTAGTTTCATCCTTATCATTTTTATTTTTTCTGCACTAGCCCTACTAGAATTCCAAAGACTGATCGCGTATAAAAGTCCTGTTCCCTTCCTTCTATTTGGCATCATCGTGTACCAATTTTACAATCAAAAACTAAATCCTTACTTCCACCTCAGTTTGATTGGACTTTGTATAGGGGTTCATCTACTTTTGACCTATTTTCTCTTTGCACAAAAAAAAATTAATTTATTGCCCCTTCAAAAAACAGGACTCACAATTTTTTACCTGGTAGCTTCTAGCTTCTCCATTATTGCTACTTCTTCTTTCGATTCCCCGATTGAGAATGGAATTTCAATAAGTATGTATGGGTTGATTTGGGTCAATAATAGCTTTGCTTATCTCTTTGGAAGACATTGGGGTAAAAGACCTCTTTTTCCCTCCGTTTCACCAAAAAAAACATGGGAAGGATTCTGGGGAGGAACACTTGCTTGTGTCATCATTAGCTTTGTTCTGATTCCTTATTATCCCAATTACCCCATTTGGACCTTCCCCTTTTTGGCTGGGGTTACGGCCGTAACTGCTACCATAGGAGATTTAATCCAATCTAAATTTAAACGTCAAGCTAAAGTCAAAGACAGTGGATCACTAATCCCAGGACACGGTGGATTTTACGATCGAATGGACAGCGTATTATATACTGCTCCATTTTTTTATTTATTTTTAATGTTAATTCATAATGTTTCATAAAGAAGGACATCAAATCATCATGACTTCATTTGTAATTGCCGCGGCAATTGCACTTGCCGCCGAATATAGATTAGGAGACCAATATGTACTAAAAATAGTTCTCCAACTCTTTTCACTTATTCAGTTAATACTCGTATTACAGTTTTTTAGAAACCCCAAACGAGAAACTCCAAAAAATGAAAATCATCTTATAGCTCCAGTAGATGGAAAAGTTGTGATCATTCAGGAGGTTTTTGAAAAGGAATATTTTAAGGACCAACGATTGCAAGTTTCAATTTTTATGTCTCCATTAAATGTCCATGTGACACGTTATACTATGAGTGGAACCGTAAAATTTAGCAAATACCACCCTGGTAAATATTTGGTTGCTTGGCATCCCAAATCTTCAGAACTCAACGAAAGAACTACCATAGTACTCAACAACGAGACCTTTGGAGAAGTTCTTTACAGACAGATTGCGGGTGCTGTAGCTCGACGAATTGTAAATTATGCTGAAGTAGGCGGTAGTGTGGTGCAAGGTGAAGATGCAGGATTCATCAAATTTGGATCGCGAGTAGATTTGTTTTTGCCCCTAGGCACCCCATTGGATGTGGCGCTAAACGATACTGTAAAAGGGGGGGTTCAGATCCTAGCACATAAGGCCTAAAACGCAGAAAGGCTTTTTTCTAAAAGATCAATTTTCTCTTTTGCGTCTGCAACTTTTTTTCTTTCATTTGCAATCACCTGTGCAGGAGCGTTGGCTACAAATTTTTCATTAGCAAGTTTTTTCTCTACAGAAGCTAAAAAACCCTTCATATAACTCAACTCTTCATTCAATTTCTTACGTTCCGTTTCAGGATCTTCAGAGGACGCAGTGGGAATAAAAAATTCAAAAGTTGCTACGCGAAAACTTCCTCCAAAAACCTCCTCAGATGGAACTTCATACACAACAGAATGAATCCCTCCTAACTTTGAAATACTCGCTTCATAGGGAAGTGGGCTCTTGCTTTTGGTCACAAAAAGAGTAATCTCCTCTTTAAAAGAAAGGTTCTTTTCCTTTCTAAAATTACGAATCCCTACAATTATCTCTTGAGCCAGGGTAAAGCTTTCCACTGTATTAGAATCAAACGAACTTGTGTTGGGCCATTCAGATACGGTAAGAGCCTCCTCTTTTTGTCTGGGGGCAATGAAATGCCACAACTCTTCCGTTAAAAAAGGCATAAATGGATGCAATAGCCGAAGATTATTTTCAAAAAGGAGAATTGTTTTGTCATAGGTCTCCCGATCTATAGGATCTCCAAAAGAGGGTTTTACCAATTCCAATAACCATGAACAAAAATCATCCCACACTAATTTATAGATTGACATCAATGCATCGGAAATTCGATACTTGTCAAAATTTTCATCAACCCAAGCCAAGGTTTTCTGAAAATGATTCTCATACCACTGCAAGGCTTCCAAGGCTGCGGGAGCAGCTACTTTTTGATCATTGACTTCCCAGCCCTCGATCAGTCGGTAAGCATTCCAAATTTTATTGGCAAAATTTTTCCCTTGCTGACAAAGACTTTCATCAAACAATAAGTCATTCCCTGCAGCAGAACTCAACATCAGACCCACACGAACTGCATCTGCACCGTACTGTTCAATCAGCTTCAGCGCATCGGGAGAATTGCCCAATTGTTTTGACATTTTACGGCCTTTTTTGTCGCGTACCAAGCCAGTAAGATATACTTTGGAAAATGGGGGTTGCTTGCGATATTCATAGCCAGACATGATCATCCGGGCGACCCAAAAAAACAAAATATCTGGACCTGTGACTAAATCTTGAGTTGGATAGTAATATTCGATCTCCTTATTGTTAGGGTTTCTTATCCCATCAAACACAGAAATAGGCCACAACCAAGATGAAAACCAAGTGTCGAGTACATCCTCATCTTGACTTAGATCAACAAGAGTAAGGCTTTCGTTTTGTGAGGCTTTTTTTGCTTTTTTCAAAGCATCTTCTGGGGTAATCGCTACAACAAAATCCGCTTTCCCATTCCCGTAATAGTACGCTGGAATACGTTGCCCCCACCAGAGTTGTCTTGAAATATTCCAGTCGCGGATATTTTCCATCCAGTGTCGATAAGTATTTTTGAATTTTTCTGGAACCAATTCAATCGCTCCAGACTCTAAAACCGCCTCTAGTGCAGGTTTTGCTATGGCTTCTGTTTTCAAAAACCATTGGTCAGATAAACGCGGTTCAATAACTGCTTTGGTGCGTTCCGAAGTTCCCACCTTATGAATATGAGGTTCTGTCTTTACTAAAACTCCCAGTTCTTCTAAATCTTTTACAATTGTTTTTCGAGCTACAAAACGGTCTAAACCTATATAGTCCAATCCGTTTTCATTTAAGCTTGCATCGGGATTAAATATATCGATTACCTCTAGTTTGTGCTTTTCTCCGAGAATTTTATCGTTTTCGTCATGTGCAGGAGTTACTTTCAGACAACCTGTACCAAAATCCATAGCGACATAGGTATCCTGAATAATAGGCACTTTTCTATTGGTCAGAGGAACCCAAACTTCTTTTCCTTTCAGGTGTGTATAGCGTTCGTCTTCGGGATTGATACACACTGCAGTATCTCCTAAAAGAGTCTCAGGACGAGTAGTTGCAATGACTACCTTTTCTTCTGAATCTACCACCTGATAAGCAATATGGTAAAGGTTTCCTGATTTTTCTTCGTAGATCACCTCCTCATCTGACAGAGTTGTCTGGGCTTCGGGATCCCAGTTTACCATTCTATAACCTCGATAAATTTGCTCTTTTTCATAAAGGTCCACAAATACTTGGATGACAGATTCTGACATCTCAGGGTCTAGAGTAAATTTAGTTCGATCCCAGTCACAACTACACCCTAATTTTTTGAGTTGATCCAGAATAACTCCACCGTATTCATGGGTCCAATCCCAAGCATGCTCCAAAAACACCTCTCGGGTCAAACTACTTTTTTCAATTCCTTGTTCTTTAAGCTTTGCAACTACTTTGGCCTCGGTAGCGATTGAAGCGTGATCGGTTCCGGGAACCCAACACGCATTAAAACCCTTCATTCGTGCACGACGGATAATAATGTCTTGAAGTGAATTGTTTAGCATATGTCCCATGTGCAGCACTCCTGTGACATTAGGAGGCGGAATAACTATCGTGTAAGGCGTTCTCTCGTCGGGCTCTGACTTAAAATATGCGTTTTTTTGCCAGTAGTCGTACCATTTACTTTCTACACTTTGGGAGTTAAACTTGGAAGGGATTTCCATAAATTATCTTGGTCTAATTTTTGTTTTACAAAAGTAGGGACACTTGTTCTAATATTAAAAGTCAAACGGTTCTATTTAAAAGAAAAATCCTATTTTTAAATTCTCAAAATCAATATTATGAATACTAAAAATTACTTATCGTTACTTTTTTTTCTAATCAGTATTCCCATGTTTGCTCAAGAAACAGGACCAAAAATTAATTTTGAAACAACCCTTATAGACTATGGTACTGTAGAAAAAAATAGTGACGGACAACGCACATTTATTTTTGAAAACTCTGGAAACCAAGACCTTTTAATCAAAAATGTACAATCCTCTTGCGGATGTACCATCCCAAAAAAACCCGATGGACCTATTGCTCCGGGAGAAAAAAGTGAAATCGTAGTTCGTTATGATACCAATCGCCCTGGCCCCTTTCGGAAGACCATCACGGTTACGACCAATGCAGAAGAGAACCCCATTATAGCTCTTAAAATAAAAGGTACTGTCCAACCTCAATAATCAAATAGTCAAAAGGAGCTCATAAAAAAGATTGGCACAGAAATAATTGCTTCCATACCCTTTGCATTTGGCATCTATAAGATTGTGTTTCAAGTGATTTTTTAGCATTTTTGCACTTTAATTCATGGCATGCCACATTTATCTCAAAGAGGAACTGATCTCCCCACCTCTCCCATTAGAAAACTAGTGGTCTTTTCCGACGATGCTAAATCGAGAGGGATCGACGTTCTCCATTTAAACATCGGACAACCTGACATTGAAGCTCCAAAAGAAGCTCTTGAGGCAGTACAAAATGCAAAACTCAAATTATTACCTTATGGTCCATCTCAAGGAGAACTGTCCTACCGAAAAAAACTCGTAAAATATTATCACAAACACCAGATTGAAGTCGAACCAGAGGATATTCTTGTCACCACAGGTGCCAGTGAAGCCTTAACCTTCGCACTCAACGCCATCTGTGATGCAGGTGATGAAATTATTATTCCTGAACCATTTTACGCCAATTACAATGGATTTGCAAGTGCTTCCAGTGTAAAAGTAGTCCCTGTAATTTCAGAGTTTAATTCCCAATTTCAGCTTCCTTCTCTTGAGAATATCAGTGAAAAAATAAATTCAAAAACCAAAGCCATTCTCCTTTGCAACCCCAGTAACCCCACTGGATATGTCTACAGTCTGTCAGAAATCAGTACCCTCTGTGAGTTGGCCCTAAAGCACAATATTTTTTTGATTGTAGATGAAGTCTATCGAGAATTTATCCATGGGGATATTAAACACTATTCCGTCTTAAGACATCCCAAAGGAGCAAATCATACGGTAATCATAGATTCGGTCTCCAAAAGATATAGTCTTTGTGGGGCAAGAGTGGGCTGTATAGTTTCCAAAAATAAAGCACTTATCCAGAATCTACTCAAATTTGCACATCTTAGACTCTCTCCACCTACCTATGCACTGATTGCGAGTGAAGCAGCACTTGATGCACCAGAAAGTTATTTGAAGGGCGTTATCAAAGAATACAGCAAGAGAAGAAAAGTTTTGATTGATGCTTTAGAACAAATTCCGGAAGTTGAAGTTTCCCATCCCATGGGTGCCTTTTACTGCATTGCAAAATTACCAGTTGATGACGCCGAAGCATTTTCAAAATTTCTTTTAACCTCTTTTCAAAACAAGGGTCAAACGATTATGTTGGCACCGGCTGCAGGATTTTACTCTACCCCTAATATTGGAAAAAATGAGGTTCGAATTGCGTTTATTTTAAACAGTGAAAAACTTCTTAGAGCTACT
>JAFMLQ010000068.1 GCA_017852075.1 Flavobacteriaceae bacterium | reverse complement strand
ATCATTGGTTGTTGAGGGATCCTCATCCAAACCAAGAGCGGTAGCCATTGTTATGAGATCAGAGATACTTATACCAAAATGATTATTTGATGTATCACCAGAGTCTAAATTAATACTTGAAAAATTTGAGTCCGTTGAAAATTCCGCTAAATAAGTGACTGTTGTTGGAGCGTCAAAATCAGGTTCGTTCCAAACCAAACGCTCCGCAATATTAGTGGATGTTGCGTTGGATAGTTTGTACACCGGTTGTAATTCATTTTGAATACTAAGTGTTCCATTTGTAGTCGCGGTGAAGATCAAAAAGTCTTCTTTTTCGCATGCATTGGCAGTAAACAATAGCACTGTTGCAATTACTGTTTTTTTTATGTTTAAAAGTGATTTCATAATTAATAATTTGGATTTTGTTGAAGGTTGGTGTTAACGAGTAATACGTCTTCGGGTATTGGGAATATGTTGCGGTAATCGTCTGAGGCCGCACCTTGAGCGACACCCGATTTAAAGGGCCAAAGATAGCTTCCAGAGACAAATTTTCCATCGCGAATTAAATCAGTTCTACGCAAGCCTTCCCAATATAATTCTCTTGATCTTTCGTCCATTACAAGTTGTGTATTGAACTCAGCTAGGGTTGCTTCAGGTGCACCTGCACGAGTACGTAATTGATTGATTAACCCTAAAGCAGTAGCAGAATTTCCGCCACTTCGAGCTACAGCTTCTGCATAGTTTAAATATACTTCGGCAAGACGTATTAGGGGTAAATCCATATCTACATGATCCCCTGAAGAATCTGAGCCAGCATTTCCGTTAACATCTACATTTCGAAACTTTGTAACGGCATATCCTTCTGTGAATTTTGGAATTTTTGCCATTTCATAGCTTTGTCCGTCCGTATGAAACATCGCTCGGGAATCAGACCAAGAGACAGGCTCTCCATTTGAATTTGTAGCTGTAATTGAATAACTAAACTTTTCCACAAGCGCTTTTGTGGTTCGTAAACCTGCCCAGCCTCCATTTACACCAAACTCTGAAGCATTCATTGATCCCCCAATAGGTGCATGAACTAAATAAGTAGCACCACCCCAAGACTGACTACTGATTCCATCAAATTGCACCAAGAAGATAAATTCATTTTGTGCCCCATTGGTATCATTATCCGCTAAGAATAATTCGTCATAGGCAGATCCATTACTGTTACCGTCATTTGTATTGAGTACATAGGAGGAATTTAACACCTTTTCTGCTTGAGTAATTGTTTCTGCATATTTAGCTTCTCCAATATAAGTTTGTGCATTGAGATACAACCTTGATAAAAGAGCCCAAGAAGCGGCTTTATCTACTCGTCCATATTCATTAGTTCCAGGTTCCTTTAACGCACCATCCAGTTCCAATAATTCAGCTTCGATAAAAGCAAATAGCTCTGCGCGGTTGCTTTGCTCAGGAAGTTCTGTGCTAACAGTAGTAACCAAAGGAACATTCGCGTACATGTCCATCAATTGAAGGTACGCGTACGCACGAATGAAACGTGCTTCTGCAACATAGAATCCCACTTCGCTATCTTCATTTGCTAAAACTAAAGCGTTCTCTATAAACGAATTGGCAAAAGAGACTACTTGTCCTAGACGGAAATACATTCCTTTTGTCCAAGGGTTGTTTACGTCCCAAGATAACTCATGAATATTAGGTAAACCTGGGTCGCCCCAACCCACTACAGCATGATCTGTTGTGATTTCATTCAAGGTGTGTAAAATTCGTGTGTATTGAGAAAATCCTTCGTCGATCAAACTAGGATCAATATCAGGATCTCCAGCAGGTCCTTGTTGACCCGTTAAAGCCAAGGAAGAGTAAACCTTCGCTAGGGCTCCGCGTGCATTTTCAGCATTTTTATACACGTCGACTTCTGTAAATAAATCTGGGTCAATTGGATTTTGATCCAAATCATTATGACAAGATATTGTCAAAACAACAATCGTAAATAAATAAATTATTTTTTTCATAGTTGTGAATTAAAATTTGATGTCTAGACCCAATGCCCATGCACGGGACCTAGGATAAAAGTTACTGTCAATTCCCCCTGTAATCTCAGGGTCAATACCGTTGTAATTTGTTTCTACAAAAAGGTTATCACCTGTGATATAGGCCCGTAAAGGATTTTTTCCTATAACGTTTTCGATAGTGTAGCCCAAAGTGAGGTTGTCGATTCTAAAAAACGATGCATTTTGAATGTAATGATCACTTACAGAGTTTCTGTCTGAGAAGAATAAAAACCCAGTATCTAGATAGTCACTATGTACGTTGGACAATCGATTGAGGTTTGTAATCTGTGATTGGTTCGATGAGGCCGACATACTGTTATAACTATAATTACCAAAACTAGCTCTCGAAACTACCGTTAGATCAAGCTGCTTGTAACGCATTGATGCCGTTAGTCCCATAATCATATCAGCATAAGGATCTTTGTAGAAATAACGGTCATCATTGTTTATTTGACCATCACCATTGAGATCTGCATAAGCGCCTTCAATAGGGCGACCATCTTCTGCATAAATTTGCTTGTAAACATAATATGCATAAGGAGCTTTCCCTTCTTGGTGCCGTTGAAGCGAGTTTCCAAAACCTAGATCACCTACATTTTGTTCATTTTCCAACCGTGTAATGGTATTGTCATTAATAGCGAAATTATAGTTCAAATTAAATGAGAAATCTTCTGTATCAAAAATCGTGGTATTCAACTCGACCTCGATCCCTTTGTTTTCCATATCCCCTATATTGGCATCAATGGTTGTTCCAAAGTTAGTAAATGGGTCAACGATTGCAGTAGCGATCAAATCATTGGTATTTTTGATATAGGCATTTACCGTCCCACTCAAACCAAATTTCGCAAAACTGAAATCAATCCCTGCATTGTAGGTTTGACCTACTTCCCAACGCAAGTTCTTGTTAATAGGTGCTGGACGGAAAGTAGTAAAGAAACTGGACCCAAATCCATATCGAGATTGGATATCACTTCGGGTATAACGAGTTAAGAAATTGTAGTCTCCTAAACCATTTACATTTCCTACTTCTCCATATCCTAATCGCAACTTTAATTCATTGAATATATTTTCAATTCCAACGCTTTCTTTGTGAATATTCCACGCCAAAGCGGTCGAGAAAAAGGTTCCCCATCGATCCTCTGATGGTAGTTTTGAAGAGGCATCTACTCGAAGGGTTGCTGTAATCAAATATTTTTCATTAATGGAATAATTTGCTCGACCAAAATAGGACAATAACACATTTTTAGACTTGTCTATAAAACTTTGGGTAATGG
>JAFMLQ010000017.1 GCA_017852075.1 Flavobacteriaceae bacterium | reverse complement strand
AAAAAAATAAAAAATCCCTAAAACATTGATTTTATATGTAATAGGGATTATAAGAGTGGAGTCGGCGGGATTCGAACCCGCGTCCAAACAAGCGATCAAAAAGCTTTCTACAAGTTTAGATTTCGTTTAATTTTAGAATCTGTACTGACCGAAAACTGCCCATACAGACCTTAGCATCTTTATTGAAAAACACAGACGATGCTCCTGCATTTCGATGTTGACATTTATGGTGCCTCAAAAGGAATCGCCGTCAACAAGGGCTATTCAGAGACATCCAGCTTCCCGGCCTTGCCGGGACTTGGCATTAACATACTATAATTCTGTTAATTATGCAGCTAGAGCGTAGTTATTCTCGCCATTTAAAAAATGTGAATAATGAGATTAACGAGCTGTAATTCAGCGCTCGACTTGCTTACCCTTTCATGCGTCCTGCTGTCAAAACCAGTCGACCCCATGAGTTATCAATGAACTTTTTCAGATTGCAAATTTACAAATAATAAGCCAAAACATTTTCTAGCTTATTTTATTTTATACTATTGGTGCAAAAGTCGTTGAGAACCCACTATCTTTGCCGCGTTTAAAAATGCTATGGAACCCATCAAAAATATCGCAATTATTGCCCATGTAGATCATGGGAAAACTACATTGGTAGATAAAATACTTCACCATTGTAATCTTTTTCGATCCAACGAAACCACTGGCGAACTGATTTTAGACAATAATGATTTAGAGCGAGAACGTGGGATTACCATTTTATCCAAAAATGTTGCGGTAGAATACAAAGGAGTTAAAATTAATATTATTGACACTCCTGGTCACGCGGATTTTGGAGGTGAAGTGGAACGAGTTTTAAACATGGCAGACGGAGTCCTTTTGCTGGTTGATGCTTTTGAAGGCCCGATGCCTCAGACGCGTTTTGTATTAAAAAAAGCCATCGATCTTAAGTTGAAGCCCATTGTAGTTATCAATAAGGTAGACAAAGAAAACTGTACCCCAGATCAGGTTCATGAAGCTGTTTTTGATTTGATGTTTGAATTGGGTGCAGAAGAATGGCAGTTGGATTTTCCAACCGTTTATGGCTCTGCCAAAAACAATTGGATGAATATTGATTGGAAAAAAGAAACGGATTCAATTGCTCCACTTTTAGACATGGTTTTAGAACACGTTCCTAGTCCTGATATAGCAGAAGGGAACACCCAAATGTTAATTACTTCTTTGGATTTTTCATCGTTTACCGGTAGAATTGCAATAGGGCGCTTACAACGAGGACATTTAGCTTCAGGAATGCGAGTAAAATTGATTAAAAGAGACGGCTCTGAATTGCCTTCTCGGGTTAAAGAATTGCACCTTTTTGACGGCTTAGGAAGGAAGAAAGTGGAAGTTGTGAATGCAGGAGATATTTGTGCGGTAATTGGTCTAGAAGGATTTGAAATTGGAGATAGTATTGCTGATTTTGAAGCACCAGAGGCCTTACCCACTATCGCTATTGATGAGCCTACCATGAGTATGTTGTTCACGATCAATGATTCACCTTTTTTCGGAAAGGAAGGTAAATTTGTCACTTCCCGTCATATTCGAGAACGTTTAGAGAAAGAGCTGGAAAAAAACTTGGCCATGCGTTTGGAAACCACAGACAGTTCAGACAAGTTCATAGTGTATGGACGTGGTGTACTTCATTTATCTGTTCTCATTGAGACTATGCGTCGCGAGGGTTATGAATTGCAAATTGGTCAACCCCAAGTAATTATAAAAGAAATTGAAGGTGTTAAAACGGAGCCTCTAGAAGAACTCACCATTGATTTACCTGAAGAAGTTTCTGGAAAAGCTATTGAAATGGTGACTTTAAGAAAAGGGGAGATGTTGGCAATGAACCCCAAGGGAAGTCGAATGATTTGTGAATTTAGAATACCTTCACGAGGTATAATTGGACTTAGAAATCAATTGCTTACTGCTACCGCTGGTGAGGCAATTATGAATCATCGTTTTATCGAATTCAGCCCTTATAAGGGTGAAATACCTGGCCGTATCAATGGTTCTCTAATTTCTATGGAAAAAGGAGCTGCGATACCTTATTCCTTAGATAAACTTCAGGAACGTGGTAAGTTTTTCGTAGCGCCAAACGAAGCAATCTATACAGGTCAAGTCATTGGAGAAAATAGTCGTCAGGATGATCTTGTTGTCAATGTTACGAAAACTAAAAAATTATCAAATGTGAGAGCCTCGGGTTCAGATGATAAAGTAAAATTGGCACCTCCTATTAAATTTTCACTGGAAGAAGCACTAGAATATATTCAAAAAGACGAGTATGTAGAAGTCACTCCCAGTTCGTTGAGAATCCGCAAAGTGGTTTTGGATGAAAACGAGCGAAAAAGACAAAAAGTCTAACTTATTTTTTACGAACTACTTCGTTTAAACTTCCTTGATCACATTGAAAAATTTTCCCAGGAAATTTGACAATCATATTGTAATCGTGAGTAGCCATAATAATGCTTATCCCTCCTTGGTGTAGCTTTTGAAACAATTGCATTATTTCTTGACTAGTTTCTGGGTCGAGGTTCCCCGTAGGTTCATCTGCGATAATCAGTTCAGGATGGTTCAGCAATGCTCTGGCAATGGCAACCCGTTGTTGTTCTCCTCCAGAAAGTTCAAAAGGAAACTTTTGATCACTCGAATTCACATTGACTAATTTTAAAACTTCAGTGACACGTTCTTTTATTTTTGTTTTTTCTTTCCAACCTGTAGCCTTTAACACAAAGGCAAGATTGTCAAATAACGTTCTATCAGGGAGGAGTTTAAAATCTTGAAAAACGACTCCAAGTTTTCTTCGTAACAGCGGAATTTGTTTGTCTTTAATTTGGGTAAGATCAAAGTCTAAGATACTTCCTTGTCCTGAACTGAGAGGAAGATCACCGTACAACACTTTTAAAAGACTACTTTTTCCTGACCCTGTTTTTCCGATAAGAAACACGAATTCGCCTGTAGCTACCTTAAAGTTCACATCAGTAAAGATGATGTTGTTTTCGTTTACGATAGTTGCGTTATTGAGGTTTATCATGAAAAAAGTTGTTATATAAGCATTGTGTTATAAAGGTAAATCTTTTGAATCAGTTCAGAATATTTTGTTGATAAATTATACGTTTCGATCTAGAAACACGTTCTTAAATCACAAGGAATAAATTATTTTTAATCCGACTATGCTCAGACATCGAAAACAGCTTACTTTTTACAGGATTTGTCTTTTACTCTTGCCTATTACAATTCAAGGGCAATTGTTCAATGAATTCAAAAATAGAGAACTAAGCGATCATTTTTTTGGGCTGAGTTATTTTCCTGCCTCTTGGCAATCCAGTGTTTTTGAGGAAGATCTCTACACTTCCAGTTCCTACCAACATGAAGTACAATTTAGCAAACTTTCCAATGCGTTACGACTCAATTATTCTGGAGCTGAAAAAATGTTGTCCCAGTTTAAAGAAGATTTTCCAAGTTCTATTGCAGCAAGAACAATTGATTTGGACGTAGCTAATTATTACTTTCAGAACGAAAAATATCGGTATGCTTTAAAATGGTATCAAAAAATTTCTGAAAATGAGGTTCCTAAAAAAGATCGGCCGCTATATAATTTTAACAAAGGATATACGCTTTTTTCTGCAAAGAATTACAAAAAGGCAAAACCCTATCTGGAAAAGGTAAAAGATCACAAAACCTATGAATCGGATGCGCACTATTTTCTAGGTCATATAGCGTATCAATTAGAGGATTTTGATAGTGCTCTTACCTCTTTTAGCAGTATTTCAAATCCAATTCAAAAGGAAAATCTACTCTACTTCCAGGCGGATATGAATTTTAGACTTGGACGATTTGATCAAGCCATTACCCTTTCTAAAGAGGCTCTGAAACAAGCAAATAATGAAGAGGCGTCAGAGCTTTCTAAAATAATTGGGGAAAGTTATTTTAACTTACAATCTTATTCAGATGCCATACCCTTTCTTGAAGCTTATGAGGGAAAAAAAGGAACTTGGGAGAACTCAGACTATTATCAGCTTGGTTATGCCTATTTCAAGCAGCAAAATTTTGATAAGGCAATTGGACAATTCAACAGAATCATTGGGAATAAGAATGAAATGGCGCAAAACGCTTACTATGCATTGGCAGAGTGTTATCTGAATACCAATCAAAAATCTGCTGCTTTAAATGCATTTAAAAGTGCTTCTGCAATGAATTTTAATCCGATAATTAAAGAAGATGCTTTTTTAAATTACGCAAAATTGAGCCATGAAATTGGGAACCCCTATGAGGCTTCCTCCAAAGTATTGGTTGCTTTTCTAGAGACTTACCCAAAGAATGAGCACGTAATACTTATTGAAAAACTATTGATTGAATCTTACACTAAAAGCAAAAATTATTCTGCAGCACTTGAGATTTTAGAAAACAATAGCGGATTTAAAAATAATGAAACCTTACAACGGGTGTTGATACTGAGTGCTATTCAGGAATATCAAAAAGGAAGTTATGCAAAAGCAAGTGCCCTATTTCAGCGTGGACTAAAATTAAAAGAAAATAAAACCTTAGAAGCCTTTGGATTGTATTGGTATGGGCGATCCGAGTACGAACGCAATCTATTTGATAATGCCCTTGATCTATTCAAACAATTTCGCTCACATCCAAAAAAAGAAAATGTGGAAGCAGCCATCCAGTTAAATTATGACCTAGGATATGTATATTTTAAACTAGGTGAATATCAAGATGCACTGCGGTCTTTTGAGGCTTTTAACGAAGAAAACAGTGCTTTGGATGTGTCATACCAGCGGGATACTTTTTTGAGAATGGGTGATTGTCAGTTTGCTTTAAAACAATACTGGCCCGCTATGGAACATTACAACACCTCCATTGCTTTTGCCCCTCGAAAGGGTGCATATGCAAGTTTTCAAAAAGCAATCAGCTATGGGTTTGTTGACCGGAATCCAAAAAAAATTGAAGCCCTAAATACTTTTATCCTCCAATATCCGAATGATCCTTTAGTAGATGACGTCCTCTTTGAACTAGCCTCAGCATACAGCAGTACATCAGATGCACAACAAGCGATTGATACTTATGATCGTTTACTTACTCGATTTGAAAACAGTCCTTATCTCGCCAAAGCAGCACTTAATAAAGGATTGATTTTATTTAATCAAGAAGATTACAAAACTTCAAAATCTGTTTTAGAGGAGGTTGCACTGACCTACCAACGCTATTCGGTAGGAGAGCAGGCCCTAAGAACCCTTAAAGAGATCGCAATAGAAGAGGGTACTGTAAATGCTTTTGCGCGGTGGGTTAAAGACCAGAAGTTGGATACATTTACAGATATTGAACTTGAAAAATCAGCTTTTAACGCAGCAGAACGACAGTTTTTAGAGGGAAACACTTCAGCAGCACTAAAACTTCTGGAGGAATACAAGCAAACTTATCCTGAGGGTGCTTTTAGTAAAGTAGCTACTTATTATTTGGCTGAAATTTATTTTGATAAAGAAAGACCTGAAGAAGCTTTGGTAGCCTATCAGTCCTTGTTGGAAGATCCTCAAGTATCCACCTATTCGGAAAAGGCTCTAACGCGAGTAATAATACTCTTAAAAAATAAGAATCTCGAAATTGAAGCAATTCCCTATATGGAGCAATTGGCTGTAGTTGCTTCTTTTGAAGAAAATAAAAAATTTGCGATGCTCAATTTGATGCAGGCGTACTATGCAAATCGACAGTTTAAAAGAGCATTAGAGACTGCTGAGGCTGTGTTAAATTTAAACGAAATTGAAGCGGTAGTAGAATGGGATGCTTTAAAGCTCAAAGCAAGATCTTCAATGGCTCTAGGAGATAGTCTCAATGCAGCAGATGCTTATCTTAAACTAGAAAAAGCACCCCAAGCCGCTGTTGTTGCTGAGGCGCTTTATTTTAGGGCAGAACGTATGCATCGTGAAAATGACTTTACAACCTCTAATGAGTTGATTGGTAAAATAGCTGAAAATTCAGGACAGTCGGGGGAGTGGAATGTCAAAGCATTACTGTTACTCGCTAAAAATTATTATGCTTTAAGCGATGCATTTCAGGCGGTCTTCGTTCTAGAAACCATTATTGAAAACTTTGATTCTTACCCTTTGATTGTCGAAGAGGCAGCGGAATTGATAGAGCAATATCGAGCCTCTTTGGGTGAAGAAAATCGTTCCATTACAAAAGATACAACTAATGAATAGGATTGGATTTTCTCTTTTACTTGCCCTTTTTGCTTTTGGATTGCTTACTGCGCAGAACGACGAAAAAGAATCTATTGGAACCCAAGAAGTATTGGTGGTAAAATCCTACACCCCAAGTTTGTCAGATGCTTTTAAGCTAAAATCTACCCCAAGATTAGCAGACAGTCTAGGTTCTATGGAAGAGGAATTGATGTACCAACTTAAAAAAGTACCAGTCATCTCTACATTTGAACCAAATAAAGCCTCGCCGTTAAAACTACAACAGCGTAAATCTACTACACCCTACAATACTTTTTTTAGTGGTGGTTCTGGAAATAAGAATCAATTGTATCTTAATGTTTCTAGTGTCATTGAGTTGGACCGTACGCAAAGGTTTGGGCTAAATTTTTATCGAGACGGTTTTGGTAGTAATCTTGAAAACACCCTTTTGACAAGTACACAAAATTACACCCATTTGGGATTGCATCATAACCTGAGAAGTACCGATTACAATGCCAATACCCAATTGCAATTTCGAACCCATAAAAACAATTATTTCGGTTTATATAACACTGATTGGGATTCTTTGATACTAAACTCTGTAAATCCAGAAATTAAGAGAGATTACTTTAAAATTAGAACCCATTGGAATTGGTTTGAGGATGTGTTGAGAGGAATTACCTTTCAAGCAAACTTAACTTCTGATAACTTTAACACTTCAGAACAGCAATTGGGATTACAGACTGATCTTGAAGTTGATCTTGGGGGAGGTAAACTAAAATCAACGGTTCAGTTAAGTGGATTTCACACAAATTTTGAAAGCTCCTATTACGATGAAAATCCAGAAGAGTACACTCAAGGAAAAGGAGCCTTAGCTATTTATTGGCAGCATAATGGCAACGATTTGAAATTAAAAATTGGGGCAGGAGTGTCTTATCTTTTAGGAGATGCAAATTTGTCGAGTTCACTCTTTTATTATCCCCAACTTGAAATATACTATCAAAAAGCAAAAAATGTTCTGACTCCCTATTTGAAAGCAGAGGGTGGGGTTCATTTCAATACCTATCAGAGTTTGACTAAAATGAATCCTTACTTAGCGCCTACCACAGAATTGAAGCCTACCGTCAATCGCTATAATGCAAGCCTGGGAATACGATCTCAATTGGCCTCGGTATTGAATTTTGACATAGGATTCCTTTATGATCAAGTTGAAAACCTAAGTTATTACGAGCGTTTGCCCTTCGATGAAAAAAGTAAAAATCAAAGTTATCGGCTCTCAAATGCATTTGCTAATAAATATGCAAATTCTGATTTATTCGGATTTAATGCCTCCATTCGCATTGATTTAGCAAAAGATAACTTTGTGCGTTTTGAAACACGCTATCGTGTGTTCGAAACAAAAGAAAGTCAAGAACTGTGGAATATTCCTGCATTTGAGATGAACTGGGAAAGTCATTTTCAATTAAAAGACCGTTTCGCATTTTCTTTATTCGGAAATCTATGGGGAGATCGAAAAGCAGCTGTCCGTCCTATCTTTATTAATCAGGATTTGAATAGTGTACAAACTCTTTCAGAAAGTTTACCATTATTTATTAGCACATCTGCTCATTTGACTTATAAATTAACCGATCAGTTTGATGTTTTTGTAAAATCGAAAATTACCAGTTCACAGAATCACGGGAGATGGGCTTACTACCCTGAACCACCTTTGCTTCTTTTGGGGGGGGTTACGTATAAATTTGATTTTCAATACTAAAATAAAGTGGATTTAAAACCTGAAACAATTTTGTGAACCCCGACTGATTTTTACTACATTTGTGGGTCTTATTTTACAATGATTATTAATTTTTTAATTTATTAGTTCCGATATGAAAAGAATCTATATTTCTTTTTTTGGATTGTTGTTTACGATCATGATGAATTCCTGCCAAGATAAGGTAGATCTTATCGTATATAATGCAACGGTCTATACCATGAACGAAAATTTAGGTAATACTACTGCCTTTGTTGTCAATGATGGAAGATTTATAGCAGTAGGTGGAGAAGAACTTTTAGAAAAATATTCAGGAAGAAAATTAGACCTTCAAGGGCTTCCAGTATATCCAGGTTTTATAGATTCCCATTGTCATTTTATGAGTTTGGGTTTAAGTCTTCAGCAAGTGGACTTAAGAGGTACTCAAAGTTTTGAAGAAGTGATATCAAAAGTGAAAGATTTTGCTAAAAATAAAGATTTAAAGGCCATCGTAGGAAGGGGATGGGATCAAAACGATTGGGAAGAAAGAACTTTACCAGAAAAATCAGAACTAGACGATCTGTTTCCTGACATCCCTGTTGCGCTTAGACGTATAGATGGTCATGCATTATTAGTTAATCAAAAGGCTTTGGATTTAGCTGGAATTGATGAAACCACCGAAATTGCTGGAGGAACAATCATTAAAAAGAACGGAAAGCTTACAGGCGTGCTAGTAGATACTCCAATGCAGTTGGTTAATGCCATTCTACCAAAACCCTCTAAAGAAGATAAAATTAAGGCACTTCAAGAGGCTTCTAAAATTGGCTTTGAAAATGGTCTCACTACGGTATCGGTTGCAGGTATGGATAAAGAAGATATTTACCTGGTTGACAGCCTCCATAAGGCAGGTGCTTTGGAAATGCGGGTATATGCAATGATTTCGAACACAAAAGAAAATATGGATCATTTTCTTTCAGTTGGTCCCTTACAAACAGACAAACTAAATGTACGTTCTTTTAAAGTGTATGCT
This sequence comes from Flavobacteriaceae bacterium, assembly GCA_017852075.1. Classification (GTDB taxonomy): domain Bacteria; phylum Bacteroidota; class Bacteroidia; order Flavobacteriales; family Flavobacteriaceae; genus MS024-2A. The sequence continues at coordinate 35,708 of JAFMLQ010000017.1, read as the reverse complement.
GATGGTGCATTAGGTTCTCGTGGGGCTGCATTAAAAGAACCTTACTCTGACTTGAAATCTCATAAAGGAGAATTTATTACGTCCAAAGACTCCCTTGAAAAATTGGCATATCGTTTGGCCACTTCACCCTTTCAGATGAATACACATGCTATAGGTGACGGTGCGAATAAAGCAGTGTTAGAAGCATATAAAAAGGCATTGGTCTTTTCGGATGACCCTAGATGGCGAGTAGAACATGCACAAATCATCGATACAGCCGACCTTAAACTATTTAATAGAAAAATCATTCCTTCTGTTCAGCCAACTCATGCTACAAGTGATATGTACTGGGCCGAGGATCGTTTGGGTGCTAGTCGTTTGGAAGGTGCCTATGCAAACAAAGCACTTTTGGAACAGTCGGGGAGAATCGCTCTAGGTACGGATTTTCCTGTTGAAGAAGTAAATCCATTTCTAACCTATTATGCGGCTGTGGCCCGTCAGGATACAAACGCATTCCCTGAAGGAGGATATCTACCGCAGAATAAGTTAAGTCGAATGGAAGCTTTGAATGGAATGACCCTCTGGGGCGCTTACGCGAATTTTGAGGAAGATATTAAAGGGTCTATCGAAGTGGGAAAAGTTGCTGACTTCATTATTCTTGATCGCGACATTGTTCGGGTTAATGAAAAAAGAATCCCAAAAGCCAGAATCGTAGCTACCATACTCGACGGAAATATTGTTTATAGCAACAGAATCAACTAGATGCTATTAATACCATTCAGGTTTCTTCACAAAAACAAGTGATTATTTTTGTATTTTAATTAAAATCACCTTTTTTAATTAATAAAATAAACTAAAATAGCATTACCGTATTATTTTATTATTATATAATTTAATTTTGGTTAAAAATTAGATTATGTGTGGAATTTTATGTGCCTTTGATTTAAAGCAAAATACTGATTCAATACGACCTCAAATTCTTGAGATGTCAAAAAAATTAAGACATCGGGGTCCCGATTGGAGTGGGATCTACGACGCACCCCATGCCGTTCTTTCTCATGAGCGTTTAGCGATTGTCGATCCCACCTCAGGAAAACAGCCCTTAATCAGTCCTAGTAAGAAATTGATTCTTGCTGCCAACGGTGAGATATATAATCATCGCCAGCTTCGATCAACCTGTGAATCTACGTATGAATTTCAAACAGAATCGGATTGTGAGATTATACTTGCGCTCTACGAAAAAGAAGGCAAGGAATTTGTTCATAAACTCAACGGAATTTTTGCTTTTGCGATTTACGATCAGGAGCAAGACTCCTATTTTATCGCTCGAGATCATATGGGTATCATTCCACTTTATATGGGCTGGGATGGTAATGGAACCTTTTACGTAGCTTCAGAATTAAAAGCTTTAGAGGGAGTATGTTCCAAAATCGAACTGTTTCCTCCAGGTCATTATCTTCAAAGCAGTGATGCGAAACCTGTAAAGTGGTATAACCCAGATTGGACTGAGTTTGATACTGTGAAAGACAATCCAACATCTATAGAAGACTTACACGATGCATTGGCAGACGCTGTTCATCGTCAATTGATGAGTGACGTTCCTTATGGCGTGTTACTTTCCGGAGGGTTAGATTCTTCCATCACTTCTGCATTGGCCAAAAAATTTGCAGCCAAACGCATTGAATCTGACGATACACAAGCGGCTTGGTGGCCTCAATTACATTCCTTTTCTGTTGGCTTGGAAGGTTCTCCTGATCTCGCTGCTGCACAAGAAGTAGCTAAACACATTGGAACTGTGCATCACGAAATTAAATTTACAATTCAAGAAGGTTTGGATGCGATAAGAGAAGTAATTTATCATTTAGAAACCTATGACATTACCACCATTCGTGCTTCAACGCCCATGTACCTTATGGCACGAGCCATCAAAGCCCTAGGGATCAAAATGGTGCTTTCTGGTGAAGGAGCAGATGAGCTTTTCGGAGGTTACCTTTATTTTCACAAAGCTCCCAACGCAAAAGAGTTTCACGAAGAGACGGTACGAAAACTAGATAAACTACACCAGTATGATTGTTTGAGGGCAAATAAATCTTTAGCGGCTTGGGGTATTGAAGGACGTGTTCCTTTTTTGGATAAAGAATTTATCGAAGTGGCCATGCGTCTCAATCCAAAAGATAAAATGATTACTTCAGAACGAATGGAAAAGTGGGTTTTGAGAAAGGCATTTGAATCCTATTTGCCAAAAAGTGTGGCCTGGAGGCAAAAGGAACAATTTTCTGACGGTGTAGGTTACAGTTGGATCGATACATTGAAGGAATTGGTTGCAAAAGAGGTTACTGATGAACAAATGGAAAATGCACACTTTCGATTTCCAGTGCAAACCCCACAAAATAAAGAAGAGTTTTATTACAGAACCATTTTTGAATCACATTTTCCTAGCGAAGCTGCTGCATTAAGTGTACCCTCAGTCCCATCAGTTGCGTGCAGTACCCCTGTTGCTTTAGCTTGGGACAAGGCATTTCAAGACCAAAATGATCCTAGTGGTCGAGCGGTAGCAAATGTGCATGAAAAAAGCTACGACTAAAAGTAAATTTAACAACTAAAAATAGACTTCTTTTGCACACTGTTGTGTTGATAACTTCCTCAATATTGACAAGGGTTTAGGGCATATTTGAGCGGTGAAACAATTATATTTGTTAGTCGGTGTTTTCACAGACTTCAAACAAGTAAATTATGAGCGAAGAAAATCAAAAAAATCAATATTCCGCGGACAGTATTCAGGCCTTAGAAGGTATGGAGCACGTTCGTAAGCGACCCTCGATGTATATTGGGGATGTCGGGACAAGAGGACTTCACCATCTGGTGTATGAAGTTGTGGATAACTCCATTGATGAAGCACTTGCAGGACATTGTGATCAAATTTCAGTGATCATTAATGAAGACAATTCAATTACAACTAAAGATAATGGCCGAGGAATTCCTGTAGGAATGCACAAAAAAGAAGGGGTTTCTGCTTTGGAGGTAGTGATGACAAAAATTGGTGCAGGGGGTAAGTTTGATAAAGATTCTTATAAGGTTTCAGGAGGACTTCACGGAGTTGGAGTTTCTTGTGTAAACGCGCTTTCTGAAAAACTTGTTGCTACAGTCCATCGCGAAGGCAAAATTTGGCAGCAGGAATACGCTAGAGGTAAAGCACTAGCTCCCGTTGCGATTATTGGTGAAAGTACTGAAACAAGCACTGAAGTGACTTTTAGTCCCGATCCTGAAATATTCAAGCAAACTCTAGAATACAATTACGAAACACTTTCGTTGCGTATGCGTGAACTGTCATACCTCAATAAGGGTATTAAAATTGTCATCACTGACAAAAGAAATAAAGATGATCAGGGGGAGTATGTTTCTGAAACTTTTCAATCTCAAGAAGGTCTTAAAGAGTTTATTCACTTCCTAGATGAAGCTCGCGAAGCCATAATAGGAGATGTCATAGCTATGGAAGGAGAAAAAAATGGAGTACCTGTTGAGGTGGCCATGATTTACAACACTTCTTTTTCAGAAAATTTACATTCTTATGTGAACAATATCAACACCCATGAGGGGGGTACGCACCTTTCTGGATTTAGAAGAGGTTTGACTACAACATTAAAAAAATATGCAGACAACTCTGGGTTACTGGATAAATTAAAATTTGAAATTGCGGGAGATGACTTTAGAGAAGGACTCACAGCCATTGTTTCTGTAAAGGTAGCCGAGCCTCAATTTGAAGGACAAACCAAAACAAAACTTGGGAATAGAGAGGTTACTTCAGCAGTATCTCAGGCCGTTTCCGAAATGCTTGAAAATTATCTGGAGGAAAACCCCAACGATGCAAAAACCATCGTACAAAAAGTGATTCTTGCAGCACAAGCACGACACGCCGCACGAAAAGCGCGAGAAATGGTTCAACGAAAAACCGTAATGAGTGGAGGGGGCCTTCCGGGAAAACTTTCTGATTGTTCTGAACAAGATCCTTCTTTATGTGAAGTCTTTCTAGTGGAGGGAGATTCTGCAGGAGGTACAGCTAAACAAGGTAGAGACCGGAATTTTCAAGCCATACTTCCCTTGCGTGGAAAAATATTGAATGTGGAAAAAGCCATGCAACATAAGGTCTTTGAAAATGAAGAAATTAGAAATATTTATACAGCTTTAGGGGTTACCATTGGGACAGAAGAAGACAGCAAGGCATTGAATGTTGATAAATTGCGGTACCATAAAATTGTGATCATGTGTGATGCAGATGTCGATGGAAGCCATATCTCAACGTTAATTTTGACTTTCTTCTTTCGATACATGAAAGAACTCATAGAGTCGGGCTATATATATATTGCAACCCCACCTTTATATCTGGTAAAAAAGGGTCAGAAAAAAGATTATGCGTGGGATGACAATCAGCGAGATCGACTATTACAAGAATATGGAACGGGTGCTTCTGTACAGCGCTATAAAGGTCTTGGTGAAATGAATGCAGAGCAATTATGGGACACTACTATGGATCCATCAGAGCGGACTTTGCGACAGGTTACTATAGATAACGGAGGAGAAGCAGACCGTGTATTTTCTATGTTAATGGGCGATGAGGTTCCCCCTCGAAGAGAATTTATTGAGAAAAATGCAATTTACGCCAACATTGATGTGTAATTTTGTGCTGCAAACAAATTAATTTAAACTTAGGAAATGAAAGTCACTATCGTAGGGGCAGGTAATGTAGGAGCCTCTTGTGCTGAGTATATCGCACAAAAACAAATTGCTAGTAAAGTAGTTCTATTAGACATAAAAGAAGGTTTTGCTGAAGGCAAAGCACTGGATTTATTTCAAACTGCGACAACACTCGGATTTAATACCTCCATCACCGGAGTTACCAACGATTATTCAGCAACTGCAGGAAGTGACGTTGTTGTAATTACTTCTGGGGTTCCTAGAAAGCCAGGAATGACTCGTGAAGAATTGATTGGAATCAATGCTGGAATTGTACAAAAGGTGTCTGAAAGTATTTTAAAGAATTCCCCTGAGGCTTTTATTGTTGTGGTATCCAATCCAATGGATACAATGACCTATTTAGCACTAAAAGCTACTGGACTTCCTAAAAATAGAATTATTGGTATGGGTGGAGCCTTAGATAGCTCGCGATTTAAAACCTATCTTTCTTTGGCTTTAGATAAACCCGTAAACGATATTCAGGGGATGGTAATTGGTGGTCATGGTGACACGACTATGATTCCCCTAACCCGTTTGGCAAGTTACAACGGAGCTCCAGTTTCTCAATATCTAGATACTCCAACCCTTGAAAAGGTAGCTGCAGACACTATGGTAGGCGGAGCTACTTTGACCAAGTTGTTAGGGACCTCCGCATGGTATGCTCCCGGAGCTTCTGTGGCATTTCTTGTGGATAGTATCTTAAACGATTATAAGCGTATGATACCTTGTTCTGTTCTTTTAGAGGGTGAATATGGTCTAAATGATCTGTGTATAGGGGTCCCTTGTATCATTGGTGCCCAAGGAATAGAATCTATTGTAGATGTCAATCTTAATGAAGAAGAGAAAGCTTTGTTAAATGCGAGTGCAGAGAAAGTTAGGGCTATGAATGCCGCTTTAAATGATATTCTATAGATAAAGTTCTGCAAATGAAATTCATTATTCTATAATAGAGTTGTCATTTCCTTGGTTTAATCCTATATTTGCTCGCCTTAATTGAGCTTTAATTTTTATTAAAATGCAAAATAATTCTTTGATAAGAGTTTTCGGTATTCTATTCGCTTTAGTAAGTATATACCAACTCTCTTTTACTTTTATAACAAGTAATGTTGAAAAACAAGCAGATCAATATGCAACTCAACTTATTTCTGAGGATGAACCTAACTATCTCGAACTGCGAGATCAGGAAGCAAATGCCTATCTAGATTCCATAGGAAATAATCCGCTTTATGGATTTACTACCTATCTCGATGCTAAAGAAAAAGAGCTCAACAAAGGGCTGGATTTAAAGGGAGGGATCAATGTAATTCTACAAATATCCATCCGTGATATCCTGAGTGGACTGGCGGAAAACTCGAGAAATCCAGTTTTCAATAAAGCCTTGGATGAGGCAGATATTCTGCAAAAGTCTTCAGACGAACCCTATATTGAATCTTTCTTTAAAGCATTTGATGCGGTAAAAAGTGGAGAAAAATTAGCTTCTCCTGATATTTTTGCAAACCGTACGTTGAGTGACGAGATCAACTTTGAGATGACCGATAAAGAAACACAAATTGTTGTTCGTAGAAAAATAGACGAATCGATTGTTTCTGCCTTTGAGGTCCTCCGTAAACGTATTGATAAGTTTGGGGTGACACAGCCTAATATCCAACGTCTAGGAACTTCGGGACGTATTTTAGTGGAATTGCCAGGCGCAAAAGATGTAGACCGAGTACAGAACTTATTACAAAGTACAGCTCAATTAGAATTTTGGGAGACGTATAAAAATGACGAATTTATTAGCTTTTTGATTGAAGCCAATACCTATTTAGGTACCCAATCTAAAGCAAAAGCTTCTTTAGAAAAAGATTCTGAAAAAGATGAAAGTTCTGAAATAGATGATTTATTAGCTGATGTAGCTACTCAAGATTCTATAGCTCCTACAAGCAATCCGATATTAGACCGAATTGTTGGACAAGGCTATCAAGGTGGCCCCGTTTTGGCACAATTTGCTTCACGAGACAGCGATTTAATTATGGGGTATCTCAATCAGCCTGATGTGCGTAAATTGTTACCTTCAGAGTATAGATACACTCGTTTTGCTTGGGGAAAACCTATATCTGATGGAAATGTGGTTGAGCTATATGCAATAAAATCTAATCGTGAGAATCAAGCTCCACTAAGTGGCGGAGTAGTTGTAGATGCGTTACAAACTTTTGATCAAGTGGGTAATCCGGCAGTCTCCATGCAAATGGATTCACGTGGGGCTCGTATTTGGGAAAATATGACAGGTAAGGCGTTTAAGGAGGCTAGCAATATTGCTATTGTTTTGGATAACATAGTATATTCAGCTCCTGGTGTATCGACTGGAGCAATTGCTGGTGGACGTTCCGAAATTGCAGGAAGCTTTACACTGAATGAGGCCATTGATTTGGCAAATGTATTAAGAGCAGGTAAATTGCCTGCTTCTGCAGAGATTATCCAATCCGAAATAGTTGGCCCTTCTTTGGGTAAAGAAGCCATTCAAGCAGGAATCTATTCTTTTATTATCGCCTTAATCATTGTTCTGGTTTGGATGATTTTCTACTATGGAAGTTCAGGAATTTTTGCAGATGTTGCTTTGATGTTAAACATATTATTAATTTTTGGAATTCTAGCAGGTCTAGGAGCGGTGCTTACTTTACCTGGAATCGCGGGTATTGTTTTGACCATAGGTATATCTGTAGATGCAAATGTTTTAATTTTTGAGCGTATACGTGAAGAGCTTAAAAAAGGGAAAGGAGTTAGAAAAGCCGTCGCAGATGGTTTTAACAATGCCTTATCTTCCATCTTAGATGCAAATATTACGACAGGACTTACCGCATTGATCCTTTTTGTTTTTGGAACAGGGCCCATCAAAGGCTTTGCAACAACATTATTGATTGGTATTGGAACTTCCCTTTTTACTGCAATTTTCATTACACGAATTCTAGTAGATTCAAGAAATGAGAAAGGAAAAGCGGTATCATTTTCAACTCCAGCAACAAAAAATTTATTTTCTAATATCAATATTTCCTTTTTGAAAAAGCGGAAATTTGCTTATGTTGTCTCAGCGTTTCTGATGTTGATTAGTTTGATTTCACTTGGCGTTAAGGGGCTGAACCAAGGAGTTGATTTCGTAGGAGGAAGGTCCTACACTGTTCGTTTCGAAAAAGCAATCAATCCAACTGAAATTAGTGCGTTACTCATGGATGAGTTTGGTAGTGCTGAAGCGAAAACTTTTGGTGAGGAAAATCAATTAAAAATAACCACAAAATACAAGGTAGACGTTGAAGGGATTGCAGTGGACGAAGAAATTCAAAATAAGCTATACTCGGCTTTACTTTCATATCTTCCCGATGGAATTACTTATGACGATTTTGTAAAAGGAAGTTCAGAAAAATCGATTGGAATTATGTCTTCCATTAAAGTGGGACCCACCATTGCGGATGATATTAAAAACAATTCGTTTTTGGCTGTTATTGGATCATTGATAGTTGTTTTCTTATACATTCTTTTGCGTTTTCAAAAGTGGCAATTCTCATTGGGTGCTGTAGCTGCTGTTTTCCACGATGTGTTAATAGTATTGGGAATCTTTTCTCTGACTTACACATTCATGCCTTTCAGTATGGAAATTAATCAGGCCTTTATTGCTGCAATTCTTACGGTAATAGGGTACTCACTTAACGATACTGTAGTAGTTTTCGACCGTATTAGAGAGTTTGTAAATGAACATACCAAATGGGATTTCGACGAAACCGTAAATAGCGCTTTGAACAGTACATTGAGCAGAACTCTAAACACATCCCTTACAACTTTACTTGTACTACTAGCCATTTTTATCTTCGGAGGAGAATCCATTCGAGGGTTTATGTTTGCTCTGATTATCGGTGTATTAGTAGGGACGTATTCTTCTGTATTTATTGCTACTCCTGTAATGTATGATACGCAAAAGAAAAAGGCACTCAATGCCGAAAGCAAATAAAAATTTAAAAGCACAATTAAAAAAGCCAAGTTGTATTACTTGGCTTTTTTATTAGATTAATTTTTGAGTGCTAATTTGATATGTTCCAAGTGATGTTCACAGTGCCAAGCATACAATAAAATTGTTGTACCGATGGGGTAAAATTTATTGCGTTCCGGATGGAAATAGGAACGTTTGAGTTGATCTTTGTCAAGGCTTTTTAAGAATACACACCATCTTTTATGTAAGGCGTCCAATAATTCCATACTATAAGAAATTTCGGTACTACTTGCATCGGGGAGGGCTGCCCACTCAGCTTCGTTATAATCTTTTATATGAGGTTGGATTTCAAGCATAGCATGTTTCATTCTCATATAGCTATGCATATGACTGTCTGCCAAATGATGCACTATTTGCGAAATATTCCAGCCCCCAGGGCGATAACATTTGATAAAATCTTCTTCATTGCTTCCTGCTAAGGTGTTTTTTAATTGTTGAGAAAAATTTGCCAAGGTTTCCATGCCCGTATTAATTTGGTCAGAGCTAGGTTCATCAATCCATTTAAATTTTCCTATTGGGAATTGGAGTTGTTCGTCCATTGTGGTTAAAAAGTTTGGTAGTCGATTTGGTTACCTTTTTGCAACAAATGAAGGTCACTTAGTCCAGCTTGTATCTCAAGAACATATTGTGCAGGCTGAACGGAGGATATTCCTGTGAGGTCATTTGGAATCGCATTTTTGTGAATGTGAACAATCTCAAGTTGTTTATTCAAAAAAATAAGATCTAACGCAAGTGGTGTATTCTTCATGTAAAAATTTAAAATCTGTTCCTCATCGAAAATAAAAAGCATTCCTTTATCAACATCTAGATTAGTGCGATACATGAGTCCGGTTTGTCGTTCATACGGATTATCTGCAATTTCGATCTCAAATGAAATTGTTTTGTTGTTTTCGGGTTGAGAAATAGACAGGGTACCTTCTGCTTTAAATTCAATAGTTTTTTCAACTGCTTTTACATTTTTTGATTCATTGCAAGCTGAAAGCTGCAGAAAAAACAACCCGAGTAAAAGGGAAGTTAAGGTCGTTTTCATTCTACTGCTTGATTTTGTTTTCTGAGCATTAAAAAAACACCTAAAAGTACGAAGGGAATGCTAAGCCATTGGCCTGTAGAGAGTAATCCAAGAATTTCCTCAAAACCTCCCTGACTTTCTTTGATAAATTCAATAACAAAACGAATGCTGAACATGCCTACAAAAAACAGACCTATTAGATATCCTTCACGATTTTTCTTTTCGGTTCGATATACCTGACGAAGGATAAAGAACAAAATAAGGTAACCCAATGCCTCATAGAGTTGGGCAGGATGTCTAGGAAGGGTTTCACCACGGTTTAAAAAAACCACTCCGAAGTTTGAATTACTGTATTTTCCTACAATTTCAGAATTAAAAAAATTTCCCAAACGTACAAAGCTAGCGCCTATCGCTACAGGAATTGTTACCCGATCTAAAAGCCAAAAGAGGGAACGTTCTTTAAATTTCAGTTTATACAAATAGAGTCCAATGAGGGTTCCTATGACTGCTCCATGACTTGCCAAACCTCTAAAACCTGTAAAAGTATATCCATTTGGTGTGTCTCGAATGGGCAATAAAATTTCTATCAGATGGTTCTGATAGTAATCCCAACTGTAAAAAAACACATCGCCTAGGCGAGCTCCAAGAAGAATGGAAAGTACCATGTAAACAAAGAGTGACTCGAGGTAGTCTAAAGAAATCTTCTCTTCATCAAAAATCTTTTTCATAAGATAATATCCCAGCCCAAAGGCAACAATAAACATTAAGCTGTAGTAATGAATTCCAAAGCTCCCTATTTTGAAGAGTGTTTCACTAGGTGCCCAGTCAATTTTTGTAAAGTACATGTGTGCAGGTTTATACTTGGTAAATGTAAATAAAATCAGAGGGATACGAAATAAATCCTTAGGGAATTGGATCATAACCTGAACCTCCCCAAGGATGACAACTGAAGAGGCGTTTTATTGCCAAGCCACCTCCTTTAAAAAGGCCATGTTTTTTTAAAGCCTCCAAAGCGTAATGAGAACAGCTAGGAGTATATCTGCAGGTAGGAGGGAGTAGGGGTGAGATAAAATTTTGATACCCTTTGATAAGAAGTAGAAACGGGAATATCAAAATTTTTTTCAAAAGAAAAGGCTTTTAATTGATCTTAAAGCTGCTTCCTTCCGGAGCATCATTAATTTGAATGTTTAAATTCGAGAGTGTATTCCGAATCAGATCCGAGGTTTCAAAATCTTTGGAAGCTCTTGCTTTATTCCTTATTTGTAATAACAATTCGAGTGTTCCTTCTAGTTGACTGTCATCCTTTGTTGTTTCTCTATCCGAAGAATTCAACCCCAATACATCATAAAAGAAAGCATCAAAGTGATTCTTTAAATCGTGAAGATCATTCGCATCTATTGCCTGTTTTTGATTTGCAACGGCATTGATGAATTTAACGGCATCAAATAAATGTGCGATTAGCAAAGGACTGTTAAAATCATCGTTCATTGCTTCATAACACCTTGCCACCCAGGACTTGAAATCAAATTCAGTAGTTGAGTTGGAAGGAGTAAGATTTTTTAAAGTTTGGAGTGCCTCTAGTAAACGATTGAACCCTTTTTCAGATGCTTCCAAAGCAGTTTCGCTAATGTCAACTATACTTCGATAATGTGCTTGAAGCATAAAAAAGCGAACAACCATTGGGGAAAAGGCTTTTTTAAAAACAGTATTTGAACCGCTAAACATTTCTTCAGGCAAGATGTTATTGCCAGTAGATTTGGCCATTTTTTTTCCGTTCAAAGTCAACATATTGGCATGAAGCCAATATTTTACAGGAGGGATTTTATTGATGGATTCTGCCTGAGCAATTTCACATTCGTGGTGTGGAAATTTTAAATCCATACCTCCTCCATGTATATCAAATTGATCACCCAAATATTTTCTACTCATAGCTGTACATTCCAAATGCCATCCAGGAAACCCATCACTCCAAGGTGAAGGCCAGCGCATAATGTGTACAGGTTCTGCTTTTTTCCACAGAGCAAAATCCTGAGGATTTTTTTTGTCACTTTGCCCCTCCAAGGTACGGGTGTTGTGAATCAGTTCCTCTATATTTCTGCCACTTAGTTTACCATAAGGAATGTCTTTATTGAATTTGAGAACATCAAAATAAACGGAACCATTTATTTCATAGGCATATCCTTTCGCTATTATTTCTTTGATCAATTCAATTTGCTCCACAATATGACCAGTTGCAGTGGGCTCAATGCTAGGGGGTAAGGCATTAAATTTAGCCATGATATTTCTGAAATCTACGGTATAGCGTTGCACCACCTCCATAGGTTCTATCGATTCGAGTCGCGCTTTTTTAGCAATACGGTCTTCCCCTTCGTCTGCATCGTTTTCCAGATGTCCTGCATCCGTAATATTCCTTACATAACGTACCTTGTACCCTAGGTGGTTTAGGTAGCGGTAAATCAAGTCAAATGAAATAAATGTCCTACAATTCCCTAAGTGAACCTTACTGTACACCGTAGGTCCACAAACGTACATTCCTACATGATCTGATACGAGAGATTTAAAAACTTCTTTTTCGCCTTTTAAAGAGTTATAGACGGATAGGGAGCTATTCATTAAAATCGGTATCTAGTTTGATATAATCTAAAAATTCACGTTTCTTATCTTCTGTTTGAAACACACCTCCGTATTCACTGGTTACTGTGCTACTTGAAATGTCACTAATTCCACGAGAATTTACACACAGATGTTTGGCGTCTATAACACAGGCCACATCTGGAGTTCCTAAAACTTTTTGTAATTCTTGAACAATTTGAAGGGTAAGGCGCTCTTGAACCTGAGGTCTTTTCGCATAATAATCTACGATGCGATTCATTTTAGAAAGACCAACAACCGATCCATTCGAAACATAAGCTACGTGAGCTTTTCCTACGATGGGAAGTAGGTGATGTTCGCAGGTAGAGTAGAGGGTAATATTTTTCTCCACGAGCATTTCTCCGTATTTATAGGAGTTTTTGAAGGTGGAAGCTTTGGGTTTTTTATCGGGGTGCAATCCTCCAAAGTTTTCTTTCACGTACATTTTCGCCACACGTAGGGGGGTTCCTTTGATACTGTCATCCATTAGGTCCATTCCTAAAGTCTCAAGAATCCCAAGAACATGTTCTTGAATGATAAGGATTTTCTCATCATCACTTTTTTCAAATGCATCAGAACGTAACGGGGTTTCAGCATTTGTAGAAAAATGGTCTTCGCCTGTGTCAGCAGTATTATCCGGGATTAGATTTTTAATTTTCATAAGCCTCAAAAGTGCCTACAAATATACTGATTTTAAAAAGGAAAATGATAGTGGGCTTACGTTCAAAGTTTGAAATTATAACTTATTGTGATTTGGGTTAGGTCTTTTCTTAAAGTATAGGGGTCTGTAAGCCCATTTGAAAAAAGATTAAACTGTTGATTTTGCTCAAATTGAATTAACGAAAAGTTTAAGTTGCTCGCTCCAAAATTAACACCAAAGCCCAGGGTGAGTGCCCTATCATCATTAGTCAAACTCGTTTGATTTTTGGTTCGGTAAAAATATCCCGCACGAAGGCTGAATGTTTTTAATCGATATTCCCCGCCTACTTTAAGTGTATTGACAGGTTGAAAGGTGTTGTTTACCTGAGTATTCAAAGAGTCTAAAAAGTCACTCCCACCATTTTGACTTAGAGTACTATTAGAAATATTTTGCATACTATATTCGACTGAAAAAAGTCCACTTTCATTCAATATATAGGCAAAACTAAAACTGGTTTTTGAAGGTATCCTCAATCGATATGGGGCATAGAAATTGGTTATTTCAGGAGCTACAGTCTCTTTAATTTCAAATCCATCTTCAAAATGATAGGCACTTAGATCTTGCTGGGTTTCATCTTGAATATCGATCCATTGAGGACTGTCGTATCCAAGTCCTAGACGAATGTTTTTCAATTTTAAGATACCTCCGAATTGCAAAGAAAATCCTTCTCCATAGCTAATAAGCGAATTGTTGAAATTGACATCATAGACAAAAGAATCTAGGTCATGACCTCCTTCGAAAAATTTTTGACTATTTCTAAATTCCAATCGGTGTTGATTGATATTTACTCCTAAATGAAGTGTATTATTATATAGTGCGCTAAAATTGAAACTCGTTTTTCTGTGGAATCCTTCATTAAGAAGGTCTAAGTCTTGCGTAACTTGATTAGAATTGATATTGGAAGCATATGAACGCTCGTTTGGATCAATACTCAAAGGATCAACGATATAAGATTGATATCCCAAAAACGCTTGTTGTGCTCCATAGCCTACTTCATCTCCTAGATAACGATACACTTCAGAAATAGTTTCGTCATTATAAAGTTGAATTTCATCAAAGGCTATCCCATTTGCATAGTAAAGAAAATAATCTTGAATCCCTGAGGTATTTGTTCCGCTAAGAAAAGCTTGTTGATCAAAAGTTGCAATTCTATTAATATTGATCGCAGCACTTATGCGAGACCAGGGACTTTCTTGATTTGTATTATTAAAGACAAAAACAGCACCAAATTGATCAAAGTAAAAATTTTCATCTTCTGTGGATTGTGTAGTTCCAGAAAAGATTCCTTTATTAGTTCGGGTTTGAAAATTGAGCGATCCTCCAATTTCTGTATTTAAAAAAACGGAGGAAGCCGCTGGATTATCACTAATTGCAGTCAAGTCACCACCCAAAGCTCCAAAAGCACCACCCATAGAAGTATACCGCGCAGATCCATTTAAACCTGAATTTGTGAGATATGAGATATCGTTTAAAGTTTGAGATGCTGAAAAATGTGACACAACAAGGGCTATACCCAAATAAATTAAGGAACGCATAAGATTCAAATGTTTAAGGGTTATTAATTTCTACGACCACTGCTTCTTGAAGAAGAGCTACTTCGACCAGAGGATCGACTGGAACTTCCTGAGCTGAAAGAAGATCGATTACTTCCTGAACTACTGGAGCGTCCATAAGACTGATTGTTATTGTAGGTTTTATTTGACCTAGTATAACTGGATTTTGTATTAGGTGTACTGTTATAACTTCTGGTTGCATTCTGTCCCCTATTGGACTGTTGAACTTGATTTGTATTACGGTTGTAAGTTCTAGCTGGAGTTTTCAAAACTCGAACGGGTCGGGTATTTTGAGCTTGAGTTGAAGTTCTATTCGGATTTCTAGCTGGAAGTCGATACTGCGCTTGTACTCTTCCAGTACTGCGAGAAACGTCTGTGCTTCCTTTGGTTATGTTGATATTTCCTTGACTTAAACCCAAATTTCTACTTCTTGAGACTACGCCTCCAATAGGACGAACATTACTTGGATTGACATTTCCACCAGAAGTGATCCCAGCACGATTTCTGTCGTATCCTACTATAGATCTTCTCCCTACAGAGTTTATGTCTCTGCCTAAATTGATTCGATTAAGCGTATTTTCGATATTCTGAGTTTTTCTTCTTGCTTCTTTTGCGTTTTGTCGAGATCGGGAATTATCATTGGGATAGGTTTTTTCACCACGTCCTGATTTGATTCTCGCAACGGTAGAACGGTAATCTCTATTGTTTCTCCAATTGTGATTGTTTCCGTAAAAATCATTAAAACGATTCCAGCGGTTATTCCGATAATTCCATGGGTTTCTATATCCAAATCCATAGGGATTATAGAATCCTCCATAATAGCTAAAGGGAGAATAAAAGGGGTCGAAACCTCCCCAAAAATCCGCATATCCACCATATGGATTCCAGAAGGGACGGTTGAAGAAAGGACTATAAAATCTTCCAAATCCAAAACGGTAGGGATTTCCGTAATAGTTATTCCAAAAAGGTGAAAAATTAAAGGCAAATCCAGAAAGTCCCCAAGAGAAGTTGGGTCGATTGTCGATCAAGACAATTTCGGTTTGCGAAGTCTGTCCACCCCATGGAATTTGAGAATAGGACTCTTCAACTACTACATTTTGTTGAGTGCCATTATAAGAATCGGTATCTGTAAAATAAATTTCATCTGCTGAAGGCTCAACATATCCATCTTCGGCTACACTTTGAAAGTATTGGGTGTAATAATCACTTTTTTTGCTAGCTTTTGGATTTTCATAACGAACGCTTGTTTGAGTGGCATAAATCCCATCAGAATCAAAATACGATGCGCCTTGAAAACTTCCACAACTCAGTACGAGCGATGCCATTAAAAAACCAAAAACTGTTGTTTTTATCCGAATGTACAATGATGTAGTTTTCATGAGCGTTGATTTTAGAAATAGGTGACAAAAGGTTAGCTTTGTAACCTAATAATTAATTCAATCAAATATAGGCAAATTCTGTGCCAAAAATTTTATGGCGAATAAATTAACCCCTCGAGATCAAGATTATTCTAAATGGTATAATGAAATAGTGGTTCAGGCGGATCTCGCTGAAAACTCTGCTGTTCGCGGTTGTATGGTTATCAAACCTTACGGCTATGCCATTTGGGAAAAAATGCAAGCTGAACTGGATAAAATGTTTAAAGCTACAGGGCACGAAAATGCCTATTTTCCTTTGTTTGTTCCCAAAAGTTTATTTGAAGCTGAAGAAAAAAATGCAGAAGGTTTTGCCAAAGAATGTGCTGTAGTAACTCATTATCGATTGAAAAATGATGAGGCAAGACCCGGGAAACTCATGGTAGATCCTGAAGCGAAATTAGAAGAAGAACTTGTGGTTAGACCCACAAGTGAGGCAGTAATATGGAATACGTACAAAACCTGGATTCAATCATATCGCGACTTACCAATTCTAATTAACCAATGGGCTAATGTGGTTCGTTGGGAAATGAGAACTCGACTTTTCCTAAGAACAGCTGAATTTTTATGGCAAGAGGGGCATACAGCACATGCAACAAAACAGGAAGCACTAGAAGAAACAAAATTGATGAATCAGGTGTATACTGATTTTGTAGAAAATTTTATGGCCATTCCGGTTATTCAAGGAACTAAGACCGCTAGTGAACGTTTTGCTGGTGCGGAAGAAACATATTGCATAGAGGCATTGATGCAAGACGGTAAAGCACTTCAGGCAGGTACATCTCATTTTTTAGGACAAAATTTCGCAAAGGCATTTGATGTTAAATTTGCAACAGACACAGGGAAGCTAGATTTTGTTTGGGCTACTTCTTGGGGTGTTTCCACACGATTAATTGGCGCTTTGATTATGACCCACAGCGATGACAATGGCTTAGTATTGCCTCCCAATTTGGCACCTTACCAAGTGGTCATAGTTCCCATTTATAAAGGGGAAGATCAGCAAAAAGAAATTGCTCAAGTGGCGCAAAAGATCAAATCAAAATTAGAAGAAAAAAACATCCGAGTAAAATTTGACAACCGGGATAAGTTTAAGCCAGGATTTAAGTTTCATGAGTACGAATTGAAAGGAGTGCCTTTGCGAATTGCTATTGGTCCTAAAGATTTGGAGCACGAGCGGGTTGAAATAGCAAGACGTGATATTTTGACAAAAAGTAGTGTTTCTCAAGTTGAGATTGTGAACTATGTAGAAGAACAGCTTCAAGAGATGCAACAAGCATTGTTTGATAAAGCAAAGCGTTTCCGAGAGGAAAATATAACCAAAGTAGAAACCTTCGCTGAATTTCAAAGTGTTATAAAGGAAAAGGGAGGTTTTATATCAGCTCATTGGGATGGAACTCAAGAAAGTGAAGAAGCTATCAAGAAAACAACAAAGGCTACCATACGTTGTATACCATTGGATGCCAAAGAAGAGGTTGGAAGCTGTGTGTATTCTGGAAAGCCTTCCAAAATGCGAGTGCTTTTCGCCAAGGCATATTAATCAAAACTGGAGTGTACTTAATTTTGTTTTTTCTTTCTGGAATTCTAAGTAGTGTATTTCGGATTGTGCATCCCGATTGACAAAACCCGTAATGCTTACCGTCTTAATGTTTTTGTTTTTTTCTGAATAAACACTACTGTTGAGGGGTTGTACAAGTTTTTTGTGAAAGTTGAGTGTTCGATCAAATTTGTATAATTCTGGGAGATGTTTGTTAAAGATCCCTTGAAATGTTTGATTTTTTGTATCGGTATATAAACTGGAAGAGGCCCACAAAAATGGAGTAGAGGCGTTTAACTTATTCTCCTTAAAGTGGGAGCCATCCCAATGATAAGTAATGAGTTCGGTTATTGAATTTTTGAAATTAACCGTAATTAGCACAAACGGTGCATAATTCACCAAAGACTTTTTAGCAAGCTCGAAATTTTTATGAGATAACCATTCTAGAGCAAGTGTTCCTCTACTGGTTTTTTGCTTTAGATCTGGAAACTTTCCTTTGGCATTGAGCAAGCAGCAGACTTTTTTTTCATTTGGTGAAACTCCAAACCAAGTTCCATTACCTCTTAGATCTTTAGGATAAATTAATTGAACCCGATCCGAATTGTACAATTTTGGTGCGACCGAAGGACGATCAACTTGCTCATCGCGATTACTGATAAAGCTAAAGCCCTCCTTTAACGGTACATAACTTACGATGCACACTCTTTCCGATGTTTTTGAGTGGAAAAAGCTACCCCAAAATTGTCATCAATAAGATGATCGAGACCCTGCTCCATCAGTCCTATCTTTATTAGACTTTGATGATGAATACAATGGTCTAAACAATAGGCAAGCTCACGAAAAAAGGAACTTTGAATAGTATCCGAGCTTGGGAGTTGACTTTCTTCTCCAGAGCCAAGAAGGAGGGGGGTATCATCTTTTAAATGCAGTGTACTTAAATAATTCAAAATCGTTTCTATAGTTTGAATGCCAAAATTAGGATTTTCTTCAAGGTTCTTGTTTCGTTTTCTCAGATCATAGTTAACAAAACCACTTTCTTTTTGAGAAATACAGCATTGATAAAATTCTATAATGTGTCTAAAATGCTCTCCAATACTTGCCTTAGATAACACCTTGTTTTTATTTGTTAATTCAGAGGTGTTCATTTGACGCATTAGATTTTTTAGATCTGAGAGTACGATTTGATGGGGCTGGATGTTCATATTTCTTATTTAATGAATAATTTTTTTGTTCAACAACTGATGCGTACCTTTTAAAAACGCTAAAAGAGATTGAGTGGGACATTCTTTCTCTAATCTCTTCTGACTGAGATCATAGATGATTTTCATTTGAAAAAAGATGTCTCGATAGGCATTCCATATCGAGTAGTTGGGATCATAAATATGTATTGGCTCTGAGTTTACGCCATTGACTTCCATAATTTTAATTCCCTTTTGTTTTTTAAAGGCATCCATGTCTTTGATTTTAACATCAAAACGGCCATAGTCAAAACCAGGAATTTGTCTTGCACAAGTCACTGCCCACTGTAGCATATCATCTGAATAGTATTTTCGACCGTCCAAGAAGGTGGTTCCTCTGTTGTGGTTGCCGATAGGTTCTACCAAGAGGCTTTTGCCTTTAGGAACTATTGTTTCCCATTCTGTTTGAAAACGTTTCATTAAGATGGGTATTCGAGACTGTATTCTGGGATTTTTTTTGACCAGTTCCTCAAATCGGTCTTTTCCATTTCCTGTAATATGGCAGAATGATTTGATTCCAATGGAACTAATTTGTGGATTTCCTTTAAGATCCCAATAAAATAAAATTCCAAGTTCAATGGGGTATTTCACATACTCCTGAATTAAAAAAGAGACTTTAGAATGATTTGTGATGTAGTCTTTTAATTCAACTAATTTGTGGATCACTTCTACACCCTTACCCCGTTCTCCCATGTCAGGTTTTACAATAAAAGGGAGCTTGATATTTTTCTTTTTCAACTTTTTCTGTACACAAGAGAATTTTTCTCCTGAACAGACCAACAAGGTTTTGGGAACCCATTGTTTAGGAATATTTTGAAGGGATGTATTTTTTGAACTCAAAAAAGCCCCACCAAAATTCATACTGGGATTTAATACTGAAAAATAAACCCATTTTCTTGATTTTAATGCCAAATAGAAGTAGTAAAAATAGGCGGGAATATAGAATAGCCAAAAGGGCCAAAATTCATAATGATATATGCGTATCCAAGTCGTTTTTTTCATATCACCGCTTTAAAACCTCTTTTTTGATTAAATCGTTCAAACTGTAGTTTTTTCTTTTGGTGAAGATGAAAAGGTGAATGATAATAAAAACAAAAGAAAGTACTGCCATAAAAAACAGTTGTCCTTTGTCTGAGTTTCCATCCCAGTACACCACGATTCCTACTGGAGTAAATAAATGGGCGCCTATGGCTCCTGCCAATACCCCTAAACTTACAAAGGAAGCGATCACCTGAGTTTTGGGAATCAGGAGTGTAATCGCCACGATAAGCTCTACGATGCCCAATCCTATACGACCCCAGGGCTCCATACCCAATGTGCTAAAAATATGAACAGCTTCAGCATGTTCACCGAATTTGAAGTAAAGGGTTTGCAAAAGAATGATAGATACTATAATTCTTAATAAAATTGAAAATTTATTGGAAATGGAGTGGGGGGATTGGGGTTAATCGTTATTTGTCAGTTTATTCCAATTTGAATCTGCTTTGGGTTTTAGATTTGTATTGTTTTTTAGCCATTTTTTTCGGGTATCTGTAAATGAATTTTTATAAAAAAGGTAGAGTTTACCATCCTCAAGAGTGTAGGCTTCTGGGTTAATGGATATGGTATCTCCATTTTTTCCCATAGCGTAGGCACACCACCCTCCATACTGTGGGAGGTACTTTTCAGGATGCGACTTGAATTCCTTTTGATTGGCTTCGTTTTTAAAGAAATAAACCGCTTCATTATGATTCACTTTATATTGGGAGCTGCCTTGGGCAACTTCATTTTGATGATATGAAACCACGTCATAGCCCGATACAGCAAGTTTTTCAGAAGTTAAGTTTTCTTGGGCTTGGAGAGATAGAAGTGTTCCAAAATTAAGAGCAAAGAGAAATAGTAGAGTAGTGGTATTAAGGGGAGTATTTTTCATGGGTATTGATTTATATAATGGGCATTACAAATGTATTTAATTTATCAAATATGAGGTGTTAACAGAATCCAAAATTAATCATACATCAAAAACAAAGATTTTTGTTTTGTGTAGTGCTTGTTTAATAATAATATTCCGTGTACATTTGCGCACGAAAAATATGGCCCGTTCGTCTATCGGTTAGGACGCCAGGTTTTCATCCTGGAAAGAGGGGTTCGACTCCCCTACGGGCTACGATATAAATTGTAATTATGGCAAATCATAAATCCGCATTAAAACGCATTCGTTCTAACAACAAAAAACGTTTATTAAATCGTTTTCAGCATAAAACGGCTCGTAATGCTATTAAGAAATTAAGAGAAACCACCAATAAGAAAGAAGCGAACAAATTGTTTCCTTCAGTAGCTTCATTGATTGATAAGCTCTCAAAAAAGAATATTATCCACGCCAACAAGGCAGGTAACTTAAAGTCGAAACTGGCAAAACACGTCGCATCGCTCTAAGAAGTACGAATTAATATTAAATAAAAAAGGCTCCAAAAGGAGCCTTTTTTTATGAATTGTAATGAATCCTATTAAGAATTCATTGAGATTAGGAACTCTTCGTTATTTTGAGTTCTGGTAAAGCGGTCATTGATAAACTCCATTGCCTCCACAGGATTCATGTCGGCTAGATATTTTCTCATGATCCACATACGTTTAATTGTATTTTCATCTAATAAGAGATCATCTCTACGAGTACTGGAAGAGACCAAATCGATAGCAGGGAAGATTCTACGGTTGGCTATACGGCGATCCAGTTGGAGTTCCATATTTCCTGTTCCTTTAAATTCTTCAAATATCACTTCGTCCATTTTAGATCCCGTTTCAGTAAGAGCTGTTGCGATGATGGATAAGGAGCCGCCGTTTTCAATATTCCTAGCAGCACCAAAGAAACGTTTGGGTTTGTGTAATGCATTGGCATCAACCCCACCACTTAAAATCTTACCGGATGCGGGTTGTACAGTATTGTACGCTCGAGCTAAACGGGTAATGGAGTCTAATAAAATCACAACATCGTGTCCGCATTCTACCAATCGTTTGGCTTTCTCTAGAACAATGTTCGCCACTTTTACATGTCGCTCTGCTGGTTCATCAAAAGTGGAAGCCACGACCTCTCCATCTACATTCCGCTGCATGTCGGTCACCTCTTCGGGTCGTTCATCGATGAGTAGAATCAACTGATACACTTCAGGATGATTAGCTGCAATGGCATTGGCAATGTCTTTAAGTAACATAGTTTTCCCAGTTTTGGGCTGGGAAACGATCATCCCTCGTTGTCCTTTTCCAATTGGACAGAACAAGTCCATAATTCTTGAAGAAATGGTGCTTTGCTTTTCAGCAAGGTTAAACTTTTCTTGAGGAAAAAGGGGAGTGAGGTGTTCAAAAGAGACCCGATCACGAACTACTTTGGGATCTAGTCCATTGATTTTATCTACTTTAATAAGTGGAAAATATTTTTCTCCTTCTTTAGGAGGACGAACCGATCCTAAGACAGTATCCCCGGTTTTGAGTCCAAATAAACGAATTTGAGATTGAGACACATAAACATCGTCTGGGGAAGAAAGGTAGTTGTAGTCCGAAGAACGCAAAAACCCATACCCCTCAGACATCATTTCTAAAACGCCTTCTGTTTGTACAATCCCGTCAAACTCAAAATCAGGTTGGCGGTAGCGGCTTTTATTGTCTCGGTTATGCTGATCACCATTTTTTCCGTTATTGTGTTTGTTTTTTTGGTTGGGGTTTACATTTTTTTTATGCGGGTTGTTATTCCCTTGTTGTTCTTTTTTATGTTTTGGTTCCCCTTGGTTTTCGTTTTTAACTTTGGGTTTAGTTTTTTGAACAGGAAGTACTTTAAGAGTAAACTTTTTTTCTGGGGCAGATTTAGGATTCTCTTTTACTATGTTGTCTGTTTTCTTTGTTTCTGGGACGTCTTCATCAGGTTTAGAAGCGATAAAGTCTACGATTTGATATATCAAATCCAACTTTTTAAGTCCTGCAATTCGTTTGACGCCAATTTTTTTGGCAATTTCTTGTAATTCGGGAAGTTTCTTTGTTTTAAGAGTAGCTATTTCGTACATGAAGTTTTTATGATTTTGTACTTTACATTTTTTGGTTTGTTTATGTAAAGTATTGAAGTATTGTAGAGTGGCAATATTACAAATTTTATTTAAAATACAAGCTTTTAAAAAAAACTTAATTTTGTAGAAAAAGCAAGCATGATTCAACGTATTCAGACCCTGTATTTACTTATTGTATTTCTTATGACAACGGTTTTATTGTATTATTCCCATCAGTGGGAACAGGCTTCATCGATGTTTGATTACAAAGTTTTTTTGTTGAGCCCTATACTTACATTGCTTACGATAGTACTTTTTAAGAAACGCACTATTCAAGTAATTTTGAGTGTATTATTAATCGCAATCCAACTGATTATTGTAGCCTATTATGTCTATTACCTCATGGAAGAGACTCGTTTTGAGTTAAGCTATTTTGCTGTAGTAATTTCTTTGGTGAGTATTTGTCTCCTTTTTTTAGCACGACGAGCCATTTTAAAAGATGAAGCTCTAGTCCGTTCGGTGGACCGTATTCGCTAGGGTTCCTCGTTGCCCAAGTTCGATAGCTTCTAAATTTTTTATTTCGCCTTCTTCTATTTCAAAGCGGAGTAGGGTTCTAAACTTGTGAAAGCCAGAGATGCCTACTGCACCTGGATTCATATGAAGATGCCCTAGATTTTTGTCATGCATCACTTTAAGAATATGGGAATGTCCACAGATAAATAGTTTGGGTTGATGTTTTTCAATCATTTTTTTAGCTGTAGGATTGTATCTGCCAGGATATCCTGCAATATGGGTAATCAATACCCTAACTCCTTCGCAGGTAAAGCTTAAAAATTCCTCTGTCCGAAGTCTTACCTGATGTCCATCGATATTCCCATATACGGCACGCAATGGTTTTAAAGAGCTCAGTGCATCCAAAACTTTTGTTGTACCCACATCACCCGCATGCCATATTTCGTCCGCTTGTGCTGCGTAGAAAGCTATTTTATCATCAAAATGACTGTGGGTATCTGAAAGTAATAGGATTTTTCTCAAAAAATGTATATTTAATATCCCAAATGTATGTATTCCTAAAAAAAATTCAACTATGATTACTCCTCTGAAAACCATCATAAGTTCTTCTCGAGGACATAGTAAAATTGTATTTTATTTACATTTTTTGGTTTTTCAACTTGAAAAAGACCACACGCCTAGAAAACTTTTTTACAAAGCGTTGGATAGCGTGTATTTGAAAAAAAAGGGGTGGGGTTGGTGGATTTGGCTTGTATTCAATTTCTTTTTTATAGGAGTTTCATTCTATTTATATTTTTTTGAATCCAATAATATCTATAACGTTATTTCCTCATTTTTACTTTTATTGATGGTACTTTTAAGTTATGAGGAAAGAAAAAACAAACTAATTCAAGTTAAAAAACAAGGTCTGTCAATAGACGTTTTTAGATCTTCAAATATGGAAGAAATTGAAGAGGTGCTTCAGCAGTTGAAAGCAA
Source organism: Flavobacteriaceae bacterium (assembly GCA_017852075.1). Taxonomy (GTDB): domain Bacteria; phylum Bacteroidota; class Bacteroidia; order Flavobacteriales; family Flavobacteriaceae; genus MS024-2A. Next base: position 11,400 of record JAFMLQ010000017.1, on the reverse strand, counting down.
GAATGAATGAAAATAGCACCCATAGTTCTTGAAAGGCATTTGAGAAATTGTAACAAAAAATATTTCAGACTATCTTTGCTTACTAAAGACAAAATGTGCGTTTTTTTCTTGAATTTTCTTATGCAGGTACCCAATACCACGGTTGGCAGCGTCAAACTAATGCAATCTCCGTACAAGAAGTCATGGAAACAGCCTTGGAAACTTTAATAAAAACACCTATTTCTTTGGTAGCAGCTGGTCGAACAGACACAGGGGTTCATGCCCGTCAAATGTTTGCCCATTTTGATGCAGAGATGGAAAGTAGGGCACTTCAAAATTTAGTTTATCAACTCAATCAGTTTTTACCTCAAGATATTGCGATACATTCCCTTAAACAAGTTCAGCCTGAGGCTCACGCGCGTTTTGATGCTCTTTACAGAACATACAAATACCATATCGTCAAAGAAAAAACACCTTTTGGAAATGAATTCCATTATTTTATCAAGACACCTTTAGATCTTCAGGCGATGAAAGAAGGGGCAAAGCTCTTGTTGGATTATGAAGATTTTGAATGTTTTTCAAAGTCCCACACAGATGTAAAAACCTTTTTATGTAAGATTAGTCATGCGGAGTGGACCAATTCAGAAAAGGGTTATACCTTTACCATCACAGCTAATCGATTCTTGAGAAATATGGTGCGCGCCATTGTGGGTACCCTAGTTGAGATCGGACTGAAAAAGAAAAGTGTGAACGATTTGCATAATATTATAATGAATAAAAACCGATCTGAAGCAGGATACTCTGTGCCTGCGCAAGGTTTATTCCTTACCAAAGTTGAATACCCAAAATCAGTTTTTTTGTAGGTATGGCAAAAGTGAGTGGTAAAATCTTTGATCTAGACCTATTTGGAAAATTAATGGGTTTTATTAAACCCTTCAAAGCGACTTATTATTTTGTAATGATCGCTGCCATTTTACTTTCCCTGTTTTCTACATTAACACCTTATTTGCTGAAAGTCACTGTAGATAAATATATTACCCCAAAAGATTATCAGGGGATGGTGCTTTTTGTGAGCTTAATGTTTGTAACCCTAGTCCTAGAAGTGGTTTTCCAGTTTCTATTCGTATTCTATGCCAATTGGTTAGGACAAAAGGTAATTAAAGATCTGAGAATTAAATTATTTGATAAGATCATTCACTTTAAGATGGCGTATTTTGACAAAACCGCTGTAGGTCGTTTGGTAACAAGAGCTGTAAGTGATATTGAAACCATTGCAAGTATTTTTTCTCAAGGGTTGTTTATGATCATTGCAGATCTGTTAAAGATGATTTTAGTCATCGCCGTTATGTTATATGTGGACTGGCGCCTTTCACTTATCGTTTTTTCCGTTTTGCCAATAATCCTCTATGCCACTCGACTTTTTCAAAAGTCCATGAAAAAAGCCTTCGAGGAGGTGCGATTACAGGTCGCCAACCTCAATTCTTTTGTTCAAGAACGAATTAGTGGAATCAAAATAGTGCAACTATTTCACAGGGAAAAGATTGAGTATGAAAACTTTTTAGCGATCAATGAAAAGCATAAGAAAGCATGGCTGAAAACCGTTTGGTTCAATTCTATTTTCTTTCCAGTTGCTGAAATTTCTTCTTCAGTTACCATTGGTTTACTCGTTTGGTATGGAGGATTGAATGTGATTTCGGGTGGAGAGGTCTCTCTAGGAACAATTTTCCTCTTTATTCAAATGTCTCAAATGCTTTTCAGGCCTCTAAGGCAAATTGCGGATAAATTCAATTCCTTGCAAATGGGAATGGTTGCTGCCGATCGGATTTTTGGAATTTTGGAAACCGAAAGTAATATTGACGACAAAGGAACCTTTCGACCCTCCCTTTTACAAGGGGATATTCAGATTAAAAATTTAGAATTTTCCTATATTTCTGGAGAGCCTGTATTAAAAGACATTTCATTGGATATTAAATCCGGAGAAACCATTGCTATAGTGGGCGCGACAGGCGCAGGAAAGTCAACCATCATCAATTTGTTGTCACGATTTTATGAGTTAGACTCAGGAGACATTAGGATAGATAATACTTCCATCCGATCGTATGATTTAAAAACACTCAGAAAACATGTCTCTGTAGTACTGCAAGATGTGTTTCTCTTTGCCGATAGTTTATACAATAATATTACCTTATTCAATCCTGAGATTACTCGAGATCAGGTGATCCAAGCTTCAAAAGCCATAGGAGTTCATGAGTTTATTGAATCGTTACCTGAAGGATACGATTACAACGTCAAAGAAAGGGGGGTGATGCTTTCCTCAGGACAAAGACAATTGATCGCCTTTTTAAGAGCTTATCTGTCAGATCCTACAATTTTGATTTTAGACGAGGCGACCTCTTCTGTAGATAGTTATACAGAAGAAATTATGCAACGGGCTATCGATAAATTAACGAAAGGTAAAACCTCTATAGTGATTGCACATCGTTTGGCTACGGTAAAAAATGCAGATCGAATCGTAGTGATGGATCAAGGGCGTATCGTGGAGATGGGTACTCATGAAGAATTGCTAAAGATAGAAGAAGGACATTACGCAAAGCTTTACGAAGTTCAGTTTGCTGAAACCCTGCCCATCTGATATCACTCTCCTAAATCTTGAATCAGTAATTCCCTTAGGGCTTCGGGAGTATCGATATCTATAAAAGTTCCATTTTTGACATAGACCACTTTTCCTGTCTGTTCTGAAATCACGATGACCAGTGCATCTGTTTTTTCTGAAATTCCTAGTGCGGCTCGATGTCTAAGACCGTAATGTGACGGGACTTGAGCGCGATCACTGAGTGGTAATATCACACGAGTGGCTACAATGGTATTGTTTTCTATTAAAATCGCACCGTCATGTAAAGGGCTATTTTTAAAAAATATCGTTTCCAATATTTGAGGATTCAAATTAATTTGAGTAAGGTTATTTTCATTTAAGGTAAAATCCAAGGAATTACTTCTCTGGAGCACAATGATAGCACCCGTTTTACTCTTAGACATATTAAAACAAGAGTCAATTAAAACCGTGAGGTTCAGTTTTGTGCTCTGACTTCTTTGATTTAGAAATTTGAAGTAACGCACCACGTTACGACGGTTTGTGAAATTGGTAGAACCAATTAAAAGCAGAAATTTTCTTATTTCCTGCTGGAAGACTACGATGAGGGCAAAAAACCCAACACTGATAAATTTACCTAACAAATTACTCAAGACGTCCATATTCAGCACATCCGTTAGTTTCCAAATAAGATAGATGATAACAATTCCAATAAAAATATTGATGGCGACTGTTCCACGTACCAATTTATAAAGATAGAATAGTAGGAAGGCTACTAGCAAGATGTCGATTACATCAACAAAGGAAAAGTCAATAAAATCTGTAATGTTCAAAGAGTGATGCTTTTGGTAAATTTATAAAAACTATTGGAGGGTTTCCCACAACTCAATACATTCTTTCGCAGGCTTAACATCATGGACCCTCAAAATACGAGCTCCACGTTCCAAAGCCCAAGCGTGGAGTGCAGTAGTTCCATTTAGTGCTTCTTCAGGAGTAGATCCAAGGGTTTTATAAATCATGGATTTTCTAGAAACCCCAACAATTATAGGACATTTGAGACTTTCGAAATGATTTAAATGTTGTAGTAAGGTAAAATTTTGTGCACTGCTTTTCCCAAAACCAAAGCCTGGATCTACAACTATATCGTGAATTCCAGCTGCTCGAGCTTTTTTAATCTGCTCGCTAAAAAAATAAGTAATTTCCTGAACAACATCTTTATATTCTGTTTTTTGCTGCATGGTTTCAGGAGTTCCTTTCATATGCATCATCACGTAGGGTACTTTATGAGCGCCTACCACAGCAAACATTTTTGAATCCAATTGCCCCCCAGAAATATCATTAATCATACTCACCCCTAAATCCAAGCTCATTTGTGCCACTTCACTGTGGTAGGTGTCAATCGAAAAATGAGTAGTTGGAAATTCTCGAATTAGCGCATTGAGATAGGGTAGCAAACGTTTTTTTTCCTCATCAACTTTAATCAAAGGGCTACCTGGCTTACTGCTGGCTACACCAATGTCAATAAAAAAAGCCCCTTCAGAGAGCATTTTTTCAGTGTGTTTCAATGCTTTATTCAGTGAATTGTTTTTTCCTCCATCGTAAAATGAATCTTCAGTAAGATTCAAAATACCCATAATCTTTGGATGTTTCAAATCAATCAGTTGTTCCCGAATACGAATCGGTTGAGATGTGATATTCTTTTTGATAACTTATGGTTGGGTTTAATGAATGATTTAAAAATATATTCGAAATTTATAGCAAATTTAATTGAAATGGAAGCTACCCAAAAGGAGTATCAGGAAATTGTTTCCCAATGCCGCTCTTTATTTGAAAAAAAAATGTCGGATTATGGAGCCGCATGGAGAATTCTCAGACTTCCATCTCTTACGGATCAAATCTTTATCAAAGCGCAGCGTATTCGAAGTTTACAAACCCAAAGCGAAAGGAAAGTGGACGAAGGAGAAGTGTCCGAGTTTATTGGAATTGTAAACTACAGTGTGATGGCGTTGATTCAGATTAAGTTGGGCGTTTCTGAACAAGTTGATTTGGATTTAAAAGAAGCATTAGTGCTGTATGATGAGCAAATACAAATTATTTATGAGTTGATGCTCAATAAAAACCATGACTACGGTGAGGCTTGGCGTGACATGCGTGTCAGTTCACTTACAGATTTGATTTTACAAAAACTTCTTCGTGTGAAACAAATTGAAGAAAATCAAGGAAAAACTTTGATAAGCGAAGGGATTGATGCCAATTACCATGACATGGTTAACTATGCCATTTTCGCACTCATTCATCTAAAGGATTAATGCTCTTTATCACGAGTAAAATAATCCAAGGTTTTCTAGCACTTTTCGGAGTTGCAAGTTTGGTTTTTTTTCTTTTTACTGTGCTTCCTGGGGATCCTGCCCAAATGATGTTGGATCAAAATGAAGACAGTGCACAATTAGAAGTAGTTAAAGCAAAATTTGGATTTGATCTACCTCTATATCAACAGTATTTTTATTATTTAAACGATCTTTCTCCTGTTTCTTTTCACCCAATTGACCTTCAATCATTTGCGCATTATAATGCAGCAACCTATGGAGGAGTTGTATTGTATAAAGGAACAGAAAATTTACTCTTACTTAAATACCCATATTTTCGTACTTCTTATCAAAAAAGAGGGAAGCCCATTTCTGAAATTTTGAAAGAAACGCTTCCAAATACTGCAGTTTTGGCTTTTTCCTCAATGCTCATAGCGATTATTCTTGGTGTGTTTTTGGGAATTTTGGCTACCTTATTTAAAGATCACTGGTTGGACAAAACTTTACTCATATTGAGTACTCTAGGGATGAGTGTTCCCTCGTTTTTTAGCGCGATTTTGTTTTCTTGGTTTTTCGGTTATGTATTAAATTCCGTTACCCATTTAAATATGACGGGAAGCCTCTATGAATTGGATGATTTTGGAGAATCTTATCAGATCGTCTGGAAAAATTTGATTTTGCCCTCTTTTGTGTTGGGAATTCGTCCCCTGGCTGTGATTACACAATTGATGCGTAGCAATCTATTGGAGGTACTTTCTCAGGACTACATAAGAACTGCTTACTCCAAAGGATTATCTAAATATCAAGTGATTTTTTATCACGCTCTAAAAAATGCACTCAATCCCGTGATAACTGCTGTTTCAGGTTGGTTTGCCTCCCTTTTGGCAGGTGCTATATTCGTAGAATATATTTTTGGATGGAAGGGACTTGGAAAAGAAATTGTAGAGGCGTTGAATCAACTGGATATTCCCGTAGTAATGGGCTCAGTTATTGTTATTGCCTTTCTCTTTATAATCATTAATATTGTGGTCGATTTATTATATAGTTATCTTGATCCAAGAATAAAAACCACCTAAGACATGAGAAATAAAATTGTAGCAGGAAATTGGAAAATGAACAATGATTCTGCTGAAACAGAGTTTTTACTAACTCAACTAAAATCTTTTAAAAAACCTGAGGACGTACGGGTTATGGTAGCCCCAGCTTTTACTCAGCTTTCTCAAAGCACTACTCTTTTAAAAGGAGAAGCCATTTCTGTGGTAGCTCAAAACATGAGTGCTGCTGTTTCTGGAGCTTACACTGGAGAAGTTTCTGCTTCTATGTTGAAAGGTGTCGGAATTCATACGGTAATTCTTGGGCATTCTGAAAGGCGTTCCCTTTTTCATGAAACCGATGCGTTGTTAGCAGAAAAAGTAAAATCGGCTTTGGACGCGGGTATGGAAGTGATTTTTTGTTTTGGTGAAGAACTCGACGAACGCCGGTCCAACACCCATTTTGAAGTTGTAGAAAGACAACTAAAAGTGGCACTTTTTGATCTCCCTGCTTCGGCTTGGAAACAAATCATTCTGGCATATGAACCTGTATGGGCGATCGGTACAGGAGAGACTGCCTCTCCTGCTCAGGCTCAAGAAATGCACGCATATATCCGAAGTCTAATTGCAGCAAATTATGACTCTACCATAGCCAATGCTGTTTCAATTCTTTACGGCGGTAGTGTTAAACCTAACAATGCTCAAGAAATTTTTGCTGGTGCAGACGTGGATGGAGGATTGATAGGTGGGGCATCTTTAAAAGCAGATGATTTTATGGATATTGTCAATGCTTTTTAAATGACCCAAACCTACATCGGATATTATTTTACTATTTCGCCCAAATCACCTTGGGATGAAATTTTACTTGCCCAGCTCCAAGACCTTCCTTTCGAAAGCTTTGAAATGTCTGACTCTGGATTAAATGCTTTTGTTCCTGAATCGGATCATTTTGATTCTTTTCTCTCCTCAATTCTATTGTTGAAAAATAAAGAAGTAGAAATTCAATATACGTTTCGTTCCATTGAACCTGTAAACTGGAATGCCAAATGGGAAGCGTCATTTCAGCCGGTAAAAATTAACTCAGAGTGTGTAATTCGAGCTGATTTTCATCCCTCTTTTGACAGTAAATACGAATTGATTATCAATCCTAAAATGAGTTTTGGAACCGGCCATCATCAAACGACCCATTTGATGTTGGAATTTGCATTGTCGCTAGATTTTAAAGACAAAAAGGTTCTCGATATGGGATGTGGCTCAGGAATACTAGCAATTTTGGCTTCAAAAATGGGAGCAAAAACAGTTGAAGCTATCGATCATGACCCTTGGTGTGTTGAAAACACAAAAGAAAACGTTGATGTTAACTATTGTAATAATATTGCCGTAAGTTTAGGCGACAAAATTAATAGAGAAGAACCTTTCTTTGACCTTATTTTTGCCAATATCAACCGAAATGTTCTTGTGGATCAGCTTCCTGCTTATGCAAAAGGATTGCTGCCGAAGGGAAATTTACTTCTGTCAGGATTTTATAAAGAAGATATCCCTATTTTAGAGGAAAGCTGCAGACGATTTGGTCTTCAAATCGAAGAAAGTAAACAAAAAGAATCTTGGTGTGCGCTACGATGTACTAATGAGTGAAGAATCTCCAAAAATTACTCCTCTTGAAATAGAGCAAGTAGATACACTTGAAAAAAAAGAACATGAAATCATTCTTTACAATGATGACGTCAATACTTTTGATCACGTTATTGAGTGTCTTGTGAAGATTTGTGAGCATTCCTATTTGCAAGCTGAACAATGTGCCTATATCGTTCATTACTCAGGAAAATGTAGTGTAAAAACAGGAGCTTTGGAAGAATTAATACCCAAATGTACTGCACTTTTAGAAGAAGGCTTAAGTGCCGAAGTTGTCTGATATTTTTAGATTTTTTTCTTTGCAAGAAATCAGCGACCTTTAGACAAATAAAAATGCGAGATGAAACTAATAAACTTTATACTTATCACACTAATGATTTCAACACTCAATGCTCAAGATCAAAAAAACAATGACCATACAATTTATCAATTTAAAGTGACTAGTTTAGAAGGAGAAGAATTTGATTTTAGCTCCCTACAAGGTAAAAAAATCATGATTGTCAATACAGCCTCAAAATGTGGCTTAACCCCTCAATACAAGCAACTACAAGCATTGTACGAAAAATACGGAGACAAAGATTTTGTAATTATTGGTTTCCCAGCAAATAACTTTTTATTTCAGGAACCTGGTACCGATGAAGAAATAGCTGTTTTTTGTGAAAAAAACTATGGAGTGACTTTTCCCATGATGAGTAAAATTTCGGTGAAAGGAAATAAAATGCATCCTATATATCAATTTTTAACCAGCGAATCTAAAAACGGTGTAATCAGTTCGAGTGTTTCTTGGAATTTTCAGAAGTATTTAATCAATCCGGATGGACGTTTGGCAAAAGTAATTTCTCCTAGAACTCTACCCGATGATCCAACCGTAATCTCATGGATCGAAAACTAAAATGAAGGAAAGCGCAGATTTTAAAACCTTATGTGTTCATGCTGGGCAGCTCAAAGACGAGCAATATGGAGGATCAATTTCACCCCTCTATATGTCTTCCTCATATGCGTTCAATGATGTTGAGATCAACCAATACCCAAGATATTTCAACACCCCCAACCAACGTGGCTTGGCCCAAAAAATTGCTGCTTTAGAAGGAGCAGAAGCAGGGATGATTTTTGGTTCGGGTATGGCGGCTATTAGTACGGCTTTATTGTCTCATTTGAAATCTGGGGATCATGTTGTATTTCAAGATGATCTCTATGGGGGTACTCGAAATTTTATCAAACACGAATTTCCTAAATACGGAATCCAATACAGTTTTACATCAGGAATAAAAGCCTCTGATTTTGAAAATGAAATTCGAGATAATACACAGGGAATCTATATTGAGACACCCAGTAACCCCACCCTAAAGATTATTGATTTGGAGTCTATTAGTATGCTAGCTAAAAAAGCAGGTATATGGACTATGATTGATAATACGTTTGCAAGTCCGGTAAATCAAAACCCTATAGCTTTTGGTATTGATGTTGTTTTACACAGCGCAACGAAGTATTTGGGAGGTCACAGTGATATATGTGCCGGAGCGGTTTTGGGTTCCCAAGCCACAATCGATCGCGTTTTTGACTCCGCCAAGAATTTTGGTGGAAGTTTAAGCGATTATACAGTCTGGCTGTTAGAGCGGAGTATAAAAACACTTTTCCTAAGAGTACAAGCACAAAACCAGAATGCACAGTTACTCGCTGAATTCTTAAATAGTCAAGATTGGGTAGCGAAGGTTTATTACCCAGGACTGCCACAACATCCAGATCACGAAATTGCCAAAAAACAAATGAAGGGTTTTGGGGGAATGTTAACTTTTGATTTGGCTCCTAACTTGGATTGTAAACAATTCCTTTTGGGGTTAAAATTGATCAAACCAACTATGAGTTTAGCAGGAATTGAAAGTACTGCATTGAGTCCTCGATTGACTTCTCATGCGTTGTTGACCGAAGAGGAACGAATTGCACAAGGAATCAATTCTCAAACGATTCGTTTTTCAACGGGAATTGAAGCTATAGAAGATTTGAAAGCTGATCTATTACAATCTGTAAACCAACAAAGCTAATGAAAGTTGATCTACTTGCATTTGGTGCCCATCCCGATGATGTGGAATTAGGTTGTGCTGGAACTATAGCGCTATCTGTAGCTCAAGGGAAATCTGTAGCGATTATAGATTTAACCCAAGGAGAATTAGGTACCCGAGGATCGGTTGAGTTAAGAAAGAAAGAAGCCGCTGCTGCTGCTACAATTTTAGGGGTTCATCAGCGTGAAAATCTTGAATTTAAAGACGGATTTTTTGTCAATGATGAAGTACACCAGCGTCTCATCATATTAAAAATAAGACACTACCGGCCAAAAATCGTTTTGTGCAATGCCATAGCAGACCGACATATTGACCATGGAAAGGGGAATCGTTTGGTAAACGATTCTTGTTTTCTGAGTGGTTTGTCCAAGATCGAAACGCGGGACGAAGATGGAAAATTACAAGAAGCTTGGCGTCCAAATCTAATTTTGGAATATATCCAATGGAATGAAATTCAACCGGATATTATATTGAATATCACTGGATACCTCGAAAAGAAAATGGAGTCGGTTAGAGCCTATTCAAGCCAATTTTTTGATCCAAGTTCTCAGGAATCGAATACCCCTATTAGCAGTAAAAATTTTCTTGAAAGTGTTCAGTATAGAGCTCAAAATTTTGGACGATTGATAGGAGCTGAAGCTGGGGAAGGGTTTACTTCCAGACAGCCTCTTTCTGTAGGAAATTTAGATGCTTTAATCCGTTAGTTATGTCACGCGTAATCAAGTGGGGCATTTTGGGTTTAGGAAAAATTGCACATAAATTTGTAAACGACTTGCAGCTAGTAGCTGACTGTGAGTTGGAAGCAGTAGCTTCCTCTAGTGCTTCTCGTGCCGCAGATTTTGCAGACCAATATGGGGCAGATCGATTTTACAGCAACTATGAGGATCTTTACACCGACCCCAAAGTAGAGATTATTTATATCGCTTCATTAAACCAAGATCATTTTGCACATGCCCTTGCTGCAATGCAAAATAAAAAAGCGGTGCTATGTGAAAAACCACTTGCTATCAATCATAATCAAGTAGTGGAGTTGATCCGTTGTGCAAAGACACATAATACCTTTTTAATGGAAGGACTTTGGACACGTTTTAATCCAACTTTTGAACAACTTGAACAATGGATAGTTCAGGGTGAAATAGGTACTATGCGCTACCTCAACGCAACTTTTAGTTTTAATGGATTGGAATATGGAGTAGATTCTCGTCTCTTCAATCCATATAAGGGGGGAGGAAGTTTACTTGATATCGGTATATACCCATTATTCTTGGCTTATCAATTACTTGGAATGCCAAATTCTTTACAAGCTTCAGCGATTAAATTTGCTACGGGTGTAGATGTACAAACTGCTTTAATTTTGACCTATGACAAAGTGCAAGCCTTATTGTACTCCAGTTTTTCACATCACGAAGACATGAGAGCCACCATTTGCGGAGAAGCAGGAGAAATTTATTTGGATTCTCGTTGGCATGAAACAGGCAAGATCAATTTGGTAAAAGAAGGAAAGGGATTCTCTGAAGAATTTGAATTTCTGGGCAAAGGCTATTCTTACGAAATCCTAGAAGTGAATCAGTGTCTGAGAGAAGGCAAACTTGAGTCTTCCAAATGGTCTTTGCAAAACAGCTTGGATCTAATCAATCTCATGGATCAGGTGCGGGAGCAAATAGGAATGAAATTTCCAATGGAATAGAAAGTAATAGAATCTAAAAAATCTTGTTTGCTATTCAAAAAAAATTAAATTTGCACTTTTAAACGGTGGTTGTAGCTCAGTTGGTTAGAGCGCCTGATTGTGGTTCAGGAGGTCG
>JAFMLQ010000016.1 GCA_017852075.1 Flavobacteriaceae bacterium | reverse complement strand
CCCCAACCCTCAGAGCCGAAATCTGATATTCTATCCAGTTGAACTACTGGGCCATGTCCCATTAAAAATAAGAGTTTAACGTTCAATATGTAGAGTTGGTGAAAATACGAAAATATTATACAGTTAAAATAAGTTTTGTTTTTTAAATGTTAAATTATTTATGGTATTTTAAAAAAAAAAATTAATTTGCTTAACATTTTCTTAACAAAAACATAAAGTCTTATGATGAAAACAAAAAAGCTGAAGCTAACTTACTTGTTATGGGTGTTGTTAATTCCAGCAATCACTTTTGCTCAGCAATCGATCTCAGGAACGATTACTGATGTAGACACGGGAGAGCCTCTTCTGGGGGTGACCGTACTTGTTCAAGGAACGAACAAGGGAACCGTATCAGACTTTGACGGGAATTATCTCATCAATGGTCTAGATACTGGTGATTATGTGCTAGAAGTCTCATACACGGGATATTCTAAACTTTCCCAAGCAGTAACAATTGGGTCTTCTGATGTAAGTCAAGACCTCCAAATGAGTTTTTCTGCTTCGGAACTTGACGAAATTGTCGTTACAGGAACTGGAGCGCCAGTTGCTAAAAAGCAACTTGGTAACAGTATTGGATCGATTACGACAGCAAGTCTAGAAAAGTTACCTATTAACAGTTTCTCAGATTTATTAGCAGGACGTGAGCCCGGTATCGTGGCATTTCCTTCTGGTGGATTGACTGGCGAAGGTGCTCAAATCCGTATTCGTGGAAATGCTTCTTTATCTCAGTTGAACGAACCCATTGTAATTGTAGACGGAATTCGTGTTGACCGAGGAGGAGGATTCGGTGGAGGATTTGTTGGAGCTGGAGGGGGAGGTTCTACCTCACGTCTGGACGACATCAACCCAGAATCTATCGAAAGAGTGGAGATTCTTAAAGGTGCCTCTGCTGCCACATTATTTGGTACAGAAGCAAGTAACGGGGTGATCCAGATCTTTACGAAAAAAGGTCAAACAGGTGCGCCACGTTTCGGTTTTAAAGCCACTCAAGGATTTATTACATATCCTATTGGAGCTGTACCCGACAACACAGGGTGGACTTCTGATTCTGCAAGAGCAGCGGAATTATCTCAATTATTGGGTTATACAATAAGACCTTATGAGTTGATCAGCTTTAATGCGATGGAAGACCTCTATGAAACAGGAATTCAAAATACAGTAAATGCAAACGTTTCTGGAGGTAGTGAAAAAATCACCTATTTTACATCCGCACGATACTCCTATACCGATGGTCCTTTTGGTGGAAAGGAAAGAGAAGGGTATTTAGAAGGTCAACAAACCAATGCAACAGACCTCGACCGATTGGCTCAGTTTAACATCAATTTAAACATCAATCCAAATGACAAGTGGAGTATTCGACTGACACAAGGATTTACTTCACGATTAAGTACAACTGCAGAAAACAACAATAACATTTATGGAGTTGGATCTTTGGCACAGTTTAGTAAGCCTGAACTCGTAGCTGAAAACAATACCACAGGTACTATTGCCTTTGCTACAGTTGACGAGACGTTACAAGTTGCTACTGAGTCTAAAGTAAGTAACTACAACGGAAGTTTGGGAGTGAATTTTTATCCCACAGATTGGATTAAAATTGATGCGACTTTTGGTTTGAACTATTCTAGCCAGTCCAGTACCAACTTTTGGCCATTTGCTTGGAACATAGATGGTTTTTCAGGAAGTCGCCCCTTAGGACAATTAAGTGCAGATACACGTAACTTTTTAGCCCAAACTGGTGAAGTAAAAGCCTCTTTCAACAATAATATCGGAAGTAATATTACATCCAACCTTATACTTGGAGGACAATATATTTCTGAAGAAACTAAAGTCTTAGGTGCTCAAGGAACCGAGTTCCCCGGCCCTGGATTTGAGGTGACTTCTGCGGCGGGTATTCAGAGTGTATTCGAATTTTTCACTGAAAATATTACAGCTGGAATCTTTGCTCAGGAACAAATTGGGTTTAACGATCAGTTGTTTGTAACCCTTGGAGCACGATTGGATGCCAACTCTGCCTTTGGTAGTGAGTTCAATGCCGCATTTTATCCCAAGGTGTCTGCATCCTACATACCTTCTGATTCCGCAAACTGGAATGATATCGGGCCAGTAAGTTCCTTACAATTAAGAGGATCTTATGGATGGTCTGGTCTTCAACCTTTAGCATTTAGTGCATTGACGTCTTACCAAGCCTTAGCTTCAGCAACTGGAGCGGGAATTGCTCCAAACAACCTTGGTAATCCAGAATTATCTCCTGAAATCTCTAAAGAGTGGGAAATTGGATTTACAGCTGGTTTGATCGATGATAAAGTAAATTTAGAGTTTACTTACTTTGATCGGGTTACCGAAGATGCACTTTACGCACGTCAGTTTCCCCTTTCAGGAGGGTTTAGAAATACGCAGTTAACCAACATTGGTGAGCTTGCTGCTTATGGTATGGAAATTAATCTTAGTGGAACTGTAATCAGAACACAAGATCTAACTTTAAACCTATATGTAAACGGTGCGTATTATAGAGACGAAGTGGTAAGCTTAGGAGGAGCTCCACCATTAAAAGTGGGTGGTTCTTATCCAAGATATCGTAACTTCTTGATCGAAGGATATGCTCCTGGAGCAAACTTCGGAGCGCAACTTGCAGATGTTGGTGCAAACCAGCTCCCTGTGGACATCGCCAATTCAGATGGACTTCCCGATACAAGAGATCAATTGATTTCTTATTTCACCGGACTAACACCAGATACGGTAGGAAGTGTTCCCACCTCTATTGGGACAGGAAGTGTACTCCTTGCAGATGAGGACAAAGATGGAGATTACTTAGACCACTATCTAGGAAAATCTACCCCAGACTGGACAGGATCTTTTGGTGGTTCTTTGAGTTACAAAAACTTTACGTTGAGTACGACATTCGAGTACAAAGGAGGGAATTTTGTAATCAACAACCTAACCGATGCCTTCCGTCAAGCCAACGGGGCAATAGGACGTAACTTACCTAGCTCTGCAAGAGTGATAAGAGATTATGCTACTGGAGGAGTTGACTCAGGATTTAATCCTTTAAATGACCCCAGTGTTCGAGTTGACGCTCTGGATGAATGGCTAAACGAAACACTCGCTTTAGCACCCTTCTCTGGGTTAAACACACTCGAAAAGGCAGATTATATTAGCTGGAATGAACTGAGTTTAAATTACCAATTCACTGGAAGTATTTTAGATTCATTCGGTTTAGAAACAGCCTCTTTAGGGATATCAGGAAGAAATATAGCACTCTTTACAGGATATACAGGTGTTGATCCTCGAATCAACTTTGTAGGTCGTGGAAGTGGTAGTACTCTTGATCAAAACTTTGGACAAGGTATTGCTGCATTTGGTTGGCCAGTTCCGAGACAAGCTATAATTACTCTTAAAGTAGGATTTTAAATAATGGAAAAAATGAAAAATTTAAATACAATGAAAAAAACATTTATTCTTTTGACTTCCATCATTATGTTCCTCGGATGTAGCTTGGATGCTAATAACCCGAACAACTTATTGGAAGAACAATTAGGTGTAAGTGCATTTACCCCCATGGTTAATGGATTGGAAGGTGTTACTGTAAGAGCCTATGGAAATATACTCGCTCCCTATTCGGTAGCAAGTGATGAAATGATCTGGATCGGATCCCGTGATGCGTGGCAACAGTTAAATTTTGGAAATGTGGATAACATCAACAACGAGTTTGTGGATGCTGCCTTTTTCTATGTTGCTGAAGCGCGCTACTGGGCAGATGATGTGATTGCTCGAGGAGAAGAGTTCAGTACATCTGATGCCTTTTCTGCTGCAAATAGGACTGATTTAGCCAGAGCCTATTGGTATGGTGCTGTAACGTACATGGTCATTGCTGATATGTTTGATGACTTTGTGGTAGGCTCTAAAAAAACAGAGGGGAGTGCACCCGTAGGTCCAGAAAATATGGGATCGCTCTACGATACTGCAATTGGATACTTGAATAAAGCCATCGCGTTAAACGCTGGACTTACTTCTGAGCTTACTGCTACCAAGGCGAGAGCTGAATTTTCTAAAGGGATTTGGGCAAAAAACAATCCCGTGAATTCTGCAGCTCCTCTTGTGAGCTCTGCTTCAGCTGCGGCTTTAGCTGCTGAGGCTTTGGCGGATTTGGGAGATGATTTCTCTGTAAACTTAGTCACCTCATCTTCAGCTCCTGAAACCATTGGTGCTTTGGATATTGCGGGAGAAGTAAACGATCGTCTTGAAATGAGACTGTCAGATACTTATGTAATCTCTACAGATGACAAACGTCCAGATGCTATTGGTGATAGTAACCCAGCGACTACAGTTTCGCTTATGGATCCTATTGACAATATCGCTGATCCTGCTTTGTACAAACATGTAGTTAACTTTACAGCTCCTGGTTTATATCCAGAGTATCCTGTAGTTTCTGGAAGAGAAATGCACTTGATTATTGCAGAAAATGCATTAGCAAATGGAGACAACGCAACATTCACAGCTCATATTAACAAAATAAGAGCTTTAGATGGTTTGACTCCCTATAGCGATCAAATGGATGCACAAGATTTATTGGAGCATTCTAGACGAGTAAACTTGTTCCTTCAAGGAAGAAGAATCTCAGATCACTATCGATTTGCAAGTCCTTCTGATTATTGGATTAGCAGCTCCCCTGCGATCAATTCGCCGGGTAGTTTCTTACCCATTACAATCTCTGAGATTCAGGCAAACGAAAATATCAACTAGTAAATTTTGATATTGTGTAATAAAAAAACCCCTCACCAAAGTGAGGGGTTTTTTATTTTATTACCAGAAGAAAAGTTATTCCAAATCTTGAAGTAATTGCTTCATTTTAGTTTCTAAAGACTTGATTGCATCGGCATATCGACCATCCCACTCCTCAAGTCGTTTTGAAGACTTCAGTGCAATTTCATATTCCAATCCTGGAAGAATCCAAGCCGCATATCCACTAAACGGATCTGAGGATGCATAAAGCGATTTATACCACTTTCCAAAATACATGCCCTGCTCTGACAGAAAACTTTTTTCTAGAGCGATCAATTGTTGGTTCATTATCTTCAGGTCTTTTTTGGAAAAATTCCCCTCCATCAAAAATGATTGTAGTTCAGAAGACAGGTTTTCTGAAATCACTCCAAGTGAACTGATAGCTGCGTTTGTTCTGTTAAAGCCCCTAAAGTTTGGTTCAAATGCCTTGATTTTATTTGTTGCATTTGTAAAATGCAGTTTCAAATCGGCTGCATAGCGGTTCAGATTATAGGGGATTAATTCTGCATTGGCCATACGAAGAGCCATCAAACCAGCCATATGTTCTACCATGGGTCCCATTTGAAATTCAGGATCTACAAATTGCTCATAAAATTGAAAACTATCGTAATTGGAATGGTATAGATTTGGACCTCCAGCTCCTCCGCTCAATGAAGGAACTCCAGCATGCATATAAAACGCAATATGGTCAGAGCCTCCCCCTAGGTTTCCAATGCTTGGTTCATTTTGGGTGTCTTTTTTCCAAAATTCAAATAAACTTTGGTCGGTATAGGGATAGTTAACCATTTTAGAGGTTTCGATTAATAATTTTTTCAGTGTAGGTGCTGCAGAGGCACCAAAGTTTTTCCCAGACACCCCACCGTCAAAGTTCATATAAACTACCCCTTTGGCGTGCAGTTGATCCCGCATCTGTTCTACCCATTCACTAGATCCAATTACGCCGTGTTCCTCTGCATCCCAATGACCAATTAAAATCGATCTTTTGGGTGCATAACCTTGTTTTTTAAGCTCCCCTAACGTCTCGCTAAGACTTAGCAACATTGCGGTTCCACTGTTGGGATCTGTAGCGCCAAACCCCCACGCGTCAAAGTGACAGCCCAAGATAATCCACTCGTCTGGAGCTTCACTTCCTTTGAGCATTCCTACGACATTGGCAGCCCGAACAAAATTAATTTTTTGATCAACCTTCAGGCGTACTGTTAAAGAAGAACCTCCTTCCAATCGATAGGTAAAGGGAAGACCCCCTTGCCAAGACTGGGGTACCGCTTTACCTTCCATCTGCCCCAATATTTTTTCAGCTTCTCCATAGGCAATAGGAGTAACGGGTATAGTATGTAACTGGGCCTGCTTGGGATCTAATCTTTTAATTTTCTTTTTCCCATCCAAAGGCAATGCTGGCTCAAAGGGTGTCAATGGATCACCTGTAAAATCTGTAGTCAATAATGAACCTCGCTGAATTGTTGATTTGTTGTAGTAAGGTCCTTCGGGATAAACGAGACCCTTTGTATAACCACTGTCTTTGGGATCGGTGAAAATAATCAAACCAGCAGCGCCATTGGCCTCAGCAAACTTTGCTTTGAACCCTCTAAAGTTTCCACCGTAACGTGCCAATACAATTTTTCCTTTGACATCAACTCCGAGTTCTTTGAGCTTTTCAAAATCTTCTTTACGGCCATAGTTGGCATACACCACCTCTGCAGTGACGTCACCACTTCCTGAAAAAGCATTCCACCCTTTCCAGAGCTCGGGATCAGCTGAAAAAGGATCATCTGGAATGACATCTTCTTTCTGATTTAACACAGCTCGAGAGGGGGTTACTATTTCAATAAGAGAGCTTCCAGGTTGGTTGGGCAAATACAAATCATAGGGATATTGGGTCACCTCAAATCCAGCTTGCTGCATGACCTCACTCATATAACGTTGTACTTCAGCATTGGCCTCACTCCCCACTACATGTGGACGCTCGGTCAATTTTTTTAAATGAGTTTTAAAAGAGGTTGAATTGATCTGCTTGAGAAAATCTTCTTCTATTTGAAGTTGATTTTTCCATCTCATTGGAGAATATCCTTCGTATTGTGCAAAAGAAAATTGACCTATAAAACAAAGAACAAATAGGTATGTAAGAACGTAGAACTTCATAAATATAAATATTAAGGTTATGAATTATAACCACAATTTACATTAATCCATTCAAAAAGGACTTACAAATTTGAATCAACCCGTTCAGTAGTGTGCTGTTCCCTTAAAATAAGAACGGTGAAACCTATTTTAATTGTTGCTTCGTTTAGGAGGAGAGCTTTTGTTTAACAATATTGGCAATCGTTTTGCCTTCGGCTTTACCGGACAACTGCTGCGAAGCCATACCCATAACTTTACCCATATCTTTCATTCCCTCAGCTCCTGTTTTCGAAATGATCTCGGCAATAAGCTTTGCCACTTCCTCCTCAGACAATTGTTCTGGTAAAAAGGATGCGATAACTTGTGCTTGAGCTTCCTCGGGTTCGGCAAGGTCAGAGCGCCCCTGTTCCCTAAAAATTGAAGCACTTTCTTTGCGTTGTTTTACCAAACGCTGTAAAATTTTAATTGCTTCTTCATCACTCAGCTCTGCTCCACCTCCTTTGGCAGTTTGGGCTAATAATACTGCCGATTTAATGGCGCGTAGTGATTCCAACTTTAAGCTGTCCTTGGCGCGCATTGCATTTTTTATTTCTTCAGTTAAATTTGAAAGTATTCCCATAGTTAGTCCACATTATCGTGTAAAAATGAATTGTTAGATCGGATCTGAAGATCGTCATTGCTGTCGTTGTCCAAAGAAAGTCGAGAAGGAGACTCGGGCAAACTCGCATCTAAATCCAAACCTTTTCTTTTATAAGCGGGCTCTTTTTCCATTTCCTCCACCTTTTGGTACTGGTGGGAAAATTTATGATTAAACGCTTTTAAATGCGTCTTTCGCTTTTCGGATTGTTTAGCAATAGTTTGATCTATTGTCTGTTCAAAAGGGTTATCCTCTTCTGTAACCAAATCGAGGTTCTCATCCTCTACTATAGACTCAGGTACATCGGTTTCTTCAGAGGTAGTTTTTAATTCAAATCGAACTTCGAGTGAGGCGTTTTCAAAGTCTTTTTCGATTACTACCGACTCTTCTGCTACCTCTTCACGCTGCATCTGATTGGTTTGTTCTTGTGATTTGTGGTCTGCAATAGGAAGTTCAAAGTCCATGAGAATTTGACTTTCGCTTTCAACAATCTCAGGATCTACTACATCCATCTCAAATAAAGGATTGGAGACTTCGTTAAAAATAAATTCTTCTTCGGGTTCTTTAAATTCTGAAGAAAAGGCTTCGGGCATTTCAGTTTCTTCAAGCGTTTCACTGACATCCTCAAATTGAGGTTCAAAAAGGGGAATTTCGGTAGGTTCTTCCAATTCATTTGAAATTTTACTCAATTCAAATTCATCTGATTCCGATTCTACGGGCATCTCCTCTTGAATTGTTGCTTCAAAATTCGAATTAGTATCTTCTGAAAAAGAGGGTTCCTCCTGGACAAAAGAATTCATTTCGGTCTCCTCTTGAAATGCAACAGTCGAAGGCTCCTCATGGGTTTCCTTCCAAGTTATCGCTTCATTTTCAGAATCAAACTGATCAAACAAAAATGCTTCTTCTTTTAAAGAAGGGGCTGCCTCCATATCCTTATTGGAATCAATTCCATTGAAAACCACTTCTGCTTCTACTTCAATATCAGACAAAATAGAATTCATTGCAATCAATGGTTCTTTATTTTCATCTAATGAAGAATTTACAGATTCTAAAAAAGGTTCCGTTGAAAGGTGGAGTGTACCAAAAGAGTTTTCCTTTTTATCTTCACTAAGATCATGAACGATTTTTTGTTCATCTTCGAGGGAATGAATAATCTTTTTAGCTTCAGTATTTGAGATTTCATTTTGCTGTTCTTTTCCAAACCCAGTCGCAATTACAGTAACCGAAATTTCGTTACCCAAACTTTCATCATCTCCCACACCCATTATAATGTTGGTATGGTTTCCAGCTTCTGTCTGTATATAGTCATTAATTTCTCCAATTTCATCGATGGTGATTTCATCGGTACCTGAAACAATTAATAATAAGACGTTTTTACAGCCAGAGATTTTATTGTCATTGAGCAAGGGGGAATCCAATGCTTTTACTATGGCTTCTTGTGCGCGATTACTTCCAGATGCTGCTCCTGATCCCATGATGGCAGTTCCTGAATTCGTAAGCACAGTTTTGGCATCTTTGAGGTCAATATTTTGGGTATAGTGATGGGTAATCACTTCGGCAATTCCTCGGGCAGCAGTAGCCAAGACCTCATCTGCTTTGGCAAAACCGGCTTTAAATCCAAGATTTCCATACACCTCGCGAAGCTTGTTATTATTGATCACAATCAATGCATCTACACTTTCTTTGATGCGTTCCAGTCCTTTTTGAGCTTGTTCCAAACGCAAGCGCCCCTCAAACTGAAAAGGCATAGTCACAATTCCAACGGTCAAAATATCGAGAGACTTTGCCATTTGAGCAATGACAGGGGCAGCCCCTGTACCTGTGCCGCCGCCCATTCCAGCAGTAATAAAAACCATTTTGGTTTGAGTGGACAAAATACTTTGAATCTCAGCTTGACTTTCTTGCGCTGCTTGAGCTCCTATTTCAGGGTTGGCTCCCGCTCCTAAACCTTCCGTAAGGCTCGCTCCTAATTGAATTTTAGTAGGCACACCACTCTCAGAAAGTGCTTGGGCATCCGTATTGGTAATGACAAAATCAACTCCTTTGATGCCTTGCTGGAACATATAATTGATGGCGTTGCTCCCGCCGCCGCCTACACCAATGACTTTAATAACGTTACTTCTATTTTTGGGCAGGTCGAAATTGATTCCTTTCGTTTCTTCTTGATCCATTTGGTATTGATTATGCGTTATCTAAAAATTCTTTTAATTTTTCTCCAAAACGGTCTAAAATAGATTTACGTTGTTTGGAAATATCTACTGTAGCTTTATTATCTTTTTCTATCTGAGTTGATGAGGTTTCCACTGGTGCGTCCTCAGTTTTATTTACTACTGGAACTTTTTCCAAGGCATTCATCAATAGCCCTACAGAAGTAGCAAAAAGAGGGCTTGAAACGGCCTCTTGGGTATTGCCTGCAAGATGTTCACTGGGATATCCTACCCTAGTGTCCATACCAGTAATATACTCTACCAGTTGTTTCAAATGATTCAATTGGCTCCCACCTCCGGTTAAAACAATACCAGCAATGAGCTTTTTCTTTTGGTCGTTGTGACCGTAATTTTTGATTTCTAAAAATACTTGCTCTATGATTTCTACAACTCTTGCATTGATGATTTTAGACAGTGTTTTTAATGAAATTTCTTTAGGATCTCTCCCACGAAGCCCTGGAATGGAAACAATTTCAGTATCGCGATTTTCTCCAGGCCAAGCAGATCCAAACTTGATTTTTAATAATTCTGCTTGCTTTTCAATAATGGAACACCCTTCTTTGATATCCTCCGTAATCACATTTCCACCAAATGGAATTACAGCGGTATGGCGAATGATGCCATCTTTAAAAATGGCTAAGTCAGTGGTGCCTCCTCCAATATCAATAAGGGCAACCCCAGCTTCTTTTTCTTCAAAACTCAAAACTGCTTCTGAAGATGCGAGGGGTTCAAGGGTAATATTTGCCATGTTTAATCCTGCACTTTTGATACAACGACCGATGTTCTTTATAGATGAAACCTGTCCCACAACCACATGAAAATTTGCTTCTAACCGTCCGCCATGCATTCCGATAGGCTCTTTGATTTCCCCTTGACCATCCACTTTGTACTCTTGAGGTAAAACATGAATTATTTCCTCTCCAGGCAACATCACCAATTTGTACACTTGTTGTATCAGCCTTTGAATATCATCTTCGTCAATTACAGACTCTGGATTTTCTCGTGTGATGTAATCACTATGCTGAATGCTTCGAATATGTTGTCCCGCTATACCCACAACTACATCATCAATCTGCTGTCCGGAATTCGTATTGGCGTCTTCAACAGCTTGCTGGATGGATTGAATGGTTTGTGTAATATTATTTACCACTCCCCGGTGTACTCCTAGACTTTTGGACTTTCCCACCCCTAAAATCTCTACTTTGTTGTATTCGTTTTTTTGACCTACCAAAGCAACTATTTTGGTTGTTCCAATATCGAGTCCAACTGAAAAATTTGTTTTTTCCATAATTTAAAATGTTGAAGCTACTACTTGTCTTTTGTAGCTTAAGTTAATTTTTTGAAAGGTTTTTAGGCTGTCCTGTACATTTTGAAAGGCACAAAACATTTTTAGTTTGTTGATCTTTTCTTGGACCCTATCAGGAGTTCCAAAAACCACTTGAAAATCATATGATTTTAAATGAAGATGGTATTGGTTTTTTTCTAGTCTGATAGATTTCAATTCGCGGGCAAGAAAAGGGTCTGTTTTAAGGCTTGAAATCAATGCTGCAGTTGATTCCATTGAAAGCGTGGGAGTACTGGAATAAAACTCTGGATAATGAATGGAATCTAGAGTCTGGAAAGCGAAAAGCGCTCCACTAGCATCTGAGAAAAAAGGAGGATCTGACACCACTTTAAAAAGCGGTTGTCTTTCTGTAATTTGAAGTGAAAGAACACCTTCTGGCTGCACAAAAATTTCAGCATTTTTAACCTCAGGAGTACTATTCAATTGGATTTCAAGCATATTCAAATCTAAACTATCTTTCATCAGGCTAGACTTTGAACCAAGCTTTTGTGTTAACAATTTATTAACTGCAAGTGTATTTAATAATTGGGGCGCGTGTGTGAAACTTACTTCAATTTTTAGCGTGTTTTTATTTTGATAACGATATTGTGCAAACCAACAACACCCTCCTAATAAAAGGATCATTGTGATTAAAAACAAAATGGATTTATTGATTTTCATAGACTAACAAATTCGGGTTTTAATTGCTGTATTTCTGCCCCAATATCCCCAGCTCCCAGTAAAGCAAAAACAGACGCATTACTTGTCTCTAAAATGGATTTAATTCCAGTTTTAGCGATATGCTTTTTTTGATTGTGTTCCATACTGTCCATCAAGATTTTTGAATTGATCCCCGCAATAGGATGCTCCCTAGCAGGATAAATATCCATCAAAACCACCTCGTCAAATTGACTTAAAACAGTCCGAAATGCATCCCAAAAATCGCGTGTTCTTGAAAAAAGATGCGGTTGAAAAATCACACAATTTCTTTGAGAAGGAAAGAAACGTTGAATCGTTTCAAAAATCCGCTGTATTTCGGTAGGGTGATGCGCATAGTCATCGATCACAATAGTGTTTTTCCATCGATACAAATTCATACGTCGATATACCCCTGGGAAACTTTTTAATGTAGGTACTATTTCCTCCATTTCAATACCAGCCTGTTCTGCAAGAGCAATTGCTGCAAGTGCATTGGAAACATTATGACTCCCTATTTGATTTAAATACACTTCCTTATAACTTCCCGAAGGTGTGGTCAAATCAAAACGGTATCCTCTATTCGTTGTCTGAAGATTGGATGCTTTATAATCTGCTGCAACTTCAATTCCATAGGTCAATCCAGAAATAGGCAATCCAAATGCAACGATTACTTCTTGATCCACTTGCTTTGAAAATTGGACAAAAGCTTCTAAAAAAGCCTCTTCAGTTTTATATATATCCAAATGATCTGGTTCTATAGAAGTGATACAAGCAAAACTGGGCTGCAGTTGCAAAAAAGAACGATCATATTCGTCCGCTTCTACAATAAAACTTTCAGAACCTGTCCCAATTAAATTTGAAGGATTGTCATTCATAAAGCCTCCCATTATTGAAGTAAAAGATTGTTCAGTTTTTGAGAAAATATGTGTTAAAATTGCCGAAGTGGTTGTTTTACCGTGAGTACCAGCAACAGCTAGTGTTGGAATATTAGCACAACATTGAGCCAAAAATTTGGCACGTTTCATCACGCTATTGCCTTGAGCGAGAAAATAGGCTAATTGTGGATGACTTTGATCAATTGCAGCGGTATAAACCACCTGAATATTCTTCCGAAGTAATTTCTGAGGTAAAGCTGAAACTTTCGAATCAAAATTAATTTCGACACCTAGTTTTATGAGTTGCGCAGTAATTTCTGAAGGGGTTTTGTCATAGCCATAAACTTCATGACCCTCCCTCAAGCACCATCGTGCCAAAGCAGACATTCCCACACCGCCGATACCGATGAAATAATAGCTATGTTTTTCAGCTGAAGTCATAAGAGCTGTTGTATTTCTTTAATGATGGATTGGGTAGCCTCAGGCTTTGCTAAAGCCTTCAAGTTTTCTTTCATTTTTAGTTGTAGCCCTGTGTCTGAAATCAAATTTGAAAACTGAACTTTAAATTTTTTATCCAATTCTTCTTCTTCAATCAGAAGAGCAGCATTTTCATTTACTAAAGCAGTAGCGTTGTGGTATTGATGGTTAGCTGTTACATTTGGGGAAGGAATGAGTAAAAGAGGCTTGCCTACACAACAAAGTTCAGATATACTTCCCGCACCTGCCCGAGAAATTATAAAATCTGCTGCTGCATAAAATTGCTCCATTTCATAAATAAAGGGTCTCACTACTACGGCTTTGGACTGAACCGTCTTATAGATTTCATAATATAAAGAGCCACATTGCCACAATATTTGAAGTCCTTGCTCTTCAATAAAATCCAACTCATTATAAATCAGTAAATTGATATTTTTTGCTCCTAAACTTCCTCCGATGACTGCTAGTGTCTTTCTCTTAGGATCCAAACCAAAAAACGCTTTTGCCTTTTCACTTGAATACGATTGGGTTAACGAAGCGCGAACAGGATTACCTGTCAATCGAATTTTAGATTTCGGAAAAAAATGCTCTAAGCCCTTGTAAGCAACACATATCCGATCCACCTTTTTACTTAAAATTCTATTGGTAATGCCAGGATAGGAGTTTTGTTCCTGAATAAGGGTGGGCAAACCTAACCATTGTGCCACTTGTAGAAGAGGGCCACTGGCAAAACCCCCTGTACCCACCACCATATCGGGATTAAAACGTTTCAGAATTCGAAACGCATTCCAAAGACTACTGATCAATTTAACTGGAAATAATAGATTTTCAATGGACAAAGACCGCTGAAAACCGCTAATCCAAAGTCCTTCAATAGGGAAACCTGCTTTAGGAACTTTTTCCATCTCCATCTTCCCTTTCGCACCCACAAATAATATAGAAGCCTCTGCAAAGTGTTCTTTGATTCCAGTTGCTATGGCCAAGGCTGGATAAATATGTCCACCCGTACCACCGCCTGATATGATAAGTTTAAAGGGTTTCACTTAATACGTTTAAAGGGTTATTTTTGTCGTCTGGTGGCACCATCACTTCTTTTTGAACACTAATACTCAAGATAATTCCTATCGCAATACAAGTCATCCATGCGGAAGTCCCACCACTACTTATCATAGGTAAGTTTTGACCCGTAACAGGCAACACCTGTAATGCCACCCCAATATTGATAAAGGCCTGAAAAACAATGGGGATTCCAAGACCCATAACTGCGAGTTTACCAAATACACTAGTGGTCTTGTGGGAAATGACCAAAATTCGATAAAGCAATAACAAATAAAGTAAAATCAAACCCACCCCACCTATAAGTCCAAATTCCTCTACAATAATGGCATAAATAAAATCTGATGAGCTTTGAGGCAAAAAGTTTTTCATACGACTTTTACCCGCACCCAAACCAAATATTTTTCCCGATACTATTGCAGTTTTAGCACGAGCAACCTGATAGTTGCCATCGGTACTCTGTCCAGTTCTAAAATTCTCGATACGATTCATCCAAGTATCTATCCGATTGGGAAAAACCCCTGGAAAAGCTTTGACCAATAAAAAGAACAACAATACTGCTGTGATTCCTGCTCCAATTATGGTCATCAAATAACGCATTGGATATCCTGCAATAAATGACAACATTAAGACCATTGAAAAGAGGAGCGCGGCAGTGGATAAATTGGAAGGAAATATAAGCATGACAACTATAAAAACAGGTAACCAAAAACGAAGTAATGAACTTTTAAATGTTGGCCGAATTTCTTCTAGCTTCGAAAGATAGGTAGCTGAATAGGTCATCAAAACCACAGCGGCTAATGTAGAAGTCTGAAAACTAAGTCCAATGATTGGAATTCGAATCCAACGACTCGCATTAGCTCCCGCAATAACGGTCCCTTGAGTTGCCGTATAAATAAGCAACAAGACCACAATGGGAAGCATCATTATAGAGATTCCTCTGAAATAATAAGAAGGTATTTTATGCACAGAAAACAGTAGAATAAATCCAATTGAGAGAATTACAAAATGTTTGATCAAATAGCCCCATGGAGTCCCTTTTCCCACAACATATACAAGATTGGAACTCGCACTAAAAACAGGTAAAAAGGAAAATATGGCCAATAAGCCCAAAATTCCCCACAATACTTTATCTCCTTTTAATGCGTCAAACATAGCTTATAGATTTCTCACAGCGTTTTTAAATTGATTCCCCCGTTCTTCATAATTCTTGAACAAATCGAAACTTGCACATGCAGGGGACAATAGCACAGTGTCTTTTGGCGCAGCTACTTTATGTGCAATTTTTACTGCCTCATTCATGGATTGGGTTTCGATAAAAATATCGGTTACGTTTTCAAAAGTGTTTCTCAATTTTTCATTATCCACACCCAAACAAATAATTGCTTTGGCTTTTTTGCGTACCAAAGGAAGTAAAGATTCATAGTCATTTCCTTTGTCTACTCCCCCCACGATCCAAACCATTGGAGTGTCAATACTATCAATTGCAAAAAAAGTTGCGTTAATATTGGTGGCTTTTGAATCGTTTATATATTGCACATGCTGTATGGTGAGCACTTTCTCCATACGATGCGGAGCCCCTTTAAAATGAGCTAAGCTTTCACGGATAGAGTCCTTACTGATTTCCAAAAGACTTGCAATAGTTGATGCGGCCATCGCATTCAATAAATTGTGTCTTCCAGAAAGAGGAAATTGAGCTGAGTTGATCATAGTCGTTTTATTTTTATAATTTATTGTTATATGGCTCCCTTCAGAATACACTCCTTGTGTACTTTTTTCCGAAATTGCCAAAGGAATTTTTTCTGCTTTTAGTGTTGTTTGCTTCAATACGCTATTCAAAACAGGATCTGCAGCGTTGAATAAGAAAAAATCATTTTCAGTTTGGTTTTCTGAGATCTTTAATTTGGATTGAATGTAGTCCTCAAATCGGTAATTGTACCGATCTAAATGGTCTGGAGTAATATTCGTGATAACAGCTATATGGGGTGAGAAGTTCAGAATATCATCCAGCTGAAAACTACTGATTTCCAAGACATAAAAATCAAAATCGGTTTGTGCTACTTGAAGGGCAAAAGAGTTCCCAATATTTCCTGCCAATCCCACATGTAACCCTGCATCCTTTAAGATTTGATAGGTAAGTAAAGTGGTTGTAGTTTTCCCATTTGTCCCAGTAATCCCAATTAAAGTAGCTGCAGTATGTTGGGCAGCAAATTCAATTTCAGAACAAATGGTTTTACCTTGTGCCTTTAAGGCTTTGATCAGGGGAATGTCTGATGAAATACCAGGACTTTTGACAACCAAATGAGCTTCTTGCATCGCTTCCAGAGAGTGTTGTCCCGACTCCCATTGAATTCCTTCTTTATCCAAAAGTGTTTGCAATTCTTTTTGGATGTTGTTTTGATCTGAAACGAACACCTCATAGCCCTTCTTTTTTCCCAAAATTGCTGCTCCTATACCACTTTCCCCAGCACCCAAAATGACCAATTTATTTTCCATTATCTGAGTTTAAGTGTTACTATAGTTAGTACCGCTAGGATAATTCCTAAGATCCAAAAACGGGCTACAATCTTGCTTTCATGAAAGCCTAATTTTTGAAAATGATGGTGTAAAGGCGCCATTTTAAAAATGCGCTGACCCACTCCAGTTTTGGATCTTGTATATTTAAAATAAAAAACCTGCAAAATCACCGAGAGGGTTTCGATAAAAAAGACTCCACAAAGAAGTGGAATCAACAATTCTTTACGAACAATTATTGCAATAACCGATATTAAAGCGCCAAGAGTCAAACTTCCCGTATCGCCCATAAAAATCTCTGCGGGATAGGTGTTGAACCATAAAAAACCGATTAAGGCTCCTAAAAAAGCAGAAATAAAAACCACAATCTCACCCACATTAGGGAGGTACATAATATTTAGATAAGCTGCGAAATTGACGTTCCCTGATACCCAAGAAAAAATAGCCAGTGCAAAAACTATTATGGCAGAGGTGCCAGCTGCCAAACCATCG
Source organism: Flavobacteriaceae bacterium (assembly GCA_017852075.1). GTDB lineage: Bacteria > Bacteroidota > Bacteroidia > Flavobacteriales > Flavobacteriaceae > MS024-2A. The sequence goes on along the minus strand of JAFMLQ010000016.1, from coordinate 27,855 downwards.
ATACCATCCGTAAGGTTGGCTCCATTTGAAACCGAAGTGATGATAAATATCACAATAGGTATAAAAATTAGCCAAGTATATCGAGAACTTATTCCCAACCATCCTATCAAATTGTGATAATTAAATTCATTGTTTTTTAATAAAGGAATGGTGGTCAATGTGGCTTTAACATCTTTTTTGGTTTCGGAAACATTTGCGATTGTTTCAATAGTATTCTTAATCGGAGTGACTTGGGTTCTTACTTTAACCTGAGGATGAAAAAAGAGAACCGACCCTACAAAAGCTCCTAAAAGAACCTGACCTATAATTTTAAACCTACCCTGAAGCCCTTCTTTATTTTTTTTGAATATTTTGATATAGTCATCCAACCAACCGATAAATCCCATCCAAACTGCAGTAATCATTAGTAGTATGATGTAAATATTGCTTAAACGCGCTAACAAGAGTACCGGAATAAGGGTGCTAAAAATGATAATCAGTCCACCCATAGTAGGAGTTCCTTCCTTCTCTTTTTGTCCTTCAAGCCCCAAATCGCGAACCGTTTCTCCGATTTGTTGTCTTTTGAGGTATCTGATGATTCTCTTCCCAAAAACCATCGAAAAACCCATAGATAAGATAATAGCGAAGGCGGCTCTAAATGAAATGTATTGAAACAAACTAGCTCCTGGAAGCTGATATTGTTTTTCTAAATATTCAAATAGGTAATAGAGCATACTAGTCTGTTTTTGAAAAAAATTGTTGTGCTAACTCAAAATCATTAAAAGGGTATCGCTTTCCCTGAATCTCTTGATAGTCCTCATGTCCTTTGCCTGCAATCAATACAATATCCCTTTCTTTTGCCAACTGACCAGCCATAGCTATGGCCTCTTCCCTAAGAGTTACTTTTAATATTTTTTTGTAATGTTCCGCTGGTACCCCTTCTATCATTTGTGAGATGATTGTTGCTGGATCCTCCTCACGAGGATTGTCTGAGGTAAAAATGACCTTATCACTTAATTCTGCAGCAATTTGGCCCATTTTTGGACGCTTTTCATGATCGCGATTTCCACCACAACCCAACAAGGTGAAAAGAGATTCATTACGCGTTCGAATGGTGTTAATGGTCTCCAATACATGGGCTAGTGCATCAGGTGTATGGGCATAATCAATAATTACGGTGACCCCCCCTTCAGTTTGGAAACTCTGAAACCTACCCTCCACACTTTTTAGTTTACTAATTTGTTTTAAAATATCTATTGATGGAAGATTGAATAAATCTGCAATGGCGTAAACTGCCAAAAGATTTTGGGCATTAAAATTCCCTACTAAACTGGTCCAAACTTCTTGATTTTGAATCTTTAAAAGCATGCCCGTAAATTGACATTCTAAAATCTGTGTTTTGTAATCTGCGTGCTGCCTAAGGGCATAGCTGTATTTTTTGGCTTGGGTGTTTTGAAGCATGTAACCCCCATTTTTATCATCCAAATTAGTAAGTGCAAATGCGGTTTTGGGAAGCGCATCAAAAAAAAGCTTTTTGGTATCTCGATAGTTTTTAAAAGTCTTGTGATAATCTAAATGATCATGGGTGAGGTTTGTGAATACTCCTGCAGCAAATTCAAGTCCTTCAATTCTATGTTGTGCAATTCCATGGGAGGACACTTCCATAAAGCAATGGCTTACACCCAACTCAATCATCTCTTTAAAATATTTATTCAGAGTAATAGCATCTGGCGTTGTATGTGTAGCTTGAAACTCTTTATCGGCATATTTTACGCTTACTGTTGATAATAAACCACAACTATAACCTTCTAGGGAGAATAGTTTGTAAAGCAGAGAAGAAATCGATGTTTTTCCATTGGTTCCTGTGATTCCTATAAGCTGTAACTTTTCTGAAGGATTATCGTAAAAATTTGAAGCCATCACACCTAACGCTTGAGCTGAATTATTGACCACTACGTAGGTTATTCCCTCTTCACACATTTTGGGAAGTGACTCACAGATAACAGAACGTGCTCCGTTCTTAATAGCCTGTGAAATAAAATCATGGCCATCCAATTGGGTTCCTTTTTGAGCGATATAGAGTGCACCCTGTTTTAGGGTTCGACTATCAAGACTGAGTGAGGTAACGGCAATAGAAGGTCTACCAAAGATTCCTTCAATACGTACCCTATACAAAATGTCTTGCAGTGTTTTCAAGATAATTCTAAAATAATTTTTTGCTGTTTCTGAACTCGTGTGCCTGGTTTTAGGGATTGTGATTTTACAATCCCAATACCTTTAACCTTAACAATCAACCCCTTTTTTTCTAACTTTTTTACCGCCTCTTCTTGAGACAAGCCTGCTACGTTGGGAACCACATCTTTATAATCGGATGAAAATTCATGATCTAAAAGTGCTAAGTCAGAAGCACGCAGGGTTACCTCCTTGGGAATGTCATTAAATATTTTTTTGGCAATGGTTTTAAATACTGGTGCTGCTACCGTAGCTCCATAGTATCCTTTGCTTTTATTTGGTCTGTGAATTACAACGATACAGGAATACTTGGGCTTTTCAACTGGGTAATATCCTACAAAACTTGAGATGTATTGCACCTCATCAGTGGTATAATCTACTTGGCAGGTACCCGTTTTTCCTGCCATAGTAAGCAAAGGATCTTTAATACTGTACGCTGTACCCCATTTTTTGTCGACGACGTTGGACATCATTTTTTGAACCTTGACCAAGGTTTCTTTGGAACAAATCGATGGATTCAAAACTTGTTTAGAAAAAACCTTGGTCGGCTTATTTCCAAAATTGCTGATTTGACTTAGAAATCTAGGCTTTACCAACTCTCCATTGTTTGCAATAGCGTTGTAAAAGGCCAAGGTTTGAAGAGGGGTAATACTCACCCCATAGCCATAAGCCATCCAAGGTAAATCTAAGCCATCCCAAGTAGGGTCTGTAGGGTAAGGGATTTTTGGGGTCGCCTCACCTCGTATGGGCAATCCCAAAGGCTTATTTAATCCCATGTTGTACAAACGATCTACAAATTGTTTTGGGTTATCCTTGTAATGATCATAAATAATTTTTACAAGACCTACGTTGGAAGAAACTTCAAAAGCCTTAGCTGCGGTAAGCGTTCCGTATCCGCCCTTTTTTGAATCCTTGACTTTATATTTTCCATAAAAAAGTAATTCTCCATTTCCAGTTTCCACTAAAGTTTCTTCATCTATATAATTATCTTCCAAAGCTGCAATCATACCCATCAACTTGAATGTTGACCCTGGCTCATGTGCTTCTCCTACCGCATAATTTAACTTTTCAAAATAATTTCCTCCTTCTGTTCTACCCAAATTTGCAATGGCTTTGATCGCCCCAGTCGCAACTTCCATTACGACAACCGTACCGTGTTCTGCTTCAAATTTTTCTAATTGACCCAACAGGGCATTGTGTGCAATATCCTGAATGTTAACGTCTATGGTAGTATATAAATCAAACCCTTCTGTAGGTTCTTTTTCATTCGAATCACTAATGGGCTTCCATTGTCCATTTGCAATTTTTTGCTTTAATCTCAAACCCGATTCCCCGCGAAGGTATTCTGAAAAAGCACCTTCAAGACCTACTCTAAAATAGGTTCCATTTATATCTTTTTTTTCATATCCTATTGTACGCTCGGCTATTTTTCCAAGGGGATGTTCACGTTTAATTTCTTGCTCCACAATTAGCCCACCCCGATAGGCACTTTGATTGAAAATAGGAAACGATTTATAACGTTGGTATTCAGAATAAGAAAGTCCTTTTGCAACTGACCAATATCGGTTCTTTTGTCTGCGAGCATTTTCTAAACTGCGCAATATTTGATCCGCAGATTTATCTTTAAACAGGGCAATGGAATCTGCCAAGGCTTTTTTGAATGACTCAAACAAATAGTCAGATGGGGTAATAGCGTCCCAATACAATTCATAACGTGGAATGGAAGTCGCTAAGATATTTCCATCGGCTGCATAAATATTTCCTCTGCTGGGTTCTAAAACCACATTTTTCACTAAAGTCTCTGGCGCCAGCCCTAAGCCTTCCTCACTTTCATAAAATTGGATATAAATCAATTTCCCAACCAAGCCAATTGCAAACAAAAAAAGAAAGCCTGCGAGAAGATAAAACCGCTGCATTAGTCGCTTGGAAAAGGGAGTTGCTTTACTCATTTACGAGAGTTATTTTAATAGGGGGTTGAGATGCAGGTCCTACTCCTTGTGCTGCCAAAACACGTGTTATAGTAGACTCTTTTTTTAATATCAAAAGTTGCTTTTTGGCTTCGATAAAATCACTTTTCAAAGCTTTTATTTCGGTATTTAAAGAAGCAATTTTGAAAATCTTTTTATCAGCGCTGTGTCCGCTAGAGATCATAATTACAGCCAAAACGGAAAGAAATACAATCATACGCCAGTTTTTTAAGGCATCTTCTTTGACCAAAAATTCAATATTGAGTATGGATCTTAAATTTTTCATCTTTTTTCCGCAATTCTCAATTTGGCACTTCGAGCCCTTGAATTAATCTCTATCTCGGCGGCTGAGGGAATCCTTAACTTGCCCACTTTTCTGAAAACACTCAGAGAATTGCCATAAAAATCTTTTTCCTCACGACCTTCGAAATTACCGCTCTGAATAAACCGCTTGACAAATCGGTCTTCCAAGGAATGGTAGGAGATACAAACTAACCTACCCCCCGAAGTCAATACAGAAGCAGCTTGTTCTAAAAACGATTTCAACACCCCAAGTTCATCATTAACTTCTATGCGGACTGCTTGGAAAATCTGAGCCAGTACTTTGTTTTCAATTCTTTGAGGAACCAAAGGTTTGACGGCTTGAATCAAATCGGTTGTGGTTTCTAGCTGATTTTCTAAACGAAAGGTGACAATTTGTTTTGCTAATTTTCTGGCATTTCTCAATTCTCCATACTGGAAAAATAAAGTGCTCAATGCTTCTTCGGAATATTGATTCAAAATCTTTTGTGCATCGAGATCTTGACTTTGGTTCATCCGCATATCCAAACGTCCTTCTTTCCTAATTGAAAATCCGCGAGAAGCTAGGTCAAATTGATGTGAAGAAACTCCAAAGTCTGCTAAAACACCATCTACATTCTGAATACCATAAAATTTTAAATATTGAGACAGATGGCTAAAATTGGCAGCTACCAATTCAAATCTAGGATCTTCAATTCTATTTTCATAAGCATCTTTATCCTGATCGAATCCAATTAAACGTCCTTTTGAGTTGAGTTGCTCTAAAAGTGCTCTGGAATGTCCACCGCCACCAAATGTGACATCCACATAGATTCCGTCAGGTCGAACCTTAAGCCCCTGGAGCGCCTCCTCAAGCAGTACCGGATTATGATATTGTGTCATCATTCTTATCTCCCATCACTTCTTCAGCCAAAGCTCCAAAATCTAGAGCTGCTTCATCAATCGCTTTCTCATAAAGCGATTTGTCCCAGATCTCAAGGATATTGACTGCAGAAGATATCACAATCTCTTTCCCTATCTGTGCATGTTTTATCAAATCTTTAGGAATCAAAAGCCGACCAGAAACGTCCATTTCCACTGTCTTTACTCCTGCAGTAAAACGTCTTATAAAATCATTATTCTTCTTATTAAAACGGTTTAAAGCGTTGACTTTCTCCATCAATTGCATCCATTCCTGCATTGGATATAATTCCAAGCAGGGATTAAATACAGCTCGCTTTAAAACAAATCCTCCTGTAGCAAGACTAGCCATTTGTTTTTTGATTGCAATAGGCATCAGGATTCGCCCTTTGGCGTCCGCTTTACACTCGTATGTTCCAATGAGGTGTTGCACCTTTTTTCAGATTTGTATCAAATATAATTGATATTTACCACATTTTACCACATTTTACCACATTGTTAATAAGTTTTACCACTCTTTGATTTTTTACGAGTTTGGTGGAATGGAACAAAAAAGCATACGCTAAAATGTAATTGTCTATATTTGAAGATTAATATTTGTAGGAGACGGACATAATGAATAAGATCATCCAAGAAGAAGAGTTTCGCTATATAGAATCGGGAAAGGGACAACCGCTGATTATATTGCACGGACTCATGGGAGGCCTAAGTAATTTTAAAGGTGTGATGGATTATTTTCCTGCCAAAGGTTACCAGATCATTATTCCAGAACTCCCTGTTTACTCACTACCAATATTGAATACTTCCGTAAAATCTTTGTCAGAATTTCTTTATAAATTCATCAAATTCAGAGAGCTGAAAGAGGTCATTTTATTGGGAAATTCACTTGGAGGGCACATCGGATTACTCTTTACAAAAAACCATCCTGAGCTTGTAAAAGGGCTAGTACTTACGGGTAGCTCTGGGCTTTATGAAAACAATATGGGTGATGGCTATCCCAAACGTGGAGATTACTCATACATCAAAGAAAAAAGTGAAGCTGTGTTTTACGATCCTAAAATAGCGACCAAAGAAATAGTAGATGAAGTTTTTGAAACAGTCAATGATCGCAATAAGCTAGTACGCACATTAGCCTTGGCAAAAAGTGCCATTCGACATAATATGGCCAATGAATTGCCCAACATGGAGACACCTACAGCAATCATTTGGGGAAAGCAAGACAGTGTAACCCCCCCCAACGTTGCTGAAGAATTCAACAACCTACTTCCTGACTCAAACCTCTATTGGATTGATAAATGTGGTCATGCTCCTATGATGGAACACCCAGATAAATTTAATACCGTTCTCCAACAATGGCTAGAGACTAGAAAGTTCTAGAAATCATGGACATTAAATCTGCCCAATTCGTAATAAGCAATACCGATGTTGAAAAATGCCCAAATGGGTCACTCCCAGAATACGCATTTATCGGAAGGTCCAATGTGGGAAAATCATCTTTGATCAATTCTATTTGCAACAAAAAAAATCTTGCCAAAACTTCTTCGAGACCAGGAAAAACACAATTAATCAATCATTTTTTAATCAATCTAGATTGGCACTTGGTAGACTTGCCTGGCTATGGTTATGCCCGTGCATCAAAATCTCAAAAGAAAGTATTTCAAGCCTTTATCACCAATTATTTTGAGCAAAGAAAACAGTTGGTAAACGCTTTTTTACTGATCGATATTCGACACGAACCACAGCCTGTTGACTTAAGTTTCATGGAATGGTTGGGTATTAATCAAATCCCTTTTTCGATTGTATTTACAAAAGCAGACAAATTGAAACCTAAGGCTCAAGAACAAAATATTGCACATTACAAAAGGGAAATGCTCGCCTCAGTCTGGGAAGAACTTCCGCCTGTTTTTATCACTTCTTCATTACACCGAACTGGAGGAAAAGAGATTTTGAATTACATAGACCAACTCAATGTCCAGTATCGCCAAAACATTGAAATTTAGTGCTTTTTTAATTCCAACTTTTCCGCGAAGTAATCGCAAAAATCCTTCATTGTAGCGGTCATTTTTTCATCTTTTGTGGCACGGTAAAACGTATCAGTTAGCGACATTAAGGTTTGATGAAAAAACAACTGCATTTGGTCTACAGGCATATCCTTTACCCATAAATCCATTTTTAAGGTTTCTTGATTTTCAGAATCCCAAAAGGACAACAATAAGGCTTTAGCATCCATATCTGACACACCTCCATCAGGTGCAGTCCATTTCATTTGTTCTGGGATATTATTTTCATCCAAATCGATATTGATTTGGATTTGGGTTTTTTTATGAATGGCCATTAGCGTTTCGGTTTGTATTTCGATTGATTAAAAAGTTGTTGTGCAGGGAGACGAAGAAGTTCTTGCAATGAAACTTCCGTATTTTGTTCTCGAAACTTGCGTACGATCTGCCATCCAATCCATCTACCTATCCTTCCTGGTGATTCGCGATCTAGTTCCAGATAAAATTTAGTAAAAGGTGCAGGCTCTAAAAAACGTTCCGCCCATTGGGGGTCTGTCTGATAAAGCATCTGTTTTTCGATAAAATATTGCCAGATGTAAATTTCATTTTCCTTTACCCATTCCAGTTCGATTTCAGTGTAGGCCATTTTAATATGATCTTCCTCATGGGGCAATAATAGGTCTTGTAAATAGAGTTTTTTGCCCTCAAACAACATTTGACCCAAGAAAGTACGATCCTCAATGGGTGGAATTGTATAGTTGCTAAATTTTTCGGCAATTTGAGAGGTTATGTATTTTTCATCCAACTCTTTTCGGATGTAGTTAGGAATTCCTTCATATAGCGGATGATTTGCTCCCAAAAACGTGTCTAAAGAAATCAACAAAAGACTATCAGAGTACACGGTTTTAATCTGATAATCGACATTATTGGTCAAAGTGATGACGCGTGGTATTTTAACTTTTGGAAAATGATATTGGATGTGTTTGAACAAGTGTGAAACCTTCATTTCCAATGGCGTAACGTCTTTATAAACTTGAGAAACGGCATTCTGAAGTAGCAATTGAAGACTGTCTTTCTGCCGTTTGATCCAAACGCTATCAGAAAATTGTTTTGGAAATAAAAAGGGGTAGTCTTTTTTGAGTTGTGGTATTACTTCAGGGGATTGACCGTAAAATTTTAAATCAAAACGATCAAATTTTATTTCAACAGGAATACTCTCGATATCACTTTCGTTGTTGATATTGTTTTGACAGGATAGAAAAAAAATAAATACACTAAAAAAAACAACAGCTATGTTAGAAAACGAAAAAAAAGGAGTAAGTCTGGACTGAAGATTTGCTATCATGCCTACAAAAACAGTAATTTTGAGCAAATTTACTCTCTATAAACGATTTAACGATGAAATCTGTAAAAAAAGTAGAAAACCATATCACACATTGGCTGAAATCCTATTTGGAGGAAGCTAAAATGAATGGGTTTGTGGTGGGTATTTCTGGAGGTGTGGATTCTGCAGTAACTTCTACACTTTGTGCCCAAACTGGTCACCCTGTACTTTGTCTCGAAATGCCCATTTTACAAGATAAAAATCAAGAAAGTAGAGCAAAAGATCATATCAATTGGCTTAAAAACCAGTTTTCAAATGTCTCTTCCCTACACCTTTCTTTAGATTCGGTTTTTTTATCGTTCAAAGCACTATTACCTCCCACAGAGAAGGAAGACGCACATTTCCTAAGTCTTGCCAATACAAGAGCAAGATTACGAATGACTAGTCTGTATTACTTTGCCGCTTTGCACGGATATCTTGTAGCTGGGACAGGAAATAAAGTAGAAGATTTTGGCGTTGGTTTTTATACTAAATACGGAGATGGAGGAGTGGACTTGAGTCCAATAGCAGATTTAAATAAGTCACAAGTATTTACCATGGCAAAACACTTAGGAATAATAGAATCTATTCAGAAGGCAGCCCCCACAGATGGCTTATGGGGAGACCAACGCACCGACGAAGATCAGTTAGGTGCAACGTATAGTGAATTGGAATGGGCAATGGAAGCGCAAACAAACAAACGACCTGTCGAGACGTTTTCCGAAAGAGAAAAAGTAGTTTTTGAACGCTATTTGACACTAAATCATCAAAATAAACACAAAATGAATCCCATACCCGTATGTGAAATTCCACAGGAGTATTTGTAAATATTTCTTACCTTGCTTAAGAGTACCCAAATTTTTAACCAAAATGATCAAACTTGTGCTTCTGGACCCTCACCCTGTGGTTCAAAAAGGTTTTAAATCTTTTTTTAAAAAAACCAAGAATATAGTTGTCAATGGCACTTTTACAACAATCAAGGAACTTGTGAATTTCCTAAATGAAAACACGCCAGACGTCGTGGTTTTAGAAATGGAACTACCAGACGGTAGTGCGGTGGATATCATTCGTGAGATTAAAAAAAATATACTACAATCGCAGTCTTAATCTTCACATCACTCCCTCAATCCATCTATGGAGTTTCTTTACTTAAAGCAGGAGCTTCAGGATATTTATCCAAAAAAGTGAGTCGAAAAGTATTGATTGAAGCTATTGAAAAGGTCGTTCATATTGGCTACCACATAACTTCCAATTTTGCGAATCAAATCAGCAACAATATCGATCTTTCAAAACCTAGAAATGCGTATGGCACCCTTTCTTCAAGAGAAATTGAGGTTCTTAAATACCTTATAGACGGGAATCGCAATTTTGAAATTGCTAAAAAACTAAAGATCAATCAGAAAACGGTAAACACCTACAAAAGTCGATTGATGAAAAAATTGGATGTTCAAAATCAAGTCGATCTCTACCAACAAGCTCGAAATCTAGACCTTTTTTAGAGGACTCGATTTAACTTTTTGGAAAGTATTTTTTTTAGACTTTGATACTGCATCACTTCTTCTAGCAACTCTGTTTCTTCAGCACGGACTTCCTGTTCTTGGGCTGCTGTGACCAAGTTTTGAATTTTTTGATCCACAAGATATCTCCGAAATGTTAAAATCGTCTCACTCACCAATTGACCTATCACACTTTTGCGGTCTTTGACAAAAATATTTTTCTTTTCCCATTGGTGGAGTTGGTGCTCTTCATCCTCCAATAAAATATCTGTCAGAATTTGCCCCAGAGTAGCATCTTCCTGTTGGATCATTTTCTCAGGCTGCACACTTCCTTCCCTCTGAAACTTGTCGATAAGCTGAGTGTAAAGTGTTTGAAATTGAGGTTGAATCATTTCAACCTCATCCTGCTGTAAATCTAAAAACACCTTTTCATATACCTTGGATTGTACGGTTTTGGATTCTTCCAATAAATTCCCATTGGCATCTGAAGTGAGCAAAACTTCATCAAAAAAAGCTTCTTCATTTCCGTAATGCAAGAGAATACTGACAATTTGTTTTTCTAAATTTAATAACGGATTTTCTGGTTGGGACTTAATATCGCTGGTTTGCTTGGGGAGTTCTTGCTTTACTTTGTCGCCTTCTATTCTCCGAACAGGAACTACTTTTTTGTTTTTTTCCTGAGCCAAGGCATTGAACAAGACTTCCTCGGACACCTGCATTTGGGCAGCACATTCTCTCAAATAAATCTCTTGCTTTATCGCATCAGGAATTTTAGCAATACTTTGCACAATTTCTCTAACGGTTGTTGCCTTTTTTACAGGATCGTTGTCGACCTCTTGCAACAAAAGATCCGTTTTAAATTGAATGAAATCCTTGGCTTGAGTGCTAAGATACGATTGGATTTCTTCCAAATTGTTCGACTTGGCAAAACTGTCGGGATCTTCGCCTTCTGGGAAAGAACAAATCCGGACATTCATTCCTTCTTCAAGAATTAAATCAATTCCTCGCAGCGCTGCTCGTAAGCCAGCTGCGTCTCCATCAAACAAAACTACAATGTTGGAAGTGAGTCTTCGTATTAGTCTAATTTGTTCTGGGGTAAGCGCTGTACCAGAAGAAGAAACCACATTTTCAACTCCCTTTTGAAACATTTGAATGACATCGGTATAGCCTTCTACCAAGTAACATACGTCTTCTCTTGCAATGGCTTTTTTGGCTTCAAAAATACCATAAAGAACCTGACTTTTATGATACACGTCACTTTCAGGAGAGTTGAGATATTTTGCGGTTTTAGTTGTTGATGAAAGTATCCTTCCTCCGAAACCCTGTACCCGTCCCGCCATACTTCGAATAGGAAAAAGCACCCTTCCACGAAAGCGATCTACATTTCCTCGTTCATTTTTGATCACCAAGCCCGTCTCTACCAAATGGTTTTCTGCGTAACCCGATTTTTGAGCTTTTTTAAAAAAATAATCGCGTTGTTCTGCTGCATAACCTAGACCAAAAAAACGTATTGTATCCTCTGTGAAGCCACGTTCTCTAAAATAACTGAGACCAATCGCCTTGCCTTCTGTGGATTCCCACAAATCTTTAGAAAATTGTTCTTGTGCAAATTGATTGACCAGATAAAGGCTCTCCCTAAGGTTCATCTTGTCTTTTTCCTCAGAACTTTGCTGGGTTTCCTCAATTTCTATGTTGTATTTTTTAGCCAAAAAGCGAATGGCTTCAGGATAGGTGAAATGCTCGTGTTCCATTAAAAATGCAACTACATTCCCCCCTTTACCACTACTAAAGTCCTTCCAGATTTGTTTGACAGGAGACACCATAAAACTAGGGGTGCGTTCCTGAGAAAAAGGACTGAGCCCTTTGAAGTTGGATCCTGACTTTTTTAACACCACAAAGTCACCTATCACCTCCTCTACCCGAGCGGTTTCATAAACTTGATCTATGGTATTTCTTGATATCAAAAATTGGTGTTTTTATAAATTTAAAACTTTCTAGGCAATCCTATAGACGAATTAATGGGTTTATATTTTACGTTCGATAACGTAGTTTAACATTAATTCCAAGGCATCGCGATATTCATTCTTTGGAAATTCCGAGAGGAGCTTCAAAGCTTGTTTACGATAACTTTCCATTTTTTGTTGAGCAAATTCTAAACCGCCTTTTGCTTTTACTAGCTGGATCAGCTCTCGAACTTTAGTCTTATCGGTATTGTGATTTTTTACAATATTAATGATTTGCCTTTTCTCTTTAGGACTAGCTACATTTAAAGTGTAAATCAAAGGAAGAGTCATCTTCTTTTCTTTAATATCAATCCCCAATGGTTTTCCAATTTTTCGGTCTCCATAGTCAAAGAGGTCATCTTTTATTTGAAAAGCCATCCCAAGAAGCTCCCCGAATTCATGCATTTTTTCAACCTCCTTTGTGGTTCCATTGACTGCTTGGGCTCCTAGTGCGCAACACGAAGCTAGTAAGGTGGCGGTCTTTTGTCTGATAATCTCATAATAGACTTCTTCTGTAATATTCAAATCGCGGGCTTTTTCGATTTGCAACAACTCGCCTTGACTCATTTCTCTTACCGCCACCGATATGATTTTGAGCAAATCAAAATCTTCATTTTCTATTGAAAGCAGTAAGCCCTTGGACAATAGATAATCCCCTACCAATACCGCTATTTTATTTTTCCAAAGGGCATTGATAGAAAAAAAACCGCGTCGCTTATTACTGTCATCTACCACATCGTCGTGAACCAAGGTAGCGGTGTGTATCAATTCAATCACAGCAGCACCACGGTAAGTTCGTTCATTAACTTTACCTTTTCCTAACATTTTGGCGACCAGAAATACAAACATGGGACGCATTTGTTTTCCCTTTCTATTGACAATAAAGTGGGTTATTCGGTTGAGCAGTGCAACCTTAGAAGACATCGATTGAGCGAATTTCTCTTCAAAGAGTTCCATTTCATCGTAAATCGGTTTCTTTATTTGTTCGACAACTTTCACTCGCTAAAATTCATTTACGATTTTTTTAAGGGAATATAAAGATATCAATTCTAAAAGGACTCTAGTGTTTTATCGTTTCCTTTCCTTTAGTATCCAGCTTATTTGCTAGTTGACCACAAGCCGCAGCAATATCTTCTCCTCGAGAACGACGATAGGTTACCTTTATTCGAGCCTGAGTAAGGGCATCCACATAGGCCTCTATTACTTCTGACGAGGCTTGTTTCAGATTGGAGTTGTCTATGGCGTTGTACTGTATCAGATTTACTTTTGAAGGAATCTGCCTGCAGAATTTTACTAAAGCCTGAATATCTTCTTTCTGATCGTTGATTCCCTCCCATACTACATATTCGAAGGTGATCTGTTTTTTGGTATACGTATACCAGTGGGTCAAGGCCTCTAAAAGTTCTGAAAGTGGAAATTTTGTTGCAAAAGGCATTATTTTTTCCCGCACTTCTTGTCGTGCGCTGTGAAGCGAAACTGCCAACCCAAATTTCACTTGATCATCTGCCATCTTTCGAATCATTTTAGGAATCCCCGAAGTAGAGAGTGTGATTCTTTTGGGAGACATTCCCAATCCCTCGGTATGTGTAATTTTATCAATGGCTTCCAACACATTTTTATAATTCATCAAAGGTTCACCCATACCCATAAAAACGATATTGGACAACGGATGTTGAAAATACAGTTTACTCTGTTGATCCATTGCCACCACCTGATCGTAAATTTCATCAGCATTTAAGTTACGCATCCGCTTTAAGGCTGCTGTAGCACAAAAGGTACAGTCTAAACTACATCCCACTTGAGAGGAAACACAGGCTGTAGTTCTCTTGGAGGTTGGAATCAATACTGATTCTACGACAAGATTATCATGTAGTTGCACTGCGTTTTTAATCGTCCCGTCTTTACTGCGCTGTTGCAAGTCGATGTTGATGTGTTTGATTTCAAAATATTGCTTCAACAAATCCCGATGTTCGAAAGACAAGTTTGTCATCAAATCAAAGTCATGAATGCCTTTTTGCCAAAGCCATTGATACACTTGAGTTCCTTTAAAAGAAGGTGCTTTATGTGACAGAAAAAAGTCCTGAATTGCTTCTTTACTCAGTGCTCGAATGTCTTGCTTTGGTGCTTCCACAAATTTTAACTAAAAACGACCGCAAAATTGCGGTTTTGGATTTGAAATTTTACAAAATCAGCATGGCATCACCATAAGAGTAAAAATTGTATTTCTCTTTTATAGCAACACTATACGCGTGTTTGATGAAGTCAGGATCGGCAAAGGCAGAAACCATCATCAACAAGGTAGATTTTGGTGTATGAAAGTTGGTAATCATACTATTGGCAATTGAAAAGTCATAGGGTGGAAAGATAAACTTATGAGTCCATCCCTGGTATTCATTCAACAATCCAGATGAAGAGACAGAACTTTCAAGTCCTCGCATGACAGTAGTTCCCACAGCACATATTTTTCTGCGTTCTGCTTTTGCACGATTTACTTTTTCAACTGCCAACGCATCAATTATCAATTCTTCGGAGTCCATTTTGTGTTTGGATAAGTCCTCCACCTCTACAGGACTAAAAGTACCTAAACCTACATGTAGTGTCAATTCGGCTAAATCAATTCCCTTGATCTCCAAACGCTTTAACAAATGCTTTGAGAAATGAAGCCCAGCAGTTGGTGCTGCCACAGCTCCCTCATGTTTGGCATAAATGGTTTGGTAGCGTTCTTGGTCGTCTTCTTCAATCGGTCTTTTGATGTATTTGGGTAATGGGGTTTGACCCAATTCTTTAAGTTTGGAACGAAATTCAGCATAGCTTCCATCAAATAAAAATCGAAGGGTTCTGCCTCTAGAAGTCGTATTGTCGATAACTTCTGCCACCAAACTGTCATCATCCCCAAAATAAAGCTTATTCCCAATTCGAATTTTACGTGCTGGATCTACAAGTACATCCCATAAGCGTTGTTCTTGGTTGAGTTCGCGAAGTAAAAACACTTCAATCCGTGCACCTGTTTTTTCCTTATTACCAAAAAGTCGCGCGGGAAAGACCTTGGTATTGTTAAGCACCATCACATCACCTTCATCAAAAAAATTGATAACCTCCTTAAAGGTATGGTGTTCTATAGTCTCTTCCTTTCGGTTTAAAACCATCAACCTCGATTCATCTCGGTCTGGTGCAGGGCGTTGGGCTAATAGAATGTTGGGGAGTTCGAATTGAAAGTGAGATAGCTTCATTAATAAATTTTAGGCTGCAAATATACCATCTTGACCTAGGGGTTGTCAAGTAAAAAGGCAATTATCTCAAATAATTTTAAAATTGAGTTTCCTGAGGTCTTCCCAAAAGCTGGGATAGGACTTGGAAACCACTTCTGCCTCTTCTATGGCCAAGGGTACTTTTAAGGCCAAAGGTGCAAAGGCCATGGCCATACGGTGATCTTTATAAGTAGGAATAGAACAACCTTTTACAAAATCATTCCCTGGAGACAAGTGCAGACTATGGTCGGTGACTGAGAGGGTTGCACCAAGTTTCGTAAGCTCAGTATATAAGGCGATCAACCGATCGGTTTCTTTAATTTTTAAGGTATGTAAGCCTTCCAAATCACATCCGATTCCCAAGCCGTAACAACTTACCGCAATGGTTTGCGCAATATCGGGTGCTTCCGAAAGGTCCCATTGAATGGACTTCGGGAGTTTGATTTTTTCTTTGGATAAAATCAATCGATGTCCTTCAAAACGCGATTTCACTCCTAGTTCTTGGTAAATGGATCGCAGTACTGCATCGCCTTGCAGACTTATAGGTTTATAACTTTCCAATTGTATTTCGGCCTCTTCAGAAAGAGCTGCGATACTAAAAAAATAAGATGCTGAACTCCAGTCGGATTCAACTATTTGAAGCGTTTTTTTAGGTTTTGGCTTGTTTTCAACTCGGATTTGCTGTCCATGAAATGCAGTAGCAACACCAAAATTATTCAACAAGGCTAAAGTCATTTTGATATAAGGCACCGAAGTGATTTTACCTTCTAGATGTAATTCAACACCTTTTTCTAATACAGGTCCTAGAAGAAGAAGAGCTGAAATATATTGACTACTGACATCTGCAGGGAGGCGAACCAAGCCGCCTTTTAATTTTTTTCCTTGAATACGTAAAGGAGGATAGCCTTCTTCTTTTTCGTATTGGATCGATGCTCCTAGATTACGCAATGCTTCTACAAGAATTTTAATGGGTCGCTCTTGCATACGCGAAGAGCCAGTCAAGACGACCTCTCTCCCCTCAAGCTGAGAAAAATAAGCCGTCAGAAAACGCATGGCAGTTCCTGCGTGATGGATATCGATAAGATCAGAAGAGGTTTGTAAAGCAGCTTCCATAACCTTACTGTCATCAGAGTTGGATGCATTTTCAATTTCAAAACCACAAAAAAGGGCTTGTAAAAGAAGGAGTCTATTGGTTTCGCTTTTGGATCCCGTAATGCGCAGTGTACCAATGCATCTTTGGGTATCGTGTTCGATTTTGTGATGCATTTTGGTTTAGGGTTTTAATTTGGGATTGCGGTGATGACGGTCGTGATCGCGTTCCGTTTTATGATTTAATTTTTTTTCAAACGCTGCACTTAAGTCTACGCCAGTTTGATTGGCAAGACACATGGCTACAAAAACTACATCGGCAAGTTCTTCACCCAAATCTTTTTCTTTATCAGTTGCTTTTTCAGATTGCTCACCGTAACGACGTGCAATTATTCGAGCAACTTCTCCCACCTCTTCTGTTAGTTGTGCCATATTAGTCAACTCATTAAAATAACGAACGCCGTGGGCTTTTATCCAATCGTCAACGGCTTTTTGTGCTCCACTTAAATCCATTTTCAAAAATAAGGATTAATGTTGGCATTTTGACTCCTTGCGTTTCTTAGTTAAACATCTGACTCAATTCCTTTAAAGAATATACAATTGGGCATTGGTTGTGTTCCGCCTCGTGGTGAGAATTGAAATGTACAGCTTGCATTCCTAATTGCAAAGCGCCTTCTATATCGGCTTCAAAGCTATCGCCAATCATAAGTGAGGCTTCAGGGGTTGTCTTTACGGTTTCTAGGGCAGTCTGAAAAATTTGAGGATGAGGCTTTTTATAGCCCACTTTTTCCGCAGTAAAAGTATATTCAAAATAAGGCTCCAAGCCCGAATTGGAGATTTTAAAATGTTGCACCATTTCAAAACCATTCGTAATGATATGCAACCGATAATTTTTTTTTAACGCTGCTAACAATTGATGAGTCCCATCAAATAAATGTGGAAAGGTACTAAGGTTGTTAATGTAGAGTTCGGAGATTTCTTGAATCTGATCAGTACTAATTTCATACTCAAGCATTCCGAAAGTATTTTCTAAACGTTGCGTTCTCAGCTCAATTTGACTTATTTTATTTTCTCTGTACAACTTCCAACAGGCGTGATTTATAGGTGTATAATGTGACAGAAAATCATTTACCTCTAACCCTAAATCTAACTCTTTGAAAATCAACTCAAAAGTGAGCGCCGAATTTTTTTCGAAATCCCACAGGGTATGGTCTAAGTCAAAAAAAATATCTGTAATCCGCTCTTTATGTATCATTTAATATAGTCTTGAAATCCTTTTTGAAAGATATTGTTTTTCAATGTGGGATGCAAAAACCGGTTCGTAAAAACCAACGTAAATTTACCGCTGGCTAAGGGAAGTGCTTTATAATGGGCTTCCATTTTCTTAAAAGCAGTGACGTCCTCTAAACGATAAATGGACTTTTCTGTGGCGAAAATTGGATGTACCCTAAGAGGCAATTGAAATTCACTTGAAACATCATAAAAATAAAATGGGGTAGCGGTTCCTGCCCGATAACCCATGCGGTTTTTGTATCCCATACTGTAGTCAGATGCAAATTCAAAGTCTACAAAAGCATTATATTCTTTAGAAATATTTCCGAAGGAATCGCTCAGTCGTATGCTAGAAAGTCGCCGATGGGTCAAATACTCTAAATCTTTTTTCTCACGAAGAAGTTGGGCTTCTGGATTGTGTTGTGCTTTTATTGAGGCAAGTACACCAAGGGTGAAAAAATCTGCCGCTTGCTTTATTCGCTTTTGGTAACTCAAATTAAAAATGGAAATAGTGGATTGGTAGGGTGAACTTTTAGCAAAGAGAAAAAACACTTTTGGACGAATTGAACTTTTGGAAAACCAGTCGTTCCAACATTCAAAACTATCAAAAGGGTCGGGTTGCAAACGCAATAAAACAAAGAGCTGTCTTACCAGTGCCTTTAGATTCAACTCCCAAAGGGATTTAAAAAAATCGCCTAATGCAACAAGAAGTGAACGGTAGCGGTATTGAAAAGCTAAAGGCACTTCTATGAGCAGTTCTTTTTGGGGTTCGGATTTTATTTTGAAATCAAATTCTTTAAAATATGTCCCTAAAATTGAGCTAAAATGTGCTACCCACAAATCGACTACAGGGCGTTCTAAAAAATGGTGCTTACTGGCGAGGCTTTCTTCGGGATCAAAATGGCCTGTTGCGTTTTTCATATGGGCAATAGCCTCTTCATAGCGACTCAAAAGATAAAAACTCGCTGCAAAAATATCATAAGGACACAAACCTTTCTCTTGGGTTTTAAAAAAAACAGGCAACCCTTCCCAGGTTTCCACTTCAATTGTTTGAGAAAGTACTCGTCGTTCAAACAAAAGCGAATGTGAAGCAATAAAAAACTCATCTCCTAGTGGGGTGTGGGTATAACTCAACTTTGGTCCAGAGTGAGCCACAAAAGCATCTACAGCACTGGTAAAACCTACCTTATGACCAATCATATTTTCAAAAATATGTTTAAAAATATAGGTCACTCTAGGGGTAATTTTGTGCGTATAAACTAAGAGCATTTACAGCAGTTCTTTATCGGCAAAGCTAAAGTAACCTTTTTCTGAAACAATGATGTGGTCTAAAATTCTCAAGTCCACATGGTTTGCTGCGGTCTTAAATTTTCTGGTGATTTGTTTGTCGCTATTACTGGGCACTAAAGCTCCCGAAGGATGATTATGCACTAAAATTAAACCCGTAGCCCCTACCTCAAAAGCACGCTTAAACGCCAATCGGATATCCACCACGGTTTGGGTAATCCCCCCCTTGCTCAAGCGGTATTTCTCAATTAGCTTATTGGATTGATTCAGATATAATACCCAAAACTCCTCATGTGGAAGGGCCACAAGTCCGGCAGCCATAAAACTATAAACGCTTTTGCTAGAACTGATAATTACCTCTTTTTTAACGGAAAGTTGATGGGCTCTTTTACTGAGTTCTAATGCAGCTTTAAGTTTAATGGCTTTGGCTTCCCCTATGCCCTTAAATTTAGTCAGTCCTTCTAGAGAAAGCTGCTGGAACTTGATCAAATCATTGTTCACACTGGAAAGAATACTTTGCATTAAGCCTACAGCACTTTCGTTTTTGGAGCCACTACCAATGAGTATCGCAAACAATTCTGAATTACTCAGTGCCCCACCTCCGTGTGCTTTTAGTTTTTCTCGCGGACGATCTAAATCGTCCCAATCTTTAATTGTTAGGGATTTTGTTTTAGAGTTCATTTGGAGCAGGGTTTAAACTCTTACAAGATAAAATTTCCTTTTAAAATTCTAAAACCCTAGTCTTTAAAGCTGTCCAATCCAAGCCCCCAAAACTTCCCGAACTCATCATAACCAATACCGCTTTAGAGTATTCTTTTTGTAGTACATAGTCTGAAAGTGCTTTCCCATCCGTAAATACTTTTAACGTAGGTAGAGCAAACGCCTGCAAAATTCTTTCAGTAGCAATCGGTTCTCGATTTTTGATTCTTAAAGCTTCTGGATCATAAAAGATGAGAGCTTCATCGGCATGGTCCAAGGTATGTGCATACTGTGCTATAAAATTGGGGTCAAGACTACTATAGGTGTGCAATTCCAAACATAGCATAATGCGATGTTCCAAAAATTGTTTTTTTACAGCTTTTGCTGTGGCTTTTACTTTACTAGGGGCATGAGCAAAGTCTTTAAAAAGAAGTCCTGTATCACCTTTTGCCAAAAGCTCCAAACGTTTTGATGCGCCTGTAAAGCTGGGTATTGCTTCGTAAAATCCTGAAGCGTCCAATCCCATTAGTTGAGAAATCCACTGGGCTCCAGAGAGATTTAAAAGATTATGTTCCCCAAAAACAGATAGGGGCAAACTCCCTTCGGTTGTCTCCAAATAAGTAGTTCCCTTGTTTATAAAATGCACTGGAGTTCGATAGGGTATTTTTTTAATTGGATGTGAATGTCCTTCAACTAAATTTGAAAGCACCTCATCTTCTGCATTGTATATGAGTACTCCCCCCGCTTGAATGGAATAAATAAACGAATCAAATTGTTGCACATAGCTGTCCAAGGTGGGAAAAACATTGACGTGATCCCAGGCAATTCCACTAATCAGTGCGATTTCGGGTTGATACCATAAAAATTTAGGCTGTAAATCAATGGGAGAAGACAAATACTCATCCCCTTCCAACAAAATAAAATCGTTCTCCTCTGAAATAGAAAGGGTTTCCTTTCTATTCGCCAAGGGTGCCCCCACCATAAAATCAGTTTCTATGTCATGATATTGAAGTACATGTAGAATCATGGAAGTGATGGTGGTTTTTCCATGACTTCCAGCTATCACGACTCTTGTTTTATCCTGTGATCTTGAGGCTAGAAACTCGGGGTAAGATTGGATTTTAAGTCCTAGTTTTTGTGCTTTTAAAAGTTCTGGATTGTCTTTTTTGGCATGCATACCCAAGATTACAACATCGATTTGTAAAGTTATTTTTTCTGGGAACCACCCGAATTCTTCAGGCAATAATCCTGCGGTTTCCAGATTCTTTTTAGAGGGATCAAACAGAGTGTCGTCACTTCCCGTTACCTTGTGTCCTAAACGCTGCATACCCAATGCTAGACTGTGCATGGCACTTCCTCCAATGGCAATAAAGTGAAGATGCATTTTCATTGCAGCTTTTTGATTTGATTTTTAAGCTCAGGATAGGCTTCACCAGAGGAAAGGCTCTTCTCTATGTAGTGTTTCATTTTATTAATATCTTGAGTATGCTTTGCCAAACGTGCGCTTTGGAAATAAATCCATGCAATGGGTACAGTGTCACGTAGGCGATAGGTTTCTTCAAAATGAGATAAAGCACATTGCCCCCAAACTGGATTTAAATTGTAATCTGCGGCTATCCTTCCCAAATCATAAGCCAAATCTCTTCGGCTGGTTTTTAAATAATCAATAAAAAGTGCAGAACATCGAGGATAGGTCATCTCTAAAAACTCAAATACCTTCTGATAAGTTTTATATGCACTTGAAAAGTCTTTCGTTTGTTCATATATTGACCCCTCTGCCAGCAAACCTTCCAGCGGATCGATATATTTTATTTTACTCGTAATTTTATAAGCCTCATCCAAATTTCCTCCCAAAAGTGTGGGCAAGGCTACCAAAACATCTACTTGAGCCCGAAGGTAAATTACATTGGCGGGATCCCTTCTTGCAGCTTCCTCAAATGCAGGTTTCATGATATTGATATATTTTAAAGAGGAAAACATGGAAACTTCAAGAGCACGAAAACCAGCTACGCCTCCCAAAAGAAAGTGACGCTTTGCGGTAGGCTCAAATTTTACAGCCTTTTCTGCATAAACAATTGAAGTTTCCCAATCCTTATATTCAAATGCGAGATTGGCCAATAAATCTAGAACCTCTAGATCTTTGGTTTGCTGGTATCTTTCTTTTAAAACCTTGAGTTGGTTTTGGTAGACTGAATCCGTTTGAAAAGCATATTTTGCTATGGGGGTGGTGTCTTGAGCTTGGGCTAATCCAATACAAGAAAGAAAAAATACAAGTACTGTTTTATTAATCATTTTTCTTATTAATGAGTCTCCAAAGGGCATCTTTAAGTTCGGTTAAATGAAATTGGGTCACACTAGAAATGATGAGATGTGGAATTTCTTTAAACAAGGAGTTCATTTCAATATTATATTCTTTTTTTAACTCATCATCCAATAAATCGGCTTTGGATAAAACCACCATATACTCCTTGTCCAATAGCTCGGGGTTGTATTTTTTAAGCTCGTTATGGAGTACTTCAAATGCTGCTTTGACATCATTTTGATCTGCAGGAATGACGAATAATAAAATGGAATTTCGTTCAATATGCCTAAGAAAATAATGCCCTAGGCCTTTACCCTCTGCTGCACCTTCTATGATTCCTGGAATATCTGCCATCACAAAAGAACGATAGTCCCGATACTCCACAATTCCCAAATTGGGTTTTAAGGTAGTAAATTCGTAATCTGCAATTTTAGGTTTGGCCGAAGTCAAAGCCGCTAAAAGTGTAGATTTACCAGCGTTGGGAAAACCCACCAAACCCACATCTGCCAATACTTTCAACTCCAACGTAATAGGAATAGTAGTCCCTTTTATTCCAGGCTGAGCGTAACGAGGGGTTTGTCGTGTGGAGGATTTAAAATGCCAATTCCCCCGACCCCCCAAGCCTCCTTGTAGAAGGATTTCTTCTTGGTGCTCCTCTGTAATTTCAAATAAAACTTCGTTGGTTTCAGAATTTCGAACTACGGTACCCAAGGGCACCTCGACGTAACAATCTTCTCCTTGTGCTCCACTACTTCGATTTTTACTTCCATCACCACCATGACCTGCAGCAAAATGTTTTTGAAACTTAAAGGTATATAATGTCCAAAGGTGCTTGTTCGCTTTAACAATCACGTGACCTCCTCTGCCACCGTCACCTCCGTCTGGTCCTCCTTTGGTTATAAACTTTTCACGATGCAAGTGAATGGAGCCTTTACCCCCATTGCCTGAACTTGCAAAAAGCTTAACATAATCTACAAAATTGCCTTCGGTCATGTGGTTTTACAATCGGTCAATAAGTTGCGTCAAACGCGTTGTAATTTCGTCAATAGTGCCAATTCCGTTGATAGGATGAAACTTGTTTTGACCCTGATAGTAGGCTTTTAAAGGAGCGGTTTTTTGGTTGTATTCCTCAAAGCGGTTGAGAATTTTGGATTCGTCTTGATCATCTGATCTTCCACTGGATTTTCCGCGCTCCAAAAGACGGGCTACCAAAATGTCGTCATCGGCTTCTAAAGCTATCGTGGCAGTAATATTCATCTTTTTCCCTTCAAGAAAAGCATCTAAAGCGGCTGCTTGGGATTTCGTTCGTGGAAATCCATCAAAAATAAACCCTTGGGCTTGTGGATTTCGGTTTACTTCGGCTTCCAACATATCTATCGTTACTTGATCTGGAACCAAATCCCCTTTGTCCATAAAAGATTTTGCCAAAGTTCCCAGATCGGTTTCATTTTGAATATTGTAGCGAAACAAATCTCCTGTAGAGATATGAACTAAATTGTATTTTGTTTTAAGAAAAGTTGCTTGAGTTCCTTTTCCAGCTCCAGGTTTTCCAAATAAAACAAGATTGATCATAGGGTCAATTTTAAGTCAAAGATACCCATTTTATACGGCTTTTTTCTTATCCAAAAAACTTATCCGTATTTTTGCCAAAAGAACATCATGGGTTTTTTCTCTGGCAAACACATAATCGGTATACTTGGAGGGGGGCAATTGGGTAAAATGTTACTCAATACCACCCGTCAGTGGGATATAAAAACTAAAGTTTTGGATCCCAATGCTGAAGCTCCTGCACGCATAGGATGTAATCATTTTGTTCAAGGGGATCTGATGGATTACCAAACGGTAATCGATTTTGGAAAAGAGGTAGATATACTCACAATTGAGATTGAAAATGTCAATGCAGATGCTTTAGCCACTTTGGAGCAGCAGGGAGTAAAGGTATATCCACAAGCCAGAGTTCTGAAAGTCATTCAAAACAAATGTCATCAGAAACAGTTTTACCAGAAAAATAAAATTCCGACTGCACCCTTTCAACTCTTTAACTCCAAAGAAGATTTAAAAGATGCCGTAGTACGTGGATTGATCTCTTTTCCCTTTGTGTGGAAATCAGAATCCATGGGGTATGACGGATATGGAGTGAAAATTGTTCGTACCAATCAAAATTTAGAAGAGGTTAATGAAGGAGCCTGTATGGCAGAGGAATTGGTTGATATTGATAAAGAATTAGGAATTATAGTCTGTAGAAGTCCCAAAGGGGAAACCTGCTGTTACCCTTGTGTAGAAATGGAATTTCATCCCGAAGCGAACCAAGTGGAATATGTTTTGAGTCCTGCCCGGATTTCAAAAGAGGTGGCGAAAATGGCTGAAGAAATAGCCCTTGAAGTTTCTAAAGCATTTCGACATGTAGGTCTTTTAGCAGTCGAATTATTTTTAACCAAAGAAGGTGAAATTTGGGTCAATGAGGTGGCGCCAAGACCACACAATAGTGGTCACTACAGTATAGAAGCATCGTACACTTCTCAATTTGAACAACACATACGAGCCCTTCTAGACCTCCCATTGGGAAATACGGCAAATAAAGTGGCCGGTGTTATGGTCAATTTGGTAGGGAAAGAGGGACACAAAGGACCTGTACACTATAAAAATATCGAACATATTTTAGCGATTGAAGGAGTAAACCCCCATATTTACGGAAAAAAAGAAACCCGTCCTTTTCGAAAAATGGGTCACATTACCATAATCAATAAAGAATTGG
This sequence comes from Flavobacteriaceae bacterium, assembly GCA_017852075.1. Lineage (GTDB taxonomy): Bacteria > Bacteroidota > Bacteroidia > Flavobacteriales > Flavobacteriaceae > MS024-2A. The sequence goes on along the minus strand of JAFMLQ010000016.1, from coordinate 2,966 downwards.
ACGTGGCGCGAAAAATCGCAGAAGAAGTAAAAGAAACCATTGAAGTAATCACAAAATAATATGGCAGAAGTTGGAATAATCATGGGCAGTCAATCGGACCTTCCCATAATGAAAGAAGCAGTTGAAATTTTAGAAGCTCTTAAAATAGAAGTGGAAGTCGATATCGTATCAGCTCACCGAACCCCAGATAAAATGATGGTCTACGGCAAAGAAGCCCATACACGAGGTATCAAAGTAATTATTGCCGGAGCCGGAGGAGCAGCACACCTTCCTGGTATGATTGCTTCGCTAAGTCCCCTTCCCGTAATTGGAGTTCCAGTAAAATCTAGCAATTCGATTGATGGATGGGATTCGATCCTTTCTATAATACAGATGCCAGGTGGTGTTCCTGTAGCAACCGTAGCCTTGAATGGAGCAAAAAATGCAGGCATCCTCGCTGCCCAAATCCTTGGTACCCATGACGATGCTATTCAAAAAAGAATTTTGGACTATAAAACTAGTCTCAAAGACAAAGTTATTCAAAGTAGTACACAGATAAAAAAATAAATCCTTGAGCAATCCTCTCTTATCCCATTTTGAAACTAAATTTAAAGCGACCCCATTCTCCAAGATCAAAACAAAACACTTCATTCCTGCAATTCAGCAAAGTGTTTCCATTGCCTTAGAAGAAATTGATGCGATTTGTAATCAAACAAATACTCCGAGCTTTGAAAATACTTTAGAGCCTTTAGAAGCTTGTGGCACCTTAGTTGAAAGAAATACAACTTTATTATTCAACCTCAACAACGCAGAAACCAGTGAAGCCTTACAAGCGGTAACTCAGGAAGCGGCTCCCCTACTTACAAAATTTCAAAATGATATCAGACTGAATGAGTCCTTGTTTGAACGCATTCGATATGTTAACGAAAACGAAGACCGATCAAAACTCAGCGAGGAGCAAATCACTCTTTTGGAAAAGGAGTTCAAGGGCTTTGTTCGTAATGGAGCATTACTTGACAACTCCTCCAAAGAAAAGCTTAGAACATTAGACACCCAATTGGCAAAATTGAGTTTGACTTTTGGAGAGCATGTTTTGTCAGATACACAAGACTTCATTTTACATATTGAAAATGAATCTCAACTAAAGGGTCTTCCCTCTTCTGCTATTGAAATGGCAAAAGCTGTAGCAGAACAAAAACAAAAAAAAGGATGGGTCTTTACCTTAGACTATCCGAGCTATGTCCCCTTTATGACCTATGCTGAAGATCGAGAACTTCGGAAAAAAATGAGCCTCGCTTTTGGAAAAAGAGGTTTTCAAAACAACCCGAATAATAACCTCAATACAATACTAGAAATTGTCAAACTCCGCCACGAGCGTGCAACACTTTTGGGCTATGAATCTCATGCTGCGTTTGTGTTGGAAGAACGTATGGCAAAAACAGCAAATGAAGTGCAGCAGTTTTTAGATAATTTGACTGAAAAAGCAAAACCTGCCGCCAAAAGAGAATGGAAAGCTCTGCAGTCCTTTGCTGAACAGAATCTAAATCTCACTGAACTTGAAAAATGGGATACTGCTTTTGTTACAGAAAAAGTAAAACAACGTGAATTGGAACTAGATGAGCAGAAACTCAAGCCTTATTTTCCTCTAGACCAGGTCCTAAAAGGATTGTTTGAGGTAGTTCATAAACTCTATGATTTGGAGTTTAAAGAAAATTCATCCATAGAAGGCTATCACGACGAAGTGCGTGTGTTTGAAGTATATAGGAAAGGTGCTTTTTACGCTCTTTTGTACACCGATTTTTTTCCGAGACCAGGAAAGAGAAATGGAGCTTGGATGACCCGCTTTCGATCTCAAAAAAAAGACCAGCGACCTCATATTTCAATTGTGTGTAACTTTTCAAGACCAACTGAAACCCTACCCTCTTTCTTAACGTTTCAAGAAGTTACAACTTTATTTCATGAATTTGGTCATGCCCTTCATGGCATGCTTGCCAATACCACTTACAGTGCGTTAAGTGGAACTAGTGTGTTTTGGGATTTTGTAGAGCTTCCCAGTCAAATTATGGAAAACTGGTGTTATCAACCTGAGTCACTAGCACTTTTTGCAAAACACTATAAAACCCAAGAAGTCATCCCACAAGAAATGGTGGAAAAAATCAAAAAAGCAGCTCATTTTCAGCAAGGCTTACAAACGTTAAGGCAGTTGAGTTTTGGCTATTTGGATTTATCGTTTCACAACAGCAAAGCCACTCAAATCAAAGACGTCAAAGCACATGAAAAAGTACAACTTGCACCACTTCAATTTACAAAGGATTCCGACGAAAACTGTATGAGTACTGCTTTTTCTCATATATTCCAAGGAGGTTATGCAGCAGGCTATTACAGCTATAAATGGGCAGAGGTGCTGGATGCTGACGCATTTGAACTGTTTTTGGAAAATGGAATTTTTCACAAAAAAACTGCGACACACTTTTTGGAACACATCCTTTCCCAAGGGGGAACCGCACACCCAATGACCTTATACAAACGTTTTCGAGGAAAATCTCCCGATCCTGAAGCGCTACTAAGAAGGGCAGGATTGATTTAATTTGACTTAATTTTTATATTAGGGGTACAAAAAATCTTTTATGCCCCAAAATTGCAAAATAACACGTTTGTTATTTTTACTAATTCCCTGTATATTCTACGGCGCTCAACTCAGTGTTTTTGGAGATTTGTACATTGGAAATGGTAAAGAAGTTCATGTCGCATTTAAAGAGACTTATTTTAGTGGGGGTCAAATCATAACAGAACGAAAAGAAAAAAAAGGGGTGCTTTCCTTTGGAAAAGAAAGCGAGTGGAAACAGCTTCAAGAAAACTCTTTCGTAGATGGTATTGTCCGAATTTAGTACACGAAAGCCAAGGGAAAAAAGTCTTAATTATCAAGATTTAGTTCCCGTTTTGGTCAATGCAGTGATAGATCAACAAAATGAAATTGAAAGACTAAA